>NZ_WWJY01000206.1 GCF_009865405.1 Streptomyces sp. SID3212 | reverse complement strand
GAGCGGCGCTCACTGCTGCTGGGCCTGGCCGCGGCGGTCGGCGCGGTCACGCTCGTCTCGGCCGGACAGTCCGTCACCCCACTGCGGAGGCTGGTGCTCCTGGCCCCACGCGACCCGCGGGTCGGCCCGCAGGGCCTGCCGGTCAACCGCACGGCCAGGGCCGCCGGCATCACCACCGACGACCTGCGCGGGTGGCGGCTGCGGGTCGGCGGACCGAAGCCGTACGAACTCACCCTCACCGAACTCCGTGCCATGCCGCAGACCCGCGTCGAACTGCCCATGGCCTGCGTCGAGGGCTGGTCCAAGTCCGCCCACTGGGAAGGAGTCCGGATCAAGGACCTGCTGGCCCGGGCGGGGCTGCCGGACGGCGCGCCGCTGCGGATCGTCTCGATGCAGCGGCACGGCGGGTACGGCGTTTCCGCGATGGACAGCGCGTACACCCGCGACGGGCTCACCCTGCTGGCCCTGCGCCTCAACGGCGAGATCCTGGCACCGGACCACGGCTATCCGGCCAGGATCATCGCGCCGAACCGGCCCGGGGTGCTCCAGACGAAGTGGGTCACACGACTGGAGGTGCTGTGATGCCGCAGACCGACAGGAAGACCGCATCCGCCTCGCCCACCGCCACCGCCGCGACCACCGCCGCGACCACTGTCCGTATCGCCCTCGGCTCGCTCGGCGTGGCCGCGCTCGGCTTCGGCGCGTACGAACTCTTCACCCTCACCCGCCCCGGCGACCCGCTGAACGTGGCACTGTGGCTCGCCGGCGCGGTCGCCCTGCACGACGGGCTGCTCGTGCCGCTGGTCCTCGGCGCCGGACTGTTCGTGGGCCGCTCCGGATCCCGTACGGCCCTGCGCGGCGGCCTGCTGACGGCCGGTTGCCTGACGCTGCTCGCGCTGCCGCTGATGCTCCGCCCCGGAAAGCCGAACAACCCCACGGTGCTGCCGCTCGACTACCCCGTCAACTGGGCCCTGGCACTGGCCCTGACCGCACTGGCCACGGCCTGCGTCGCCTGGGCGACCCGGCCCCGGCGCGCGCGGCGCACCTCCGAACCGTCCCCGCCCCCACCCGGCACGGACTGACCGCCGCCGCCTACGTGGTCACCGACGCGAGGTACTTGGCCGTCGCCGGGTCGGCCGGGAGGAAGGTCTCCATGGCCAGTTCGGCGACGGTGACGTCCATCGGCGTGTTGAACGTGGCGATGGTCGAGAGGAAGGACAGCGCGTGGCCGTCGTGCCCGATGCGCAGCGGCAGCGCGAAGCCCGGGAGCACGGGGCACGGCGCGCCGTCCGCCGGCGTCAGGCTCCCGGACGGGGGCACGGGGTACGCCGCCACCTCGTCGTACAGCTCACGCAGGGCGGGGGAGCGGGAGAGGGCCAGCTGACGTTTCATCTGGTCCAGCAGATGCCCCCGCCACTCGGGCAGGTTGAGGATGCGCGGGGCGAGCCCCTCCGGATGGAGGGTGATCCGCATGACGTTCAGCGGCGGGGCGAGCAGGTGCTCGGGCAGGCCCTCCATCAGCAGGGCGATGCCCCGGTTGGCGGCCACCACCGTGTACGTCCCGTCCACGATCACCGCCGGGTACGGCTCGTACGCCCGCAACAGCTCGGTCAGGCCCTCGCGCAGGACGTCCATGGCCGGGTCGTCCAGCGTCGTCTCCGTGTAGCGCGGCGCGTAACCGGCCGCCAGCAGGAGGGCGTTGCGCTCCCTGACCGGTACGTCCAGGTGCTCGGCCAGCCGCAGCACCATCTCCTCGCTGGGGCGTGAGCGGCCCGTCTCGACGAAGCTGATGTGCCGGGCCGACGAATCGGCCCGGAGGGCCAGATCGAGCTGACTGATCCGGCGCCGCCGGCGCCAGTCGCGCAACAGGGGGCCGACGGACGAGGCCGGGGCGGATGCGGGGGTGGAGGCGGGTACGGGTATGGGTGCGGGGCCGGGGACTGCCATACGGGGACGGTAGTGCACCCGCCCGGCGGCACGGCGGAGTCCCCCGCCCGACCTCGACAGGAGGGACCGGCCGGAACGACGTATCGTCGGCCGGGTGAGGAGCGTCCCTCCCCGAGCCGTGAGGAGCCCCGGTCATGCCCACCGAGCCACTGTCGCCGCAGGAGACCGAGGACCGGCTGGGGGAAGTCCCCGGCTGGTCCCTGGAGAACGGCCGGATCACCCGCACGTACCACCTCGGCTCGCACCGGGCCGCCGCCGCCATGGTCGCCCACGTCGCCGTGATCCAGGACGAGTTGAACCACCACTCCGACCTGACCCTGGGCTACGACACCGTCTCCCTGACGGTGAGTACGCACGACGCGGGCGACGCCGTCACCGGCCTCGATCTCGACCTCGCGCGCCGTGTCGAGGACATCGCACCCGCACACGGCGCGAACTGACCGGTGCCGCGACCGGCACCGTGGCCCCTGCATTTACGCTGGTGACATGGACGTACTCGCCGGACTCCTCGACGGACCGCGCGCCAGGGGGGCCTTTCTGCTCCGCATGGTGATGGAACCGCCGTGGTCCGTCCGGATCGAGGACCGTGCCCCGCTCTGTCTGATGTGCGTCACGCGCGGGGAGGCCTGGATCGTTCCCGGCGACGGGGGCGACGCGATCCACCTGCGCCCCGGCGACGTGGCGATCGCGCGCGGCCCCGACCCGTACACCGCCGCCGGCGACCCGGCGACCACCCCCCGCGCGCTCATCGGCCCCGGCGGGGTCTGCCACACCCTGGAGGGCGAGCCGCTCGCGCAGTCGATGCGGCTGGGCGTACGGACCTGGGGCAACGCCCCCGACGGGGCGACGACGATGCTCATCGGCACGTACCAGATGGACGGCGAGGTCAGCCGGCGGCTGCTGGACGCCCTGCCCGCCCTGATCCACCTGCCCGCCGACGCGTGGAACGGGCCGTTGATGCCGGTCCTCGACGACGAGATCTCCCGGGACGAACCGGGGCAGAGCGTCGTTCTCGACCGGGTCCTCGACCTGATGCTGATCGCCGTGCTCAGGGCGTGGTTCTCGCGCCCCGGCGCGGAGGCGCCCGGCTGGTACCGCGCCATGGCCGATCCGTCGGTCGGCAACGCCCTGCGGCTGCTCCAGAGCGACCCGGCCCAGCCCTGGACGGTCGCCTCGCTCGCCACGGCGTGCGGTGTCTCGCGGGCCGGGCTCGCCCGCCGCTTCACCGACCTGGTGGGGGAGCCCCCGATGGCGTACCTGACCGGCTGGCGGCTGGCGCTCGCGGCGGATCTGCTGCGCGGTTCTGACGTGACGGTCGAGGCGGTGGCGCGGAAGGTCGGCTACAGCGGTTCGTTCGCGCTGAGCACGGCCTTCAAGCGGGTACGGGGCGTCAGCCCGCAGGAGTACCGGGCGGGCGTGGCGGCGCAGCGCCCGGCACCGGATTCTTTGCCGGAACCGCAACACGGTTAGCCAGAGCGGCACCGGGCGGGCAGCCTGGGGGCATGAGTCCTCACGACGACGCCCACGTACACACCGCCCAGGCGCACACCGCCCACGCCCACGGCCAGGGGCACACCCACGGCAGTGAATCCTTCGACTTCGACTGGGGCGTTCTCAGCATCCAGCTCGAACAGGAGGCCGAGATCCGCCGTCCGGTGTACCGGCAGGCCGCCGAGTGGATCGCCGGCCTCCTCCCGCCGTCCGGCGCCCGCCGGGTCCTGGACATCGGCAGCGGCCCCGGCGTGGTCTCCGCGCTCCTGGCGGACGTCTTCCCCAGCGCCGAGGTGGTCGCCGTCGACTCCACGCCCGAGCTGCTGGAACGTACCGCCGCCCGCGCCGAACTCCTCGGCCTGGGAAGCAGAGTGAGCACGCGCCTCGCCGAACTCCCCGACGCCGTCGACACCTTGGGAGAGGCGGACGTCATCTGGGCGGGCAACTCGCTGCACCACCTGGGGGACCAGCTCGCCGCGCTCGAAGGGTTCGCCGGGCGGCTGCGGCCCGGCGGGGTGCTCGCCCTCCTGGAGGGCGGCCTGAGCGCCCGCCACCTTCCCCGGGACCTCGGTACCGGCATGGGCAGGCCGGGGCTCGAAGCGCGCTTCGAGGCGCGGCTGGCGGAGTGGTTCGGCGCGATGCGCTCCGAACTGCCCGGTGCCGTACGGGAGACGGAGGACTGGCCCGCCCTGCTGACCGCCGCAGGTCTGGAACCGAGCGGCACCCGCTCCTTCCTGCTCGACATCCCGGCCCCGGCGCCCCCTCTCGTACGGGAGCAACTCGTCAGGACCTTCGCCCGGTTGCGGGACAAGAACCTGGCGGAGGGGTCGGCCGACGACGGGGAGATCCTGGACCGGCTGCTGGACCCGGAGGACCCGCGGGGACTGCTCAAGCGCCCGGACGTCTTCCTGCTGGAGGCCCGGACGGTGCACACCGCGCGCAAGATCTGAACCCGTACAGAAGCGTGGCCGCACACAGGCGCGGCGCCCCCGACCGGGAGCGCCGCGCCTGTGCAGTCGCGTGTACGTGGAGTCGTTTACGTGCAGTCGGTCAGCCCTCGTCGAGCGCCGCGAACGCCGCCAGGTCGTCGGCGTCCAGCTCGAAGTCCGCCGTGACGGTGTCGAAGTTCTCCCGGATCCGGGACGGCGTGACGGACTTGGGGATCACCACGTTGCCCAGCTGGAGGTGCCAGCGCAGGACGACCTGCGCCGGGGTCCTGCCGTGCTTGCGGGCGACCGCCACCACCGTCGGGACGTCCAGCAGGTTCTTGCCCTGGGCGAGCGGCGACCAGGCCTCCGTGGCGATGCCGTGGTCCGCGTGGTAGGCGCGGGACTCGGCGCGCTGGAGCCGCGGGTGCAGCTCGATCTGGTTGACGGCCGGGACCACCGAGGTCTCGGCGGCCAGCCGCTCCAGGTGCTCGGGCAGGAAGTTCGAGACACCGATGGACCGGGCGCGGCCGTCGGCGAGGATCTTCTCGAACGCCTTGTACGTGTCCACGTACAGGGCCTTCTCCGGCTGGGGCCAGTGGATCAGGTACAGGTCGACGTAGTCGAGGCCGAGCTTGGCCAGCGAGGTGTCGAAGGCGCGCAGGGTCGAGTCGTACCCCTGGTCCGCGTTCCACAGCTTCGTGGTGACGAACAGCTCGTCGCGGGGGATGCCGGAGGCGGCGACGGCCTGCCCCGTGCCCTCTTCGTTGCGGTAGATGGCCGCGGTGTCGATGCTGCGGTAGCCGGCCTCCAGCGCGGTGCCGACGGCCTGCGCGGTCTCGTCGTTCGGCACCTGCCAGACGCCGAAGCCGAGCTGGGGCATCTCGATGCCGTTGTTGAGGGTAACGGTGGGGACCTTGCTCACGAGCGGGCGATCCTAACGTTGTCGATACGTCGTCGATGGGTTCTCGGCCGTTCAACGATCGCCGGGGCGGACAGATTCCCGGCGCGTCACCCACAGCTGACGCCACCGGCCGGGCACCCTCCCGGGCGCTACTTGTAGAGGGCCTCGACCTCCGTCGCGTACGCCGTCTCGATCGCCTTCCGTTTGAGCTTGAGCGACGGCGTCAGCAACCCCCGCTCCTCACTGAACGGATGCGCCAGGATCCGGAACGTACGGATCGACTCCGCCTGCGACACCGCCGTGTTGGCGGCCACCACCGCCCGCCGGATCTCCAGTTCCAGGTCCCGGTCGCGTACCAGCTCCCGGTCCTTGAGGGGCGGCTTGCCCCGCATGGTCAGCCAGTGCTCCACCGCCTCGTGGTCGACGGTGACCAGGGCGGCGATGTACGGGCGGTCGTTGCCGACCACGATGCACTGCGCGACCAGCGGGTGCGCCCGGACCCGTTCCTCCAGCGCCCCGGGCGACACGCTCTTGCCGCCCGACGTGACCAGGATCTCCTTCTTCCGGCCGGTGATGGTGAGATAGCCGTCCTCGTCCAGCGACCCCAGGTCACCGGTGGCGAGCCAGCCGTCGCGCAGGACCGCGTCGGTCGCCCGGCTGTCGTTGAGGTAGCCGGAGAAGAGCAGGCCGCCGTGCAGCCATATCTCGCCGTCGTCGGCGATGTGGACCGTGGTGCCGGGGATCGGCTGCCCGACCGTGCCGAAGCGGGTGCGGTCCGGCGGGTTGACGGTGGCCGCCGCGCAGGACTCGGTGAGTCCGTACCCCTCGAAGATCGTGACGCCCGCGCCCTCGAAGAAGAGGCCGAGCCGCCGGTCCATCGCCGAGCCGCCGGAGAACGCGTGCCGCACCCGCCCGCCCATCGCCTCCCGCACCTTGCTGTACACGGCCTTCTCGAAGAACTGGTGCTGGACGCGCAGCGCGGCGGACGGCCCGGGTCCGATCCCGAACGCCCGGTGCTCCCGCGCCTCCGCGTGCCGCACCGCCACCTCGACCGCCTTGTCGAAGGGCCCGGCCTTCCCCTCCGACTCGGCCTTGCGGCGGGCCGCGTGGTAGACCTTCTCGAAGACGTACGGCACGGCCAGGACGAACGTCGGGCGGAACGCGGCGAGATCGGGCAGGAGCGCGCTCGCCCGCAGCTCCGGCTGGTGGCCGAGCTTCACGCGCCCCCGGATCGCCGCGATCTCGACCATCCGCCCGAAGACGTGCGCGAGCGGCAGGAAGAGCAGCGTGGACGCCTCGTCGCCGCGCCGGGAGTGGAACACCGGCTCCCACCGGCTGATCACGGTGTCGGTCTCGTACATGAAGTGGGCGTGGGTCAGCACACAGCCCTTGGGGCGGCCCGTGGTGCCGGAGGTGTAGATGACCGTGGCCACGGAGTCCGGCGTCACCGCCTTGCGGTGCCGGTGCACGACCTCGTCGTCAATGGCCGCGCCCGCCGCGAACAGTTCGTCCACCGCCCCGGCGTCCAGCTGCCACAGCCGCTTGAGGCGGGGCAGCTGGTCGATCACGGAACCGACCGTCATCGCGTGGTCCTCGTGCTCGACCATGCACGCCGTGACCTCGGCGTCGTGCAGCATCCAGTGGACCTGTTCGGCCGACGACGTCGGATAGATCGGTACGGACTGGGCCCCGACGGACCAGAGGGCGAAGTCGAAGAGCGTCCACTCGTAGCGCGTACGGCACATCAGGGCGATCCGGTCGCCGAACCGTACCCCTTGCGCGAGCAGCCCCTTGGCCAGCGCCAGCACCTCGTCACGGAAGACGGCGGCGGTCACGTCCCCCCACCGGCCCTCGTCGTCCTTGCGGCCGAGGGCGACCCGGTGCGGGTCGTCGCGGGCATGCTCGAACACGGCGTCCGCGAGCCCACCTACGTGGGGCGCGGCCGCCAGGGGAGGAACGGTGAATTCGCGCAATGACCTGCTCCTTGGACGCTCCGCACAGCGCCGGTGACGGTACCCCACGGCGGAGTCGGGCGGGAGGGCGTGCACATAACCGGAGCGAACTCGTATCGCCACAGGTCAGGGCGGGGGACCGGGCCGGCGCGGCAGGGTCCGTACGCACTTCTGACCGAAGAGTAAGTAACGGGAGCCGCAATCTCCACCGAATCCGTACGCCACACTCACGCACGCTCTACCGCCTGCGCGGAGGGGGTCACGCCCCGTCCGTACCGCCTTGCGCACTGTCCGCACTGTCCCCTTCCTCCACGCGGACACTGACCCATTCGTCCGCACCGGGGGGCGGCACACCCAGCCGCTCCGCGGCCTCACGCTCGTCGGGCCGGTGCCCCAGGACGATGATCCCTTCGGCGTCGAGAACGCGGCGCGCGTCCCGGATCCGCCGGGCGACCTCCGGCTGCCGGGCCACCGTGCGGACGGTCGCGATGGGGATCGGGCGGTTCTGGACCCGCCGGAACAACTCGGCCAGCCGCTCCGTCCCCGACCCGCGCGAGAGGATGGCGGCGCGGTCGGGACCCGGGATGCTCACGAGGAGGTTCTCCGGGAGTTCGGCGTCCTGGTGGAGCCACTGCACAGCGGTGACCACCGCCGACGGCCGGAGAGCGCGCATCGCGTCCCGGTTGCGGGGGCCGTGTTCCAGCAGCTTTTCCCGTACGCGGATCAGTCCGGCCGACCAGACGGAGCGGGCCTCGTCGGCGTGCACGACCAGGCAGATCTCGTTCACCGACTCGGGCGGGAACAGCCAGCTGGGCCCCCGCAGCGAGAAGCGGACGTCGAACTCGACGTCGGCCATCCGCATGGTCAGGCGGTCGCCGCCGTCGAGGTCGAACTCGTGGCGGGTCTCCCGCGCGATCTCCACTTCCAGGGCCGCCAGCATGCCCGGCGGGGCGTCGCCGAGGTCCACCTGGTCGGTCCGTGAACTGTCGATCACCGCGTCCATGCAATCCCTGATCAGGTGAGCCATCCGGCGCCCGCCCGCGTCGGCATCGTGGAAGGCGTCGGAGAGCCGTTGGAGCTGGTCGTCGATCGCGCTCTCCCCGTTGGGGATTTGGACAAAGGCCCGGACGCCAGCAAGAGGAGCGGTCTTGAGCCTTACCGGGACAAATAATCCGGCGAGGGAAGTAGCGTTCCGATGCTGACTTGCCAGCCGCATGGCGGGCTCGGACACGATCAGCTTGCGGATGGGGCCGCGCGCCTTCCCTACGCCGAAGGGATCGTTTTGACGCAGCAGGGCGAGCGCCAGGCGGGTGTGGGGTCGTTCCTGTTCGGGCGGGGGCGAGCCCCTGTCCACAGCGATGCTGAGGCTCAGGTGGGGGTCGTCAAGTGACCAGGGCAGGTCGTGTGCGAGAGCATGGAGGACCGTGAAAAGAGGAACGCTCCACTCGGTGGTCACCAGAAAAACGCCGTTGTCCTCCGACCGGAATTCCATGAGATGTTCGCCGATGCCACGTTCGAGGAGAACCCCGCGCACGGTCCAGGTGGCGATTTCGGTCAGCGCCGACTGTTCGGCCCGCCCGCGACGGGCGAAACCTTCGATACCGACCGCGACGACGGTGGACCACCCGGTCAGGCTGGAGTCAGTCATGGTCGAACGGTTGGTTGAGTAGTTGGGGTGCTCGCGAAGGATGCGATCGCTGAGGAAGGCAGGGTGCTCCGTCGCGGGCTCGTGATCCGTGGCCGCCAGCAACTCCTCCACTCCCGCCGCATCGACGGGGTCGGAGTCCGTGCTCATTCGGTATAGCGTCAGAGCCCGGAGCCATCGGGTTCTGGCCTCGGCTGTTCGGCCCAGGTCGGCTAGCGCGCGCCCCCTCAGAGTCTCGGCCTCGGCACGGCGGCTGTACGACGTGGCGGTCCCGAGCAACCGTACGGCCTCGCACGCCGAGTGGAGGGCATCCTCCGGCGCTCCGGTCGCCAGCAGAGTGCGCGCCATCCCGAGCCGGACCAACGCCTGCCAGCGGGGCCGGCCGTGCGACTGGAGCAGACGGAGGGCCTGCTGGTGCGTTTCCAACGCCTCCGCGTGATCGCCGTCCGCCCCCTTAACTTCGGCGAGTACATAGAGCATCTGGCCGTGTTGCCACGTAGCACCCAGCGTTCGCCAGCGTTGCTGGGCTTCGACGGCAGAGTTCAGGGCCATGTGGAAGCGTCCCGCCTCCAGGTAGAGCAGGGCGAGGCTGTGCAGGGCCGTCGCCTCGGCATAGAGGTCATTGTCGTCCTGGGCGAGGGAACGTGCCCGGATGAAGTGGCCCTCCGCCATCTCGTAGTCCCTGGCCTCTTGGACGATTGTGCCCCTCAGCTGCGCGACGAGCCCGGCGGTTGCCGGGTCGGAGGCCAGGTCGGGAATCGCCGCGTTCAGAGTGCGGTCCGCATTGGCGAAGAGCCCAGTGCCGACGTAGCTGTGTGCGAGGGCGAGTCGGACGCGGGCCTGAACAGGGCCGGTGCTGAAGGCTTCGGGCACCTGTGCCAGCGCCAGCGCGGTGTCACGATACTGCTCGGAGTACGGTGGGGACAGTGCCAGATCCCGCAACAGCAGCAGCACGTCGGCCTGCACCCCCACGGAGTGCTGGGAGACCGACGACCGTGGGGTCAGCGCGGCCAGCGCGTTGGGCGCCTCGACCAAGAACCAGTCGATGCCGGCTCCGGCCGGTACGTCCGCGCCATTGGGGTCTCCGTACCCCGGCCCCAGCTTCAGCCGTTCGGTGAGCCGGTCGCCGGGCCGGTCCGTCGTGTACGCGCGTACGGCGGCGTCCCGGTAGTGGTTGAGAAGGCGTCTCTCGGCCCGCTCTCGGTTCCGGACGCCGATAGCGTGGAACGCCCTGCCCCGCACGTATGCGTGCACCCCGGTTTGGAAGTGGTAGCGGAACCGCTCCCGCCCCGACCGCTCGATCAGACCGAAGCGGACCAGGGTTTCCACTGTATCGACGGCGTCGGGGTAGTCCGCGCCGAGGGCAGCAGACACCTCGTACGCGGTCAGGTGTACGGCCTCCGGCAGTGAGAGCAGGAACAGTGCGGTCCTGAGCGACACGTCCAGGTCACGAAGGCGTGCGTCCAGGATTGGCTCCAGTACGTAGGAGAAGAGGTCGGGAAGTCCCCGCAGGGAGTCGAGCGCCGCAAATGGGGAAGCGGTCGAAGCCAACCAGGACGAGACCAGAGCCAGTCGGAGCGGCCATCCGCCGCAGTACTGGACGACCTGCGGGGCGAAGCCGTTCGGCAGGTCAGGGAATGCCTCGCCGACGAGTTGTTCCGTCAGCGCCACGGCGCTCTCTCTATCCAGCGGCGGCAGGTCCACCTCGACCATCCCGTCTACCCGAAGGTCGCGCATCCGTCTGCCCGTGACCAGGACGCCGCAGCCGGTGGATTCGGGCAGCAAACGAGTCACCTGGGCCGCCGTGTAGGCGTCGTCCAGCACGACCAGCACCCGGCGCCCGGCCAGCGTCGCCCGGTAAAGCCGGGCCCGTCCCTCGACATCTTCCGGGATGAGTTCAGGGTTGACGCCCAGGGCCAGGAGAAAGCCGTTCAGGACGGCGGAGGCGTCCAGCGGCTGGTCGGTGGATCCACGGAGGTCCACGAACAGTTGACCGTCCGGGAACTGTTCCTTCACCGCGTGCGCCGCACGTACAGCGAACACGGTCTTCCCGGTCCCAGGGAACGGGCCCTTAGTGGCTGTGACCCCCACCACCGGTGTCCCCGGCGCGGACAGCAGGGAGGTAACGGAACGCATCTCCTTCGCGCGTCCCACGAACAACGCATCTCCCTGGCGGGGAAGTTGACGGGGCCGCCCAGCGTCCCGTACCTCGTCCTTCTTCCGCACCCCTACCGTCGGGGAGACTGCTCCGGTACCCGCCGACGACAACCCCAACAGCTCCAGCGTCCGCTCCGACGCCTGCCCGAACGGCCCCCGCCCGGCGGCGAGTTCCGTACCGCCCGCCGGGTTGTGGGCAACCGCCGGCAGCTGTCCCAGCCCGTCCCCCTGGGACGACACATGACGGCTGATCGCCCGGTTGATCCGCCACACCTCGTGCTCCGCCAGCTCCTTCCGCAACCGCTCCTGCACGGCGGACGGCAGGCTCAGCTCGACAGAGCCCTCGGCACCACCCACCGCCTCCGCCCCCGCCCCGCCATCCAGCACGAGCAGCCCACTCGTCAGCAACTCGGCCACATCCGCCGTCGTCGCCTCCGGCACCAGCTCCCGCCGGATGATCTGGAGCAGCCGCAGGCTCAGCCGGTCGAACGTCGAGCTGAGTACGGCCAGGCGTACGGCGGCCGGTGCGGCCGTGCGGACGAAGCCCTCCACCCGGCGCTCGTCCGGCGCCGCGACGGCGGGCCGGCCGCTCCCCGGGCCGCTCACCCGGCCCCCGGACGGGACCAGCACCGCGCCGCACCCCTCGGGCGCGCCCCGCATCACCGTGCGTGACCAGCGGTCCAGCGTGTGCGGGGAGAGCGACAGGACGGGGACGGGCAGCCAGGTGTCCCCGTCCGGCACCTGCGGCAGCAACACCGGTGCCTCGAACGGCAGATGGGTGTTGGGAGCGCCCGGCGCGCCCGCGCCCACCCGGACCGTGGGCAGATTCAGTCCCGTTCCCCGCCACAGTTTGACGGGCAGCGGATCGAGCAGGGCGACGGGCGTCGTCAGGGACCACTCCCGTACCAGCCGCCAGACCGCCGCCTCCCGCCAGGCGGGTGCCGCGCAGTCGGACACCACCACGACCAGGCGGCGCGCGTCCGGCGACCGCAGCTGGCCGTGGCTGGTCAACGCGCCCTGCGCGCCGCGCAGTTCCGGCCGGTGGTCGCCGTCGAAGGTGAGATCGCGGACCTGGAGGGTCCGGAAGGCGCCCAGCCGGTCCAGCACGGCCGTGAAGTCGGCGATCGTCTCCCGCCACACCCGCATCGCGGGGGACCGGTCCACGACCAGCACCAGGTCGAACCACCGCTCGGGCGCCGGTGTGAACGCCGGGATCAGCTCCCCGCTCCTCGCGTACGCGTCGACCGTGGCGTCGATGTCCAGGGCCTGCCTGCGGCCCTCCCGCCACGGCCGCTTCCACGGGCGCAGCGCGCGGGTCACCTCCAGCGCCTCGGGCAGACCCGAGGCCCGGGACGCGCTCACCGGGTCCCCGGTGATCCGGGAGGCCGACCCGGACAGCCTTTCGTGCAGGGCCCGTTCACCGCTCCCACCGGCCGGCTCCGGCGTCGCCGCGTGGGACGTACGGGAGCCGGCGGGCCGCTCCGCGCCCTCGGCCGAAGCCGGGGCAGCTGCCGGCGCCCCACCGTCCGGTACGGCGGCGGGCTCCGGGGCAGGTTCGTCCGGCGCCATCAGCGCCGCCAGCCACAACGCCTCCGCGAGGGACGTGCCGTCCAGGTCGGGCACCCCGGCGTGCAGCGCCGCCACCGCCCGCGCCAACGGCGTCTCAGGCACGGGACAACTCACGCAGGACGATCTCCATGACCTCCTGCTCGTCCTCCGCCACCGGCGCGCTCCCGCCGGTCAACAGGTGCACGGCGTTGAGGAGTTGGTCGACGGCCAGCAGTTCCCCGCCCGCGACCCGCGCGACGAAGGCCGCGACCAGCGTGTCGACCGCCGCCGAGCGGTCCGTACCGACCTGGAGATGCGCGTCCACGACCTGGCGCAGCGCCTCCACCGTCAGACGCGGCATGGTGAAGCGCACGCACCGCCTCAGGAAGGCGGCGGGGAAGTCCCGTTCCCCGTTGCTGGTCATCACGATGAAGGGAAAACTCGCGCACCGCACCCGGCCGCGCTCGACCTCGCTCCGGGCGTCGCCGCCCCACTCCCGTACGGAGACCCTCTCCTTCCGGTACCTGGCCAGCTCGGCGATCTCGAACTCGCCCCGCTCCAGCACGTCCAGGAGGTCGGAGGGCAGATCCAGGTCGCTCTTGTCGATCTCGTCGATCAGCAGGGCCCTCGGGTGGGCCGCCGGGAGAAGTGCGGTGCCCAGCGGGCCCAACTGGAGGAACGGCGCGATGTCGTCGCCGCCCGCCGGGCCCTCCAGCCGCTGCGCGTGGATACGGCCGAGCGCGTCGTACCGGTACAGGGCCTCGGTGAGGGTGCTGCGGGACGTGATGTGCCAGCGCAGCACGTCCCCGAGCTTCAGCTCGGCGGCCACCTGCTCGATCACCGTCGACTTGCCGGACCCCGGCGCCCCCGTCACCAGCAGGGGGCGGCGCAGCGCGAGCGCCGCGTTGACCGCCTTGACCAGGCCCCGCGGCGGCTTGAACTCACGGTCGAGCGCCTGCCGGGGGAAGCGGCGCCACGGGGGTGGTTCCCCCAGGTCGACGTCGCGCGGTGTGCCGTCGCCGACGTAGAAGGGCTGCCAGGTCATCAGGTGTTACTCCGCATCAGTGGTGGGACGCGTGTCCGTGGCGGACAGCACATGGGTCGTGGACGGTGGCGTGGACGGTGGCGCGGACCCCTCGAACCACTCGCAGAAGTCGAGCCATTCCGGGTCGTGCCACACCGACCGCAGCCGGGCGAGGTCGTCCCGCCCGTCCGCCGGTGTGCCCTCCTGCCAGCTGCGCCGGTACGCCTCGCTGAACTCGGCCGGCAGCAGGTGCCAGTACTTGTCGAGGTTCTCGCGCGAGGTGTCGGGCACCCCCGCCTCCCCGTCCGGCCACAGGACGATCGGCGCGTGGGCCAGCAGCACCTCCATGACCTGGTCGAAGCGGGTCGGCAGGTGGGCCAGCGCCACCGCGCCCGGATAGGTGCCCAGCCGCATCCGGCGGTCGAGTTCCTGGGCCTGCCCGGTCTCGTGCTCGGCCAGCCAGTCGACGGGCGCCCCGCCCGCACCACCGCCCCGCGCGGAGACGGCGGCCATCGCCTCCAGCTTCTCCTGGGCCCGCAGGTTGATCCACCACAGGTGCTCGGGCGGGCAGAGGCGCTCGCTCCAGCGCAGGACGACGTCGTACGTGACCCCCAACCGCATCCCGAAGTCGGTCTCTTCGGGACGCCAGCGCAGCAACAGCGCGGAGGAGGCGGCCACTTCGACCCGGCGGAGCCGTACACCGACCTTCTTCGCCTCGGCCGACGCCCACCGCAGGATCTCGGCGAGCCGTCGCTCGACCCCGGACCGGTCCGGGGTGCAGGTGAACTCCCGGTGCGCGTGCTGCTTCCCCCGGTCCAGCAGCCACGCGTCGAGCGTCTCGGGCCATTCGTCCGCGACCGCCGCGTGCAGGCTGACGACCAGCCGCAGCCGCGTCAGGTCGCTCCGCCGGGACAATTCCTCATGGGCGTCCGAGAGTTCGACCCCGGCACCCACGTCCCTGGCCCAGGCGTGCAACCGGGGGTGGCCCGGCTCGATGCTGTCCTCGGCGGCCAGCGCGGCCACGAAGGCCGCCAGTGGCGCGGTACGGCTCCCGCCGACGCGCGGGGCCCGCAGGCGCAGGAACTCCACGGCGTCCCGCAGCAGTTCACTGCCCGTGGTACCGGGAAGCCGCACCGCCGAATCGGCACCGGCGGCGAGCAGCGCCCGCCGCAGCCGCTCGGAGGTCAGCGGTCCGCCCGGCCACTCGCCCAGCAGCTCCAGGGTGAGCACCCCGTCGAGCAGGCCGTCCACCACACGGACCGCCCATGCCGTCTCCTCCCGGGACCCGCCCCCGCCGGGCGGCCGGGCGCGCAAGGAGTCGCGCAGCCGCTCCAGGCCGGCCACGCCGG
>NZ_WWJY01000205.1 GCF_009865405.1 Streptomyces sp. SID3212 | reverse complement strand
CAAGGTCACCGCCCCCGCCGGTTCGCCGACGGGCGCGGAGGACACGGCGGTCGTCGTGGTGGCCGCGTCGAAGCCCGAGGAGGCGGCCGTACCGGCCGAGGCGACCGGGTCCGGCCAGGAGGCCCCCGGGTCCGGCCAGGAGCCGCAGGCGACCCAGGAAACGCCGGAGGCGGACGCCGCCCCGGCCAAGAAGACGGCCCGCAAGACCGTCAAGAAGGCCGTCGCCAAGAAGGCGGCGGTGAAGAAGACCGCCGCCAAGAAGACGGTCGCGAAGAAGACGACGGCCAAGAAGACGACGAAGTCGGCGGCGAAGAAGACGTCGGCGGCCGAGCAGACGGCACCGTCCGTCACGGCGTCGACCGACAGCTGAGCCGTCCGGCCACGCCGTACGCCGGGCCCGTCCCGGTGTACGGCGGTTGAACGGCCCGTGCCCCGCCCCGGACTCCCCGGGGCGGGCACGGGCCGTTCAACCGCCGGGCTGGTTTGACCCCCCCGGCGGCCTGCCCGTACTCTTGGCCGTCGGCGTGTTTATGTACGCGCCAATCCCTGAGCACCCACCTTCCGGCGCCGCTCCACCTCGCCGGAGGAGGCCGCTCGTCCTTTCGGATCGTCACGGCCCCGGGCCGTGCGAGCGGCTGGCGTCAGGGGTTTCCGTTCCGAGCGAGAGTGAGTTCCGCGTGTACGCCATCGTGCGCAGCGGTGGCCGCCAGCACAAGGTTGCTGTCGGCGACATCGTTGAGGTTGACAAGATTCCCACCGCCAAGGTTGGCGACACGGTCGAGCTCTCGACCCTGCTCGTGGTCGACGGCGACGCCGTCACCAGCGACCCGTGGGTCCTGGACGGCATCAAGGTCCAGGCCGAGATCGTGGATCACCACAAGGGTGTCAAGATCGACATCCTTCGCTACAAGAACAAGACCGGCTACCGCCGTCGCCAGGGTCACCGCCAGCAGTACACGGCGATCAAGGTCACCGGTATCCCCGCGGCTGCGAAGTAAGGGACTGAGGAGACATGGCACACAAGAAGGGCGCATCGTCCACTCGGAACGGGCGCGATTCGAATGCTCAGCGGCTCGGCGTGAAGCGCTTCGGCGGTCAGGTCGTCAACGCCGGTGAGATCCTGGTCCGCCAGCGCGGCACCCACTTCCACCCCGGTTCCGGCGTCGGCCGTGGCGGCGACGACACGCTGTTCGCGCTGAGCGCCGGCGCGGTGGAGTTCGGCACCAGCCGTGGCCGCAAGGTCGTGAACATCGTTCCGGTCGCCTGAGGACCCCATCGGTCGTCAGGCACCTGTAGAACGGGTTTCTTCGCGAGGGCGGACCTCACTTCCCGGAGTATCGGGAAGCGGGTCCGCCCTTCGCGTGTTGTTGTTGAGACATTTCCGTATGTACTGGAGGCAATCCCCATGACCACCTTCGTGGACCGCGTCGAGCTGCATGTCGCCGCGGGTAGCGGAGGCCACGGCTGCGCCTCCGTACACCGTGAGAAGTTCAAGCCGCTCGGCGGCCCCGACGGCGGCAACGGCGGTCACGGCGGCGACGTCATCCTGGTCGTCGACCAGGACGTGACGACGCTGCTCGACTACCACCACACGCCGCACCGCAAGGCCACCAACGGCCAGCCCGGCGCCGGGGCCAACCGCTCCGGCAAGGACGGCCAGGACCTGGTCCTGCCCGTCCCGGACGGCACGGTCGTCCTCGACAAGGCCGGCAACGTCCTCGCCGACCTCGTCGGCCAGGGCACGACGTACGTGGCGGCCGAAGGCGGCCGGGGCGGCCTGGGCAACGCGTCGCTCGCGTCCGCCCGCCGCAAGGCCCCCGGCTTCGCGCTGCTCGGCGTGCCCGGTGGCGGCGGTGACATCGTCCTGGAGCTCAAGACGGTCGCCGACGTCGCGCTCGTCGGCTACCCGAGCGCCGGCAAGTCGTCGCTGATCTCCGTGCTCTCGGCCGCCAAGCCGAAGATCGCGGACTACCCGTTCACCACGCTCATCCCCAACCTCGGGGTGGTCACCGCCGGTTCGGTCGTCTACACGATCGCCGACGTGCCCGGACTGATCCCCGGCGCCAGCCAGGGCCGCGGCCTCGGGCTTGAGTTCCTGCGCCACGTCGAGCGCTGCTCGGTGCTGCTGCACGTCCTGGACACCGCCACCCTGGAGTCCGACCGCGACCCCGTCACCGACCTCGACGTGATCGAGGCGGAGCTGGCGCTGTACGGGGGCCTGGAGGACCGGCCGCGCATGGTCGTCCTCAACAAGGTCGACATCCCGGACGGCAAGGACCTCGCCGACATGATCCGCCCCGAGCTGGAGAAGCGCGGCTACCACGTCTTCGAGGCGTCCGCGGTCGACCGCACCGGCCTCAAGGAGCTGTCCTTCGGACTCGCCGAGGCCGTCGCCAAGGCCCGCGCCGACAAGCCGCAGGAGGAGGCGACCCGGATCGTCATCCGTCCGAAGGCCGTCGACGACGCGGGCTTCACCGTCACCCTGGAAGAGGACGGGATCTACCGCGTACGGGGCGAGAAGCCCGAACGCTGGGTGCGCCAGACCGACTTCAGCAACGACGAGGCCGTCGGCTACCTCGCGGACCGGCTCAGCCGGCTCGGCGTCGAGGACCAGCTGATGAAGGCCGGCGCCCGGTCGGGCGACGGCGTGGCGATCGGCGCCGAGGACAACGCGGTCGTCTTCGACTGGGAGCCCACGATGATGGCGGGCGCCGAGATGCTGGGCCGCCGGGGCGAGGACCACCGCCTGGAGGCACCCCGTCCCGCGTCGCAGCGCCGCAGGGACCGGGACGCCGAGCGCGACGACGTCCAGAAGGAGTACGACGAGTTCGACCCCTTCTAGACGTGTTCGACCCCTTCCGGACGTACGGGACAGGCTCTGGCCGTACGGGACGGGCGGGTCGTCCGCGCCATCTTGTGACAGGTGTCTCCTCGACCGCCGGAGGGGTGGGTCCCCGCCCCTCCGGCGGTCGAGTCATGACCGGGGCCGCTGTAGCCTGTCCAGGTGAATCAGGGGTTGCGTGGGGGTGGCTGACAGCCGTGCTCCGCCTTGCGGGACGATTGCCGTGGGTGGGACGATCGATTCATCCTCTGAGTCCGCAAGGTAGGTCAGTTACGTGTCTGCAACTTCCGCGTCCAACGCGAGGCCCCGCACCACCGCCGTCGTCCTGGCGGGCGGTACAGGTCAGCGCGTGGGCCTGTCGATCCCCAAGCAGCTGCTGAAGATCGCGGGCAAGGCGGTCATCGAGCACACGCTGTCGATCTTCCAGCAGGCCGACGCGATCGACGACGTGATCGTGCTCATGGCGCCGGGCTTCGTCCCCGACGTGGAGAAGATCGTCATCAAGTCCGGGCTGACCAAGGTCACCCGGGTGATCGAGGGCGGCGCGACGCGGAACGAGACCACCGAGCGGGCCATCGCCGCGCTGGGCGAGGGCCTGGCGGAGGGCGAGGACGCCAACGTCCTGTTCCACGACGCGGTACGGCCCCTGCTCTCGCAGCGGGTGATCCAGGACTGCGTGGACGCGCTCGACCGCTACCAGGCCGTCGACGTCGCGATCCCCTCCGCGGACACCATCATCGTGACCCGAACGCACGGCGGCGACGGCGAGTTCATCACCGAGGTCCCCGACCGCTCCCGGCTGCGCCGCGGCCAGACCCCGCAGGCCTTCAAGCTCTCCACGATTCGCAAGGCGTACGCCGTCGCCGGCGGCGACCCCAACTTCCAGGCCACGGACGACTGCTCGGTGGTGCTCAAGTACCTGCCTGACGTGCCGATCTACGTCGTCGCGGGCGACGAGTACAACATGAAGGTCACCCAGCCCGTCGACGTCTTCATCGCCGACAAGCTCTTCCAGCTGGCCTCCACCGCCGCCCCCGCCCAGGCCGACGAGGCCGCCTACCGCGAGCTGCTCTCCGGCCGCACGCTGGTCGTCTTCGGCGGTTCGTACGGCATCGGCGCGGACATCGCCGCCCTGGCGGAGCGGTACGGCGCGTCGGTGTACGCGCTCGGCCGCTCCACCACCGGTACGCACGTGGAGAACCCGGAACACGTCGACGACGCCCTGTCGAAGGCGTACTCGGCGACCGGCCGCATCGACTACGTGATCAACACCGCGGGCGTGCTGCGCATCGGCAAGCTGGCCGAGACGGACAACACGACGATCCAGGAAGCGCTGAACGTCAACTACCTGGCGCCGGTGCAGATCGCGCGGGCCTCGTACAAGTACCTGGCCGAGACCAAGGGCCAGTTGCTCCTCTACACGTCCTCCAGCTACACGCGGGGCCGCGCGGAGTACAGCCTCTACTCGTCCACCAAGGCCGCCATGGTGAACCTGACCCAGGCGCTGTCGGACGAGTGGGCCGCCGACGGGATCCGGGTGAACTGCGTGAACCCCGAGCGCACCGCGACCCCCATGCGGACCAAGGCGTTCGGCCAGGAGCCCGCCGGGTCCCTGCTCTCCTCCGAGGCGGTCGCCAGGACGTCCCTCGACGTCCTGCTCTCCGAGCTGACCGGCCACGTCATCGACGTACGGCAGCAGGACCCGACGCGCACCGCGTCCGAGGCCTCCGGCTTTGAGCAGGCGCTGGCCGCCGTCCTGGACCGTCAGGAAGA
This sequence comes from Streptomyces sp. SID3212, assembly GCF_009865405.1. Classification (GTDB taxonomy): domain Bacteria; phylum Actinomycetota; class Actinomycetes; order Streptomycetales; family Streptomycetaceae; genus Streptomyces. Next base: position 9,768 of record NZ_WWJY01000205.1, on the reverse strand, counting down.
TGTGTAATAATTCGTGACAATCCATGATATGGGCCTTCGCGGTTGCGGAATTGCGCACCGCGGGGGCCCGAGTTCGTGAAGCTTCGTCTTCACACTTTCGTCGCAAGGTCATCAGCCGGCACGGTCTGGAGCAGGTTCTTCGTGATTTCGACAGCCATTCGCCTCGCCCGGGTAGGCAGCGGATCAGAGCTGGCAGCGGCACTTCTCCTGGTGCTCAGTTTCCCGTGCATCATGGTCGCCGCGATAATTCCTGACATCTGGCTGTTCGCAGTCGCGGTGGCTGTCAGTTATGTCGCGGACGCGCATCTGCACCACCGCGGCAGTTATCTGGTGAACCGCCTCGCCAAAGTGCGCGCCGGTCTGTCCATCCGCTTCCTGATCCGGCAGCTGCTCCTCGTGCTGCTCGTCGCCCGCTCCGGGCTCGGTCAGGACCGCATCTTCTACGTGACCGTCGTGACGGTCCTCGTCTTCTACGGCCTCCAGGCACCGCACGGCGCGGTGGTGACCCTGCTCCGGCTGCGCCGCAGGCTCCCCGTGGTCACCCGGAACATCGACCTCGGCTCCATCCGGATCCCGGACGCCCCGCCGCGCTGGCTGCTCCACCGGTCCGCCGAGAAGATGCTCCACCTGGACCTCTTCGCCATGGCGGGCGTGATCACCGCCCTGGCCACGGACGAGAACCTGTACGGGTACGCGAGCCTCGCGCTCACGCTGGTCCTCGGTGTCGGGTACGTGCTGGCCCTGCTGCCGTATCTGCGGCCCAGCCGGCTCGTCCCCTCCGCCGAGAAGGTCCTGGAGGCCGTGGACGTCTGGCTGGCCGCCTACCGGCCGACGACGATCCTCTACTTCTCCGGCTCCAAGGAGTCCGCGTACCAGGTCAACATGTGGCTGGAGACGCTGGACCAGATGGAGGACCGGCCGATGATCCTGCTGCGCGAGCGGGTCATCGCCCAGCAGCTCCTGCCGACGGCCGTGCCGGTGCTGTGCGTGCCCGGCGGGGTGCACCTGATGAACCTGGACCTGTCGACCGTCCGGGTCGCCCTGTACGCGGCGAACGTGGGCAAGAACATCCACATGCTGCGGGTGCCGACCATGAAGCACGTCTTCATCGGCCACGGCGACAGCGACAAGCTCGCCAGCGTCAACCCGTTCAGCAAGGCGTACGACGAGGTGTGGACGGCGGGCCGCGCGGGCCGCGACCGGTACGCGCTCGCCGACGTCGGCGTCCGCGACGAGGACATCGTGGAGGTGGGGCGCCCGCAGCTGGCCCCCATCGAGTCGGGGACCGGCGTACCGCGCCACCCCGTGCCCACCGTGCTGTACGCGCCCACCTGGGAGGGCTGGGACGACAACCCGGGCAACACCTCCCTCCTGCTGGCGGGCGAGAACATCGTGAACCGGCTGCTCGCCGCCGAGCAGCCCGTACGGCTCCTGTACAAGCCGCACCCGTTCACCGGCACCCGCAGCCCGAAGGCGAAGGCGGTCCACGAGCGCATCGTGGCGCTGGTGCAGAAGGCCGCGGCGGAGCGCGCCACCGACACCCGCTGGGTGAGCGCCGCCCAGCGTGAGGAGCAGGCCGCCGCGCGGGCCGAGCTGAGCCGCGTCGAGGCCCGTCTCACCCTGCTGACGGCCGGCGCGGACGCGAGCCGCGACGAGGCCGAGGAGTCGCGTGACGCCAAGGCCGACCCGGCACGGCAGGCGGAGCTGACCCGCCTCAGGGCCGAGTGGAACACCGCCTACTGGCGTTCCTTCGGCTGGTGGGAGCACCGGGTCATCAGCGGTGCCGAGCCGCGGCTCTACGACTGCTTCAACGAGTCGGACGCCATGGTCTCCGACATCTCCAGCGTGGTCTCGGACTTCATCGCGAGCGGCAAGCCGTACGCGGTGACCGACTCCGCGGAGCTGGGCGCCGAGGAGTTCAAGCGGCAGAACACCGCCGTACGGGCCGCGGTGATCCTGTCCAACAGCGCCGAGGAGCTGGACGAGTTGCTCCGTACGGTGACGGACCCGGCCGGGGACACCCGGGCCGCCGCGCGCCACGAACTGAAGCGGTATCTGCTGGGCCCCGACGAGCCCACGTCGATCGAGCAGTTCAACGCGGCCACCCGCACGCTGGCCGGCAAGTCCCTGGCGCGCAACGTCGGCGTCGAGCAGCGCCTCGCCGAGCCCGACAGCGTGGCGGACGCGGCGGCGCCGGACGACTCGGCGCCGGTGGAGGCCAGGGCGGAGGAAGGGCTGGAGACGGCGGCGGACGCCTTCGTCGAGCCGGAGAACAACGACCTGGATCCGTCCCTGCGCGGCTGATCCCGGCCCGCTGATCTCGCCGGGGATGTACTCCGGGGACGCACTCCGAAGATGTACGAAGACCCGCAGAACGCCCTTCGGTGTTCTGCGGGTTTTCGCGTCGTGCCGTACGACGGAAATGAGCCGTGATGGACGTCACATTCCAGGTGATGAGAGCAAGGCAACCGATGCTCGGCGACGATTGTCTTAAAACTCGATGAACAACATTGCTGTTCCTGATGTGAGCGTCATCGTCGGTGCGTATGAGGCGATGCCCTATCTCGTCCGCTGTCTGGAATCGGTGGAGAAGCAGACGCTGGGCGCCGGAAGAATCGAGATCGTCGCCGTCGACGACGGTTCGACCGACGGCACGGGGGAGTACCTGGAGAAATTCGCCGCCGGGTCCGCCGTCCCGACCAGAGTGGTGCGCCAGGCCAATTCCGGCGGCCCCAGCGGTCCCCGCAATGTGGGGCTGTCCCTGGCGCGCGGCCGTTACGTGTTCTTCCTCGACGCCGACGACTACTTCGGCGAGGAGGCCCTGGAGCGGATGGTCGCCATGGCCGACCGCGCCGGTACGGACGTGGTGCTCGGCAAGGTCGAGGGCGTCAACCGCACCGCCCCCCGTTCCATGTGGCGGAAGACGGTCGAGCGGGTCGACGTGTTCAACTCCCGGGCCATCTTCGCGCTCAGCGCGCAGAAGCTCTTCCGGCGCGACCTGCTCACCCGGCTGGACCTCCGCTTCGACGAGGAACTGAAGACGGGCGAGGACGCCCTCTTCACGCTGGAGGCGTACCTGCGGGGCTCCGGTGTCTCCATCGTGGCCGACTACACGTGCTATTACCTGGTCGGCCGCGACGACGGGAAACACGTCACCAAGTCGGGCGGATACGTCCTGCGGTTCGATTCCGCGCGGGCCCTGATGAAGCTGATCGCCGACCTCGTACCTCCGGGTGCCAAGCGCGACAAGCTGATGACCAGACCTTTCACGGTCACCCTGCTCCAGCAGTTCACCCCCCATCTCCTCAAGGAGTCCGACGACGTCCGGCGCCACAAGATGGAGCTGGCCGCCCCCCTGATGGCCGAATACTGGACGCCGGGTCTGGCGGCCCGTCTGAAGGTGAACGAGCGGCTGCGCCTGGAGTGCGTGGCCAGGGGGCGGCTCGACCTCCTCCTCGACGTCCTCACCTTCATCCGGGCCGGCACCGCCCCCGAGGTGGTCCGCAAGGGCCGCACGGGCACGACGTATCTGGCCTACCCCCACTTCGGGGCCCGCAGGGCGGGGATCCCCGACGTGACGTACGAGATCACGGTCAACGACTGGGCGGGCAAGCGGCGGGTGGAACCGGCCAGGACCGTCCGCAGGCCCGCGTCGCTCGCGCGGCGGGCGGCGCGCGGACTGCGCAGGAGAATGCGCGAGCTGACGTCGAAGGGATGACCGGACGGCGGGTCCGCGGGACCCGCCGGGAGCGCGTCCGGAAGTGGCCGTGTACTGCCGTGAGGGGAAACGCTGGGTAAAATCGGGCTGATCCGTATCAGCCCGCGCAGTAACAATCTTCAGTGAGGTCGGGAAACGTGAAGGCTCTCGTGCTGTCCGGCGGGGCGGGTACCCGTCTGCGCCCCATCACGCACACCTCCGCCAAACAGCTGGTACCGGTGGCGAACAAGCCCGTGCTCTTCTACGGCCTGGAAGCGATCGCGGAAGCGGGCATCACGGAGGTCGGAGTGATCGTCGGCGACACCGCCGACGAGATCCGTGAAGCGGTCGGCGACGGCTCGCAATTCGGAATGCGGATCACCTATCTCCAGCAGGAGGCCCCGCTCGGCCTGGCGCACGCGGTGCTGATCGCCCGCGAATTCCTGGGCGACGACGACTTCGTGATGTACCTGGGTGACAACTTCATCGTCGGCGGCATCTCCGGTCTGGTGGACGGATTCCGCGCCGACCGGCCCGACGCGCAGATCCTGCTCACCCAGGTGCCCAACCCGACCTCGTTCGGCGTGGCCGAACTCGACGTCGGCGGCCGGGTGGTGGCCCTGGAGGAGAAGCCCAAGCAGCCCAAGAGCGACCTCGCGCTGGTCGGCGTCTACCTCTTCACCCCGGCCGTGCACGAGGCCGTACGGTCCATCGAGCCCTCCTGGCGCGGCGAGCTGGAGATCACCCACGCCATCCAGTGGCTCATCGACCAGAAGAAGGACGTCCGTTCCACGACCATCTCCGGGTACTGGAAGGACACCGGCAACGTCACCGACATGCTGGAGGTCAACCGCTCGGTGCTGGAGCGGATCGAGCCGTTCTGCGAAGGCACCGTCGACGCGGACAGCGAGATCATCGGCCGGGTCAGGATCGAGAAGGGCGCGAAGGTGACCGGCAGCCGGATCGTCGGCCCCGCGATCATCGGCGCGGACACGGTGGTCAGCGACGCCTACATCGGTCCCTTCACCTCGGTCTCGGAGGAGTGCACGATCGAGGACAGCGAGATCGAGTACTCCATCATCCTGCGGGGCGCCTCCATCACCGGTGTACGCCGGGTGGAGGCGTCGCTGATCGGCCGCAACGTCGAGGTCACCCCCGCCCCCCGTCACCCGTCCGCCCACCGCCTCGTCCTCGGCGACCACAGCAAGGTGCAGATCTCGTCATGACCACTTCCGCCACTTCCGGCCGTCCCACCAGGATCCTGGTGACCGGCGGGGCGGGCTTCATCGGCTCGCACTACGTCCGTACGGTGCTCGGTCCGCAGGGCCCCGGTGACGTCGCCCTCACCGTGCTCGACAAGCTCACCTACGCGGGCAACCCGGCCAACCTCGACGAGGTCCGCGACCACGCCGGGTTCTCCTTCGTGGAAGGAGACATCTGCGACGCCCAGCTGGTCGCCAAGCTGATGGCCGAGCACGACCAGGTGGTGCACTTCGCCGCCGAGTCGCACGTCGACCGGTCCATCGACGGCGGCGCCGAGTTCGTCCGTACGAACGTCGTCGGCACGCACACCCTGATCGACGCCGCGCACCGCGCCGGGGTGAAGACCTTCGTGCACATCTCCACGGACGAGGTCTACGGCTCCATCGACGAGGGCTCCTGGCCCGAGACCGACCCGCTGGCACCCAACTCGCCGTACTCCGCCGCGAAGGCGTCCAGCGACCTGATCGCGCTCTCGTACCACCGCACCCACGGCCTCGACGTGCGGGTGACCCGCTGCTCCAACAACTACGGGCACCACCACTTCCCCGAGAAGGTCATCCCGCTGTTCATCACGAACCTGCTGGACGGCAAGAAGGTCCCGCTCTACGGCGACGGCGGGAACGTACGCGACTGGCTGCACATCGACGACCACGTCCAGGGCATCGAACTGGTCCGCACGAAGGGCCGGGCGGGCGAGGTCTACAACATCGGCGGCGGTACGGAACTGTCCAACAAGGAACTGACCGGGCTGCTCCTGGAGGCGTGCGGGGCGGACTGGGACACCAGCGTCGAGTACGTCACCGACCGCAAGGGCCACGACCGGCGGTACTCCGTCGACTGCGCCAAGATCCGTACCGAGCTGGGGTACGAGCCGCGCAAGGACTTCGTCACGGGCCTCGCCGAGACGGTGCGGTGGTACCGCGACAACCGCGCGTGGTGGGAGCCCCTCAAGGAGCGTGCGGCGCTGTGAGCGGCTGGCTGGTCACCGGAGCGGGCGGCATGCTGGGCCAGGACCTCCTGGCCCGGCTCACGGCGGACGGAGAGGCCGTCACGGGGCTCGGCAGGGCCGCCCTGGACATCACCGACCCCGCGTCCGTACGGGCCGTCCTCGATGAGCACCGACCCGCCGTGGTGGTGAACTGCGCGGCCTGGACGGCGGTGGACGACGCCGAGGCCGGCGAGGAGGCGGCCCTCGCGGTCAACGGCACGGGGCCCCGGGTCCTCGCGGAGGCCTGCCGGGACTCCGGCGCCCTCCTGCTCCACGTCTCCACGGACTACGTCCTCGCGGGCGACGCGGGGGAGCCGTACCCGGAGGACAGCCCGCTGGCGCCGATCAACGCCTACGGCCGTACGAAGGCCGCCGGCGAGCGCGCCGTGCTGGAGACGCTCCCGGAGACCGGGTTCGTGATCCGTACCGCCTGGCTCTACGGCGCCGGCGGCGGCAATTTCATCAGAACAATGATCAAGCTGGAGGGTGTCAAGGACACCCTCGATGTGGTGAATGACCAGAGGGGCCAGCCGACCTGGTCGGCGGACCTCGCGGAGCGCCTCGCGGGCCTCGGCCGGCACGCCCTGCGGGGCGAGGCGCCGGCCGGCGTCTACCACGGGACGAACGGGGGCGAAACGACCTGGTTCGGCCTCACGCGGGAGATCTTCCGGCTGCTGGGCGCCGATCCCGCCCGGGTACGGCCCACGACCAGCGACGCCTTCGTCCGGCCCGCGCCCCGGCCCGCGTACAGCGTGCTGGGCCACAACCGGTGGAAGGAGGCCGGGTTCGGACCGATGAGGGAGTGGCGTGAAGCTCTCGTGGAGGCCTTCCCCGCCCTGCTGGAGAGCGAGCGCGGAGGCGCCGCCACCGGACGGTAGCCATTTACGTTTTGTCGGCGGAGGGACTACCTTCACTCGGAATTAACGTCTCCAATGTTTGCTTCTGAGTGAAGGGCCCTCAGTGGATCGCCACGGCTTCCTGCGTCAACTGCACCGCGTCTACAAGCCCCGTACCTACCTGGAGATCGGGGTCAACGACGGTCGCAGCCTGGCTCTCTCCCGCGTTCCCTCCGTAGCGGTCGACCCCGCCTTCAAGGTGGTCAAGGCGATCAGCTGCGACGTCCACCTGGTGCGTGCGACCAGCGACGACTTCTTCGCGCGCAAGGATCCCCTGCTGCACCTGCGGCCGCAGCGCAACCCGTTCCGCGCGCTGGCCCGCAAGGACCCCCTCGCGCTGTTCGGCGGCGACCCCAAGCTCGACCTGTCGTTCATCGACGGCATGCACCTCTTCGAGTTCGCCCTGCGCGACTTCATGAACGTCGAGCGCCACGCGCGCTGGTCCAGCGTGATCGTGCTCGACGACATGCTGCCCCGCAACATCGACGAGGCCGCCCGCGACCGCCACACCGACGCGTGGACCGGGGACGTCTACAAGGTCGCCACCGTGCTCCGCCGCTTCCGCCCCGACCTGCTCGTGGTCGAGGTCGACACGCAGCCGACCGGTGTGGTGCTGATCTTCGGCGCCGACCCGACGAGCACGGTCCTCAAGGACGCGTACGACAAGATCATCGAGGAGTACGTCGTACCGGACCCCCAGGCCGTCCCGGAAGAGGTGATCGTCCGCAAGAACGCGATCGCCCCCGAGACCGTCCTCACCGCCGACTTCTGGCGTCAGCTCACCCGCGCCCGTGACCTGCGCCGCGGGCGCTCCGCGTTCGGTCCGCTGCGCAAGCAGATCGAGGCCGTCGGACGCTGAACCGCCGGCCGCCCGGTCCGGAATGATTTACGGACCGGGCGGCCGAAGCTGTGGACGGCGATCCCGCTGCCTTACGGCCAGACGATATTGTGGGTTTTCCGATGTCCCGCGACCAAGACGCCGGGGCGCTTTCACCAGTGGGGCTTATCGCATGTCCGTCAAGGTCAGCGTGGTTATTCCGGTGTACAACCCCGGTCAGTACATCGAGGACTGCATTGCCTCATTGCTGCGCCAGAGCCTGCCTGACGACACGTACGAAGCCATCTTCGTCAACGACGGGTCGACGGACGGAACGCCCGAACGGCTCGACCGGCTCGCCGCCGAGCACGCCCACATGCACGTGATCCACCAGGAGCCGTCCGGCTGGTCCGGCAAGCCCCGCAACGTCGGGATCGCCGCGGCCCGGGGCGAGTTCGTGATGTTCGTCGACAATGACGACTGGCTCGGCGACGAAGCCCTTGAGCGGATGTACGAATACGGCGTCGAGAACAACGCCGATGTGATCGTCGGAAAGATGGCCGGCAAGGGCAGGCCGGTCCCGCTGGAACTGTTCCGCGTGAATAGGCCGCACGCGAACGTCGGGAATGCCCCGCTGATCGACAGCCTCACTCCGCACAAGATGTTCCGCAAGGAATTCCTCGACCGGAACGACATCCGATTCAAGGAAGGCCGGCGCCGCCTCGAGGACCACGTCTTTGTCGCCGAGACCTACCTGCTCGCCTCGAACGTCGCGGTGCTGAGCGACTACCTCTGCTACTACCACGTCAAGCGTGAGGACGCCTCGAACGCCGGCTTCCAGCGCTTCGACCCGGTCGGCTACTTCAAGAACCTCCGCGAGGCGCTGGACGTCGTCGAGCGCAACACCGAGCCGGGCGCGCTGCGCGACAAGCTCTACCGCCGCTGGCTGCGCAACGAGATGGTGGAGAGGCTGCGCGGACGCCGCCTCCTGGCCCTGCCCGAGGACTACCGCCGCGAGCTGTACGACGAGATCCGCGGGGTGGTCGTCGAGCGCATGGGCCCCGGGGTCGCCGCCGGGCTCCAGCCCACCCAGCAGGTCGTCGCCGCGCTGGTGACCGCCGACCGGTTCGCCGACCTGGAGGAGCTGGCCCGGTGGGAGGCCGGGATCAAGCCCACCGGACGCCTGGAGACGCTCGCCTGGGAGACCGGCGCGCTGAGGATCGGCTTCACCGCCGAGTACGAGGTGGCCGGCTCCCCGCTCACGTTCCTCACCGAGGACGGCGAGGCCCGCCTCGACCTGCCCTTCGGCGAGGACACCGCCGCCGCGGTCCGGGAGGCGGGGGCCAGCACCCGCGCCCCGGTGGACCAGGCGAAGGTCGACCTCGTCGTACGGGAACGCTCCACGGCCGCCGAGTTCTACCAGCCCGTCGAGTTCACCCGCGAGCGGGTGCCCGCCGACGGCGCCGACGGGGCCTTCCGGCTCGTCCTCCGGGCCGAGTCCGCCGTGGACCCCGGGACCGCCGCCAACCGCGCCCCCCTCGGCCCCGGCATCTGGGACATCCACTTCCGCATCAGTGCCTGCGGGTGGACCAAGGAGGCCCGGCTCGGGGCCGTTCGCGCGGACACCGTGGACGCGGCCCGCCAGGGCACCCTCAGCGGCACGCCCCGGCGGCTGGTGCTGCCGTACTGGACGGAGCCGTACGGCAACCTGTCGCTGGACGTCGACCACGCCACCAGCCGCTTCGACCGCGATGTCGCGGGGATCGCCCCCGCCCACGTGACGTACGACGACGGCAGCCTCTCCGTACCGCTGCGGCTGCACGCCGCCGACCCGGAGGACGTGGCGCTGCGCCTGACGGACGCGACGAGCGGCGCGAAGGCCGAGAGCCCCGCCACGCTCGTGCCCAAGGGCGACGGGGCGCTCCTCTCGTCGGAGCTGCCCGTGGAGACGCTCACCGGCCGGGCCTGGCACGTCGAGCTGGGGCTGCCGTCCGCGAAGCGCGGCGGGCCCCGCTGGACGGTCCTGCCCGTCGGCCTGCGGTTCGCCGACGACGGTGCGGCGAGGGTCGTCGCGGCCACCGCGCTGCCGAAGCGGAAGAAGCCCGCC
>NZ_WWJY01000204.1 GCF_009865405.1 Streptomyces sp. SID3212 | reverse complement strand
CGATACGGGCGACAACGCCCGCGCCGCAGACGGCCCTGAGGCCGAGGCCACCCCGTCGGGCCCCGACGGGGCCCCGTTCGCCGCGCCCGGCGCCACAGGCCCCGGGCCCGCCGCCGGCCCGCCCGCCGCCGACCCGCCCCGTACCGGGTCGAGTCTCTGGAAGCCCCCGGGTGGGCCCGGGATCGTCACGGAGGTCATCCGCTCCATCAACGGCCCCGTCGCCGACCTCGCCTTCTCGCCGGACGGCGACTGGCTCACCTGGTCGCACCCCGGCGTCGGCCGCACCCTGCGCCAGATCAAGATGGCCCGCATCGGCGGCAGCGCCGACCGTACGATCATCGACGTCACCAACGGCCGCTTCGAGGACGAGAACCCCGTCTTCACCAGCGACGGCCGCTACCTCGCCTTCCTCTCCTGGCGCGGCTTCGACCCCGTCTACGACGTCCACACCGGCGACCTGTCCTTCCCGCTCGGCTGCCGCCCGTACCTCGTACCGCTGTCCTCCGCGACCCCGTCCCCCTTCGCCCTCTCCCCCGACGGCCGCCCCGCCGCCGGCGGCCTCGACCCGGCCATGAGCGACGCGGACGCCGACACCGGCGAGGGCACGGTCACCGTCGAGGAGGAGGGACTCGCGGCGCGCGTCACCCCGTTCCCCGTCGCCGCGTCCAAGTACTCCGCCCTGCACCCCGTCAGCGGCGGCGGCCTCGTCTGGCTGCGCTGGCCCATCTCCGGCGCGCTCGGCGAGACCTTCGCCAACCCCGCCGACACCTCCGGCCGCCCCACCCTCGAACACTTCGACCTCACCAAGGCCCGCAAGAGCGAACTCGTCGCGCACCTCGACTGGTTCGCCCCCAGCGGCGACGGCACCCGCCTGGTCGTCGTGGACGACGACGAACTCCGCGCCGTCCCCGCCACCGAGCCCGGCGACTCTGACTCGATCGTCCACCTCGACCTGCGCCGGATCCTCCACGAGGTCGACCCGGAGGCGGAGTGGCGCCAGGCGTACGAGGAGGCCGGCCGCCTGATCCGTACGTACTTCTGGGAGCCGGACATGTGCGGCATCGACTGGGACGGCGTCCTCGCCCAGTACCGCCCCCTCGTCGAACGCGTCGCCTCCCCCGACGAGTTCGCCGACCTCCTCCGCGAAGTCGTCGGCGAGCTGGGCACGTCCCACGCGTACGTCACCCCCGCCCGCCGCAACGAGGGCCCCCGCCACTACCAGCGCGCCATGGGCCTGCTCGGCGCCAACCTCGTCCGCCGCGACGGGAATTGGATGGTCAAGCGCATCCTCCCCGGCGACTCCTCCGACTCCAAGGCCCGCTCCCCGCTGGCCGGCACGGGCATCCGCGAGGGCGCGATCCTCACCCACGTCGACGGACGTCCCGTCGACCCCGTGGCCGGCCCCGGCCCGCTGCTCTCCGCCGCCGGCGGCACCACCGTCGAGCTGACCTTCCGCCCCGCCGCCGCCGACGGCCCCTCCCGCCGCGTCGCCATCGTCCCCCTCATCGACGAACGCCCTCTCCGCTACCAGGACTGGGTCGCCAAACGCCGCGAGGTCGTACGGGAGATCAGCGGCGGCCGGTGCGGCTATCTGCACATCCCCGACATGGGCGGCTCCGGCTGGGCGCAGTTCAACCGCGACCTGCGGCTGGAAGTCTCCCGCCCGGCCCTGATCGTGGACGTACGGGGCAACGCGGGCGGCCACATCAGCGAACTGGTCGTGGAGAAGCTCACCCGCCGCATCCTCGGCTGGGACCTGACCCGCGACGCCCAGCCCGTCTCGTACGCCTCGAACGCCCCGCGCGGCCCGGTCGTCGCCATCGCCGACGAGGCCACCGCCTCCGACGGCGACATGATCACGGCCGCCTTCCGGCTGCTGAACCTCGGCCCGGTGGTCGGCCAGCGCACCTGGGGCGGGGTGGTCGGCATCACCGGCCGCCACCGGCTGGGCGACGGCACGGTCATCACCGTCCCGATGAACGCCGCCTGGTTCGACGCGTACGGCTGGTCCGTCGAGAACCACGGCGTGGACCCGGACATCGAGGCCCTGCGCACCCCGCTCGACTGGGCGGAGGGCCGGCACGCCCAGCTGGACGACGCCGTGTGGGTGGCGCTGGACCTGCTGGCCGCGCATCCGGCCGCGACCCCGCCGGGGTACGGCGCGGTCCCGGACCTCCGCCGCCCCGAGCTCCCCCCGCGCGGGACGGCCTGACCCCGGGCCCCACCGGCCGGCCGCCGCACGGGAAGGAGGCGCACCCCGCGATCGGGGTGCGCCTCCCGTACGTACGGTACGTACCGGGCCGAAGGATCAGGCGTCGCGCGCCCCGCCCCGCATCCCGTCCCGGTCGGCACGATCCCGGTCGGCACGGTCGCGGCTCATGTCGCGGTCCATGTCCCGGTCGCGGTCACCACCCATGTCGCGGCCCATGTCGCGGTCGCCGCCACGACCCGCCTCGCGACCCATGTCCCGGTCCATGTCGCGGTCCATGTCCCGGTCCTTACGGCCGTCCGAGCCACGGCCCTTGCCCTTCGCCTTCGCCTGGTCCTTCTCCTGGTCGCTCATCCGCGACCGCGCCTGGTCCTGGAGCTCCTGCGCCTTGTCCCTGAACTGGTCCGAAATACCCATGAAAAGCCACTCCTGAAAGTCTGTGGGGCACTACGGGGGGGGTGGATCCCGACCAGACTGACACGGCCCGACATTCCGCGCATTTCGATCAGTTACGCAGCGTACGGGCCTCCTCGTCCGCCGCCCCGCCCGCCCCCACCAGCCCCGTACGCACCCCGTCGAGCCGGGGCCCGAAGCGCCGCATCTCGCGCCGCCCCACGGTGGCGATCAGCCCGGGCAAATACCCCCGGACGGCCTGCGTCCCCCGCAGCCACCCCTGTCCGTACACATGCGCGGACCGCCGCTCGATCCCGGCGACGAGCCGGTCCACGGCCGGGCCGAGCGGATACGTACGGCTGGCCGGCCACGGCAGCCGCCCCCGCAGTTCCCGCATCACGTCGTCCTCGTCCGCGCCCCGCACCATGTCGGTGTCCGTCCAGGACAGATACCCGACGCCGACCCGCACCCCCCGGTACCCGACCTCGGCGCGCAGGCTGTGCGCGAAGGCCTCGACCCCCGCCTTGGACGCGCAGTACGCGGTCATCATCGGCGCCGGGGTGAGCGCGGCGAGCGACGCGATCTGGAGGAAGTAGCCCCGGCTCTCCAGCAGCACCGGCAGGAACGCCCGTGCCGTCACCGCGCCCCCGATCAGGTTCACCTCCACCACTCGCCGCCACGCGTCCGGGTCGGAGTCCACGAACGGCCCCCCGGACGCCACCCCCGCGTTCGCGACGACGAGGTCCACCTTCCCGAAGCGCTCCTTGACCTCCCCGGCGACCCGGGCCATCGCGGTGTGGTCGGTGACGTCCGCGTACCAATGCCCGGCGTCACCGTGCAGCCGGCCCACCACCCGCTTCAGCTCGTCCTCCTCCAACCCCACCAGCGCGACCCGCGCGCCACGGGCCGAGAGCTTGCGGGCGAGGTGCTCCCCCACGCCGCGCGCGGCGCCGGTGACAACGGCGACCTGTCCTTCGAGACGGTTCGATCCGGTACGGCTCATGCCACGTCCTCTCATGCCACGTCCTCCGTCGTGGTGGCGTCGGCGGTACGTTCGTCAGCCGCAGGGGAGGCCTCCGCCCCCAGATACGCGGCAACCAGCCCCCGAATCGCCCCCGTCACCGCTTCCGGCGCCTCCACCGGCGTCATGTGCCCCACCCCCGGCAGGAAGGTCAGCCCGGTGCAGTCGGGCAGCGCGGCGGCCAGCGCCCGCGCGTGTACGGGCGGGGTCATCCGGTCGGCCGTCCCGACCAGGACAGCCGTGGGCACCCTCAACTCCCCTACGGACGCGTCGAGATCGAGCGTGTCGAGCACGTGCGACCACGCGACACGCGCCCGCCGGCCGCAGGCGTGCACGATCCGCGCACACCGCGCGACCCGGTCCGGCGCGGTGGCGGGCCCCATCGTCGCGTAGCGCAGGAGCCGCCGGGAGAGCGGCGTGACCGGCCCCAGCGGAGCCCGCGACCCGAGCACCACCCGGGTGAGCCGCGTCCGTACCCGCCCCGCACGCAACGGCAGCACCAGCGACTCCGCGACCAGCCCCGAACTCCCCGTACTGCACAGCAGCACAGCCGCCGCGTGCTCCCGGAGGACCGGCCGCCGGGCGGCGGCCATGATCGCCATGCCGCCCATGGAGTGCCCGGCGAGCACGGCCCGCTCGCCCGGCGCGAGCGTCGCGGCGAGCACCGCTTCCAGGTCGTCGGCGAGAGCGTCGGCGGTACAGGCGCCGGGGCCCGGGTACGCGGTCCGCCCGTGTCCCCGCTGGTCGTAGACGATCACCCGGTGATCGAGGGCGAGTTCGGCGGTCTGCGCCGACCAGAAACGGGTCGAGCAGGTCCACCCGTGAGCGAGCACGACTGCGGGCCGACCCTCGGAGCCGTACAGCTCCACATGGATCCGCGACCCGTCGGCGGAGACGGCGGTCAGCGCACGGCGGGCGGGCGCGGGCAAGGGGCTCATCGGACGGTCTCCTTCGTGGCGGCCTGCCGGGGCACCGCGCCGCTGTCGCTGTCGCTGTCGCCGTCGCCGGCGTCACCGGCGCGGATCACGTCGTACTCGGCCAGGTCGACGGCCCGGGTCTCGCGCCGGAACTCGCGTGTGGTGCCCGGCCAGATGGTGGTGTTACGGCCGTTGACGTCCAGATACCAGCTGGTGCAGCCGCCGGTGTTCCAGACGGTCCGGGTCATGCGCTCCTGCACCCGCCGGTTCCAGGCGCCGACGGCGGAAACGCGGGCGTCGAGGGCGACGGCCTCCCTACCGAGACCTTCCAACCGCTCCAACTGCCCCAGCTTCCCCAGATAATCGGCGAGATAGTTCAACTGGGCCTCGATCATCAGGATCATCGAGGAGTTCCCGAGCCCCGTGTTCGGCCCGGTGATCATCATCCAGTTGGGAAAGCCGGCCGCCGTCGTCCCCCGCAGCCCCTCCATGCCGTCCTTCCACGCCTCGGCCAGCGTGACTCCGCCCACCCCCACCACCCGCTCGGCGATCGGTACGTCCGTCACGTGGAAGCCGGTCCCGAAGACGACGACGTCCGCCTCCACCTCCGTCCCGTCGGCCGCGAACAGCGTCGACCCGCGCACCTCCGCGAGACCCGAGGCGACCACGTCCACATTGGGCCGCGCGAGCGCCGGGTAGTAGGTGCTGGAGAGCAGGATGCGCTTGCAGCCGATGCGGTACGAGGGGGTCAACGCGGCCCGCAGAGCGGGGTCCTTGACGGCCTTGGCCATGTTGGCCTTCGCCAGCGACTCCACCACCCCCAGCAGCTCCGGCCGCTTCGTGAAGGCCCGCACCTGCAACTCCCGTACCTCCCGAAGAAATTGACGCCGGGCGGCACCGGTGACCGGGAACGCGCGATGCAGGAGACGCTCGATCCGCGAGATGGCCCGGTCGGTACGGGGCATGACCCACGGCGGCGTGCGCTGAAAGACCGTCAACCGCTCCACCTCCGGCTGAATGGCCGGCACGATCTGAATGGCGGATGCCCCGGTGCCGACCACGGCAACACGCTTGCCACGCAGCGGGAGATCGTGGTCCCACCGGGCGGAGTGAAAAACCTCCCCCGGGAACGTCTCCAACCCCGGCACGTCAGGCACCCGAGGATCGGACAACGCGCCTCCGGCGGACACCACCACATCGGCGGTGAAGTCCCCCTGGGAGGTGGTGACTTCCCAACGCAGCGCCACCTCGTCCCACCGGACTTTCATCACCTCGTGCCGGAACCGCAGATGCGGCCGGATCCCGAAGGTGTCGGCGACCCGCTCCAGATAGGCGCGGCTGTACGACTGCCCGGAGAACGTGCGCGGCCAGTCGGGTTCGGGCGCGAACGAGAACGAGTAGAGGTGGGAGGGCACATCACACGCGCACCCCGGATAGGTGTTGTCGCGCCAGGTCCCGCCGACCGATCCGGCCCGCTCCAGGACCACGAAGTCGGTGATCCCCTCACGCCGTAGCCGGACGGCGGCCCCGAGGCCCCCGAACCCCGACCCGATGACCGCAACGCGTACATGCCGGCTCTCCACCACAACGCCTCCCGCGACCGCGCCGAACCGCGCCAGTAATCACTGGCACGGTTAAGCAGCGTAGGGCAGCGCGCTACCCATGGGTAGGGTCCGGACGACAGAAGTTACCGACGGTACGACATAAAGTGACGCCCATGGAGTACCGCATGGACGACCTGGCCCGCGAGGCGGGCATCACGGTGCGCACCGTGCGCTTCTACCGCGAGCGCGGCCTGCTCGGCCCACCCCGCCGCGAGGGCAGGATCGCCTGGTACGACGACCGGCACCTGGCCCGACTCCGCACGATCGCCGCCCTGTTGGAACGCGGCCACACCCTCAACGGCATCGCGGACCTGGCGGCGACGTTCGAGGCGGCCCAGGCCCCGGACGGCTTCGCCTCGGCACTCGGCCTGACCGAACCCCCCACCGAGGAGACCCCGGTCCGCCTCTCCCCCGAGGAACTGGCCGACCACTTCGAGGGCGAGGTCACCCCGGAGAACCTCGCCGCGGCCCTGGACCTCGGCTACCTGGCCGTGGACGGCAACGACCTCGTCCACATCAGCCGCCGCCTCCTGGACGCCTCCGCGGCCCTGGTCCGCGAGGGCGTCCCCCTGGCAGCGGTCCTGGCAGCGGCAGCAGAGGTCCGCGCCCACGCCACAGCCCTGGCCGACCTCTTCACCACCACACTCCAGACCCACACCCCCCACCCCGACCCCACCACCCTCCGCCCCCTGGCCCAGAGCGTGGTGGCAGCGGAACTCTCCATGGCCCTGGACCGCAGACTCCCCCCACCCCCGCAACCCCACGACTGAGCCCTCACAACCCACCCTTGCGGTACTCGTCCCACGAGGCCGCGGCGGCCGCCAGCCGCAGCGTCCACGGGTCGGGGTCACCGCCACTGATCTCGTCCCACAGCTCGCGGTTGGCGGCGGCGAAGGCGGTGACCCCCTCCACGGGAGCGCTGCGCCAGGCGGGGATCGCGTCCGCCTGGCGCTCGGCGGAGACCGGGTCATGCCCGGAAGCAATGAGCCAGACGACCCAGTAGCCGGCGTCGAGCCAGGCGGCTCCCCGGGTGGCCCACGCCCAGTCGACAAGACGCCCACGATCGCCCTGCGGGGCACGGTCGTCGACGAGCACGTTGGTGTGGTTGAGATCGGTGTGCAGGAGGTAGTTCCCGGCAAAGAAGCGGAGGTCGTCCGAGGTGGTGACGTAACGCTCCAATCGTTGCTCGGCACGGCGCAGTTCGACGCCGGGGCACGGGGTTTCGCCGAGCCGCCGCAGGAGGGCCGCGACTTCGGCCAGGTCGGCGGAGCCAGGGCCGTAATCCGCGTGACGGCCGTCCAACGCCTGGAATCCCAAGAGATCCCATCCGCCGGTCTCGACGCGCCAGCACAGGCCGGGAGCGACCGCACCGAGGAACGGAGCGACCAAGGCCTCCCGATGCTGGGTCCGGGCACGCGGGTGGTCGGTGCGGAGTCCCTTGACGTGCCAGGCCCCGGCGGCGGAGGTGACCCGTACGGCGATCTCGCTGTTGAACCCCTCACTGGTCTCCACGACCGTGAGCAGCGGCCCGGTGTGCCCTTCCACGGCGGCACGGACGGCGGTGGGCAGCCGGTCGAATCCGATGCGGGTGGTCACCATGTGACCTCACTCCTCCAGAGGGCAGTGGGGCGGGGACTTCCGTATGAAAACGCCCGGAAGCCCCCGCGGTTCCGCACGGCAGTGCGACTACCGGTAGGGGTTGTCGTCGTTGCAGCCTGGTACGGCCCCCTCGGTCAATACTTCCAGGTCGTCCAGGAGGACAACTCCTTCGGGCTCCTCCAGGACCGGCGGCCGGGTGGTGATCTCCACGGTGACAGCGGTCATCATGTTTCCTCGTTTCCGTGTCGGCAGTAGGTGTTCAGTGGTGCCTTCGCCTCCTGGTACGCCTTGGCGAGCGGTCGGCAGACCCGGCAGGTGCCGGAGAGCTGACAGCCACCGCAACCACCGGTGCGAAGCATCTGGGCATCGGCGATGCCGGGCAGCCGGAGAAGGCCGTCCAGACCTTCGGCCATGAGGTCGACGGGGTTCTCGCGACCGACCTTGCACATGGTCGCCAGGCCGTGCGGGTCGACGTGGAAGAAAGTGTGGCCCGCTGGGCAGCCCTGGAAGACACCGGTCTTGTCCAGAAAGCCGGGGGCCTGCGCGGCCAGCGGCTCGGGTGTGCCCGAGTACGTGGGGGAGATCGTCCCGTACTCCGTGCGCGCGGCCCCGTACCGGTCGGCGACGGCCCGCATGGCGTCCAGCTCGTGCGCATTATGCCTGGTGATGATCAGCGCCAGTTCCAGCGGGAGCCCCGCCTCCCGTGCGGCGGCGAGACCCCTTTCGACGAGCTTGAACGCCCCTTTCCTGCGGGTGAGGGAGTCGAAGCTGTCCGGCGTCGCGCCGTAGAGCGAAACGGTCACCTTGTGCGGCGGCAGCTCCCGCAGCATCGCGATGACTTCGGGCCGATGGAGCCGGGACCCGTTGGTCAGGATCTCGATCAGCATGCCGGATCGGTGGGCGAACGTGTACGCGTCCATGAAATCGCGGTCGATCAACGGCTCGCCTCCGGTGAACTGCAACCACAGCACCCCGGCATCCCGCAGCAGGCGCAAGAGCCGCGCTTTGCCGACCCAGGGAAGTCCCTCGAACCGCCGCTCAGCGAGGTAGCAATGTTCGCAATTGAAGTTGCACCCCTTGTTGATCTCGTACGTGGCGCGTCCGTAGCCGAGCCCGGTCTCGGGGCGCACCAGAACGGTGTCACGCATGGTCAGACCTGCCAGGTCCAGATCCCACGCCGTTCTGGCGCCCTCCAGGAGCCAAGGCGGCAACGGGGCGCGGCTTTCGGCGATCGAGGCGACCTGCTCGTACAACGCTCGGGGGATTCGCATCCCGGCCCGGGCGCCGGGACGGGCCACGAGGAACGCGCCGTTGTGCGGGCTCGCGATCAGCTGGTGCATGGGGCCTCCTCCACAGTGTCCTGGCGGACACGCCGCCGAGAACGACCGAACTTCTCGGTGAATAACGCCCGTTCGGGACAACATCCAGGAAAGCGCGGAGAATTGGGGATGACCACGGCATCGATGCGGCAGTCTTGACACACATCCGTGCACATCCGCGCCGGGCGCCGAAGGGACCGAGGCGCGGGAGGGAGTCGTCATGGGACTGGCGGAACGGCGCAGGGCCCTGGGCCACAGTCAGGAGAAATTAGCCCAGTTGCTCGGCGTGGACCGCACAACGGTCGGGCGCTGGGAAAGCGGCAGGGCCGCCCCCCAGCCGCCCCAGCGACGAGGCCTGGCCCTCGCCCTCGAATTAAGTTTCCAAGAGCTGGACTCGCTCCTCACATCGCCACGAGCCACAGGTCGGAAGACCACCGGACACCACTCCAGTGACACGACAAGCGCGGGAGACCCCGACGAGATGATCCGCCGCGAATTCCTCCGCATACTGACTGTCAGCGGGGCTCTGACTCTCCTGCCGGTCGAGGAGGCCGAGGCCCTTGCCGAGGGCGTCCGCAGAGGGACGCCTGCCGACTTCGCACGCATGAACGGGCATCTCTGGCAGGTCTACCAATTGGCCCGATCCAAAGGGTCCGTCCACCCCGTCGTCATGGATCAGCTGACAACTCTCAACGAGGCCTTGGCCGGTAACAGCTCCCGCCCCCTGCTGAGCACGGCTGCCGACCTCTTCCAGCTGGCCGGCGAGGTGGCGTTCGACGCGAACCGGTATTCCGACGCCGTCGCTTCGTACTCCCTCGCAGCGTCGGTCAGCAAGGACGCGGAAGCATACGACCTGTGGGCCTGCGCACTCGTCCGGTACGCCTACGTCGACATGTCCGAGCAACGCCACCGCCAAGCGGCACAGATTCTCGCCGCGGCCGAGAGACTGGCCGCCCGCGGTGACAACAGCCTCGCGACCCGGCAGTGGGTCGCCTCCGTCCAGGCCGAGGCTTACGCGGGCCTCGGCGATCTGGATGCCTGTGAGCGCGCCATGGACCGGGCGGAAACCGTTCGCGACCTCACGGCGGACGGTGCCAACGGCGGGTGGCTCCGGTTCGACAGCGCGCGTCTGGCGGAGGAACGGGGAGCGCGCTACGTACAACTCGGCCGTCTCACCCTGGCGGAGAACGCTTTGAAGGACGCCTTGGAACAGACGGCCTTGGCGTCCGGACAGTCGTACCGACGACGCGGAGCGGTGCTCACCGACCTGGCGGCCGTCGGGGTGAAGCGGCGG
This sequence comes from Streptomyces sp. SID3212, assembly GCF_009865405.1. Taxonomy (GTDB): domain Bacteria; phylum Actinomycetota; class Actinomycetes; order Streptomycetales; family Streptomycetaceae; genus Streptomyces. The sequence goes on along the minus strand of NZ_WWJY01000204.1, from coordinate 6,992 downwards.
GACGCCGAACAGGTCGTGACGTACGGCAGGGAGGCCGCCGGCCTGGCCCGAGCGTCCGGTTCCGGGTATGTCGCCCGTAGACTCCGAACCCTGTGCGACGATTTCGGTCCCTTGAGCCGCGACCACCGCGTGGCCGAGCTGGAGGCGGAGATCGCCGCTCTGAGCACGCCGTGACGGGAAGGGTGGGCATGTCGCAGACCGAGGGTGCACGAGTGTTCCGGGAAGCCTGGATCGCGGGAGTCCACCTGCACTTCCCAGGGACCCCAAAGCCCGGTTACGTCACGCCGTGGGACGACACTCCCGAGTGGGAACGCGAGGCGGCGGGTTCCGTTCACGAACAGGTCCGGCACTTCGTCGAGATCAGCGGTGGTAGCACGGCGCGGCTGACACGCGAGCAGAAGAGCCGCTTCGTCGCGACGTGCTGGACCGCCCAGATGTTCAAGCACTTCGAGGACCCGAAGGCCGCCTACGTGGCCGACTGGCCCGACCTGCCGTCCTGGCAGCAGGAGACCGACGCGGACATCTTCGAGGCCATCGAGAAGTCGCTGAGCTGACCGCAGCGGAAAAAGCCGGCGGGGCCGGGCCGACCCGGCGCGGCCCGCGCCCGCCTAGGGCCTGTCGGCCGACAGGGCCTAGGGGGTGTCCGCGAAGTGGGGTCGTCCGCCTGGAGGGCGGGGCTCGCGGCGTCTGGTGCGTGCGATCGCAAGGCGGAGGACCCACCCCGTACTGGATGTACGAGGTGGGTCCGACAACGCCGCGAGCGCGCGTGCCAGGCGCCGCGAGCCAGACCCCACTTTGCGGACACGCCCTAGCGGTCGAAGACCCCCGTCACCGGGGCGTGGTCGCTCCAGCGTTCGGCGTGGGTCGCCGCGCGCTCCACGTACGCCTTCACCGTGCGCTCGGCCAGGCCGGGGGTCGCCGCGTGGAGGTCGATGCGCCAGCCCGTGTCGTTGTCGAAGGCGCGGCCGCGGTACGACCACCAGGAGTACGGGCCCTCCTGGTCCGGGTGCTGGGCCCGTACGACGTCCACGTAGCCGACCTCGTCGAAGACCCGCGTCAGCCACGCGCGTTCCTCGGGGAGGAAGCCGGAGGACTTGGTGTTGGCCTTCCAGTTCTTGAGGTCCGCCGGGGTGTGGGCGATGTTCCAGTCCCCGCAGACCAGCACCTCGCGCCCGTCCGCCGCCGCCCGCTTCCGCACCTGCTCCAGGTGGACGAGGAACTCGTCCATGAACCGGTACTTCTCGTCCTGCCGTACGGTCCCCACCTCGCCCGACGGCAGGTAGAGGCTGGCCACCGTCACCCCGGGCAGATCGACCTCCACGTACCGGCCGCTCGCGTCGAACTCCGCGCTCCCGAAGCCGATCCGGGTACGTTCCGGCTCCCGCCGCGTGTACAGCGACACCCCCGCCCGGCCCTTCGCGGCGGCCGGCGCGTGCACGGTGTGCCAGCCCGCCGGCTCCCGCACGCCGGCGGGCAGCTGCTCCGGCTCGGCCCGTACCTCCTGGAGGCACACCACATCGGCGGAGGTCCCGGCGAGCCACTCCACGAAGCCCTTCCTGGCGGCGGCGCGGAGGCCATTCACGTTCACGCTTGTCACGGTCAGCACCCCGGCACAGTACCGAACCGGCCCAGGTCACCCAGGGCCGCCGACCGGAGCAGCCGGATGTGTCCATGTCACCAAACGTTCACCGGCCAACTTCGGACACCACCGCCCCGACGCCGCGTTTTTCGGCTTAGGTCTAGATCGACAACGAACTCGGCGCCCGCACCCCGGGCCCGTACACCGTGGAGGAACCATGGCAACGACCATGCGGATCAGGCGACTTGGCGCCGCCGTCGCCACAGCCGCGCTCGTCGCGCTGGCGGGCGCGACGGACGCCCGGGCGGCCACGCCGGCCCCGGCCCCCGCAGCCACCGCCGCTGCCGCCGCCGTCGACTACGCCACCTGGCAGGCCGACGTACGCAAGGTGACGGACGAGGCCCGCCCGTACCTCGAACAGCGCATCGCCGACGGCACCGGCGAGAGGCAGGCGATCGTCCTCGACATCGACAACACCTCCCTGGAGAGCTACTTCTCCCCCTTCCCGCCCTCCCCCGCCGTCGCCCCCACCCTCGACCTGGCCCGCTACGCCGACGCCCACGGCGTGGCGGTCTTCTTCATCACCGCCCGCCCGGACTTCATCGGCTGGGTCACCAAGCCGAACCTGACGTCCGTCGGCTACCCCGTCACCGGACTGTACGAGCGCGGCATCGGCGACCTCTTCGGCGACGCGGGCACGTACAAGGCGGCGAAGAGAGCCGACATCGAGAGGCGCGGCTACACGATCATCGCCAACATAGGCAACAACACGTCCGACTTCGTGGGCGGCCACGCGGAGAAGACGTTCAAGCTCCCCGACTACGACGGCGCGCTCTCCTGACCCGTACGTCCCCCACACACGGCACAACAGGCCCCGGCCGCCGCCCCCAGCGGTCCGGGGCCTCTTCCTGTCGGCCGGCGCGAAGTCCCGGGCCGTCCGTCGTTGACCTTCGAGTTGGTCGAAGCCCGATGATGGCGCGGTGCCTCCTTCTGAGCTGATGCCGATCGGGTTCTTTGCCCAGCGCACTGGTCTGACCTCCAGCGCGCTGCGGTTCTACGCCGACTCCGGGCTCCTGCCCCCCGCCGAGATCGACCCGGTCTCGGGTTACCGCTACTACAGCGCCGACCAAGTGGCCCGGGCCACCGCGCTGCGCCGGCTCCGTGAGATCGCCATGCCGCTCGCCGGCATCGAGGCGGTGCTCGGTTCCGGTGCCGACGAGGCGTCCCGGCTCCTCGACGAGCATGTGTCGCGAGTCGTCGAAGACGCGGCGGCGGCGCACCGGAAGGCCGCCGTCATCAAGTCCGCGCTCGGCGACGCGCCAGGTCTCCCGATCACGGCGCTGAAAGGTCCCGTACTCGCGGACGCCGTCGAGCAGGTCCTCACCGCCACCGCACACGAGCCCGGGATGCCGGTTCTCGCCGGCCTGCGCGTCGAGGTGGGGCATGACGCGATCACCCTGACCGCGACCGACCGATACCGGCTCTCCACCCGCACCCTGGTCCCGGCCGAACCACCGGCACACGACTGGGCCGGCACGGTCAACGGCGACGAACTGCGCGCCGCGGTCGGTGAGATCCGCCGCAGCGCGCTGGTGCGAATCGAAGCGGTGCCGCGCGGGATCTGGCTCCGCGTGGCCGACCGGGAGGACCGGCATTGCCGGCTGCTGACCGAGGAGTTCCCCGACCACCGCCAGATGCTCGCCTCGCTGGGCGAGATCACCACCCGGACGACGGTCTCGAAGGAGTTGCTCCTGCGAGCCCTGGAAGAACACCCCGCCGAACGCCTGACGCTGGACATCGCCCCGCACGGAGTGAACGTCGTCTCAGCGGGCGACGCGCACACCCATCACTCCCTCCCGGCCACCACCACCGGACACCCACTCCGGATCTCCTTCGAACTGACCACGCTCTACCCCGCCGTGAGCACCGCGATCGGCCCGGACGTCATGCTCGACCTGCGAGGGGACGACCAGCCCGTCACCATCCGCTCCGCCGCCCGCGGCGACCTCACCACCCTGGCCATGCCCGTCCGGGCCGGCCACGCCTGAAAGGCTCCTGGATCTTCTACCCTGCTGGTGACGCGGGACGGCGGACCGGCCGTTGGACCGAGACGGACAGGAACCCGCATGGCGACCAAGTGGACCTTGACCATCGACTGCGCGCACCCGGCCGAACTGGCGGAGTTCTGGGCGCTGGCGCTCGGGTACGACGAGAAGCCGCCGCCCACGGGGTTCGCGAGCTGGGAGGAGTGGTTCGCGCACCACGACGTGCCCGAGGAGGAGTGGGACGAGGGGGCCTACTTGGCCGACCCGGACGGAGCGGGGCCCAGCATCTCGTTCCTGCGGGTGCCGGAGGCGAAGGTCGTGAAGAACCGGCTCCACCTGGACGTCCAGGTCGGCGGTGGCCGCGAGACCCCCTGGGAGATCCGCCGGCCCCGCGTGACGGCGGCGGTGGAACGCCTGACGGCGGCCGGCGCGACGGTGATCCGCGAGGACGAACTCCAGGGCCGGCCCGATCACGTGGTGATGGCCGACCCCGAGGGGAACGAGTTCTGCCTGGTCTGAGCCGGGGAGGATGGCTGAGGACCATTCCCGCGCGCCCCGGACAACGCGAAGGCCCGGCCCGGCGTCAGTACGCCGGGCCGGGCCTTCGGGGCAATCAGTTGTTGCCGACGCCGTTCCCGGACAGGATCGGGATGTCGCTCAGGATGTGCGACAGCGGCTCGTCGCCCTTCGCCTGGGTCGAGTTCTCGGTGCACTGCTGGTTCTGCGGCGAGGACAGGACATTGATGTCCTGGACCGCGATCGGGACGAGGCCCACGAGCGAACCGGCGTTGACCTTGGCGGGCAGGCCGATGCAGGGCTTGTTCAGCGAACCCTGGACGAGGCTGAGCTGCGGGCTCATGTCCCCGTGCGTCGCCGAGTTGCCGAAGGCCTGCTCGGCACCGTTACCACTGAAGGACGTCGTGCCCGTGTCGTTCCCGACGGCCAGGGCCGGCGACGCGACGGCGGCCGAGGCCCCGACGAGCGATGCCGCTACAGCAGCGGTTGCCCACAGCTTGTTCATTTAAATGCCTTTCCGGAAAGTCGGACTCCACCGGTGGAGTCCGATTACTCAACTCGCCCCGGGGCGGATAGTTTCGGGTATTCCCCCGAACGGCCCAACGACTTTTCTGTTTAGCCGCAGCCCAGAGCAATACGAAAGGGCCGGACCGCCCGCGAGGTTCAGCGGTGGTCCGGCCCTCGGCCGATCGCTCGGCCGACGTGTCAGCTGTTGCCCGCGCCGTTCCCGGACAGGATCGGGATGTCGTTGAGCAGGTGCGACAGCGGCTCGTCGCCCTTGGCCTGCGTCGAGTTCTCGACACACTGCTGGTTCTGCGGCGAGGACAGGATGTTGACGTCCTGGACCGCGATCGGGACGACGCCGACGAGGGAGCCGAGGTTCAGCTTCGCGGGCAGACCGATGCAGGGCTTGTTGAGCGAGCCCTGGATGAGCGCCATCTGCGGGCTCATGTTCCCGTACGTCGCGGAGTTGCCGTACTGCTGGCTGGCGAAGTTGCCACTGGCGGACGTGGTGCCGTGGTCGTTGCCGACGGCCAGCGCCTGCGGGGCGGCCGTGGCGGAGATGCCCACGACGGAGGCGGCGACAGCGGCGCCGGCCAGAACCTTCTTGATCACGATGAGTCCCCTTCTGACGGATGCCCCAAAGTCTCCGGGGCGTACTGAGCAACTTCGCATCGTCGGTTTAGTTCTTTCACTTCACTCCAACGGCCTATTACCGGCGTTCAACAAGCCGATCGAGTGAAGCACCGCAACCAAACACCTGGGAGGCGGTTGTGCAGGTCGCTCGACACGCTCGACCTGCTTGACCCGTTCGGCCCGCTCGACCCGTTCGGCCCGCTCGACCCGTTCGGCCCGCTCCACCTGAATTTCTTTGAGAAAAGGACACTCTCGTGATCAAGAAGATTATGGCCGGCGCCGCCGTCGCCGCCTCCGTAGTCGGCGTTTCCGCCGCGGCGGCGCCCACGGCGCTCGCGGTCGGCAACGACCACGGCACGACCTCCGCGAGCGGCAACGGTGCCGCCTCGGCGTTCGGGAACAACTCGACCAAGGGCAACATGAGCCCGCAGGGTGAGCTGGTCCAGAGCTCGCTGAACAAGCTCTGTGTCGGCCTGCCGGTCAAGGTCAACGCCGGTGCGCTCGTCGGCGTTCTCGTGCCGGTCGCCGTCCAGGACGTCAACGTCCTGGCCTCGCCGCAGAACCAGCAGTGCGCCGACAACTCCACCCAGGCGAAGGGCGACGAGCCGCTGTCGCACATCGTGAACGACATCCCGGTCCTCTCGGGCAACGGCGTCGGCAACAACTGATCCGCCGTACGCGCCATCGCCGGGACCCTGGTCCCGGCCGACGGGCCGGCCGGGGCACCGACGCCCCGGCCGGCCCGTTTCGCCATCCGCGGCCGTACGCGATTCCGGTGCGGAAACGAAACCTCCGGACGCGGCAGTCGGGTGAACCCGAGAAAGCCGAAAACGGGCCAGTTTCCTCGAATCGGCCGGGCTCGTTGGAGTTCCAGCAGCGGACGTATGAGCCGGCTTTACGAGGCTCGCGTGCCACGACAGTCGTGCGGACGTTTTCTCCGCTGCGGAAAGGGCTCAAGATGAAGTGCAAGAAGGCCGCAACCATCGTCGCCGGGCTGTTCCTGGCCGTCGGTGCCGCCGCCCCCGCCGTCGCCGACGCGGGCGCCGAGGGCGTCGCTGTCGGTTCCCCCGGTGTCCTGTCCGGCAACGTCGTTCAGGTGCCCGTCCACATCCCCGTGAACCTGTGCGGCAACAGCATCGACATCGTCGCCCTGCTGAACCCGGCCTTCGGCAACGTCTGCGCCAACGCCTGACGTTGTACGGACGCCCCCTCGGGGGCTGCTTTTCCGGCCGGTCCCCGAGCGCGTGCGACACGTGCTCGGGGACCGGCCTCAGTTGGGACCTGTTCCACCCGCGACAACTGCTTGCCGAATCCGCCAGCAGGAGGAGAACCAGATGCGAGACCTCATCAGCAAAGGACTGCTCACCGCCGCCGCGGCGTCGAGCGTCCTGTCCATGACGGGCGGCTACGCCGTAGCGGCCGAGGCCAGCGGGGGGGCCGTGGGATCACCCGGCGTCCTCTCGGGCAACTCCATCCAGGCGCCGGTGGAGGTCCCGGTCAACATCTGCGGCAACACCCTGGACCCGGTGGGCGTGCTCAACCCGGCCTTCGGCAACACCTGCGGGAACACGTCCGGTTCCGCGCACTCCTCCGCCCACGAGACGTACCGGCAGTACGCTCCCCAGGCCCCGGCACCCGCGCACGCGGCTCCCGCGCCCGGCCCGCAGGCGCACGAGAACCACCCGCAGGCGGCCCACGCCCCGTCCCACGCGGCC
>NZ_WWJY01000023.1 GCF_009865405.1 Streptomyces sp. SID3212 | reverse complement strand
CCGGCACCGCCACCGGCGCGCCCACCGGCGGCGCGGGCGGCGCCGGTTCGTACGCGGGCGCGGGCGGCCCCGCCGTCGCGGCGCCACCGGCGGTGTCCCCCGGCGCGTTCTGCGTGTACCAGGCGGGAGGGGTGTAGTCGATGGTGAACTCACCCGTCACCTCGGGCTCCGCGTCGGACTGGTCGTCCACGGGCGGCCGGTCCCAGCCTCCGCGGATCTCGTCCCGATCGCCGTTCACTTTGCCTCCTGAGGTGGTCGAGCACCCTTGTGCCGTGGTGGGCGGGGGCGGTCGTCCCTGGTGTCCGGTCCGCCCGGCTCTCCCCCTGGGCCCTGTCAGGACCCGGTGACGCGGCATACGTCCCTGCCGGTTCTCCTCCCGCGCCTCCACCCACCCTAATCGTCCCCGGTGTCGCTCCGGCAGGGCGGACGGGTCGCCGGCGAGCGGCCCGTACGTCACGTCCTGCCCCCAAGTGAACACGTAAGGAACCCAGGTGGGTACGGCGATCGGTCAAATCGGTACATGTCTGCGGGAGATCGCGGCAGAACCCGCGCAGAACGGGCGTACGAAGCCCACTTCGGCCCGCACACCCCCCGCACACCCCTCGTACATCCCGTACGCCGGAGGGGCACGCCCCGGACGGAGCGTGCCCCTACCTGTTACCTGCTGTTCGCCGCCGGCTCCGGGCCGACCGGGCTCAGCGCAGATCGAACTCCCCGTCGCGCGCCCCGAGGACGAAGGCCCGCCACTCGGCCTCGGTGTACCTCAGCACGGTGTCCGGGTCCACGGACGACCGCATGGCGACGGCGCCTTCCGGCAGGTACGCGATCTCGACCCGCTCCTCGTCCGCACTGGTGCCGGGCGCGCTGTGCCACTCGACGCCAGAGATGTCCAGGGCATACAGCTCGTCCTTCTCCTGTGCGCTCCCCATCAGACAAGCTTCCTTTCGGTGACGGCTCGGTGATGCCCTCTGCCGGCTGTTCCGGTTCCTCCGGCATCTTAGGACGGTTGGCCGTACGTCCGCGACGGAACGATTACAGCGCGTGCGGGCGGGGTAGGAAGCCCGGGCAAAAAGGTCAGTTCAGTAAGGTCGGTCGAGATCAGTCCATCCGGCGGGCCACGCCCAGCAGTCCCGTCTCCGCGTCCGTGCCGCTCGTCATCACCCAGTGGTGCTCACGCCCCGCGCACCAGAGCGTGACGCCGTCCGCCAGCGTGGGCAGCGCGTCGGTCTCGGCGCGCGACAGGCCCAGGATGCGGCTGACCTGTTCGGCCTCCTGCGGCGAGACCCGCTGCACACCCACCAGCGTGGAGCCCCGCATCAACCGCGGTGCCACCGGGCTCATGTAGGGCAGCAGGGTCATCACCGACTGCCACGGCGACGACACCACCCGGCCGCGCGGAGGGCGCATCCCGCAGTCCCGGATCACCACCACGGGGCTGCCGACCGTCGCGCCCATCGGCGGCACCCGGCCGACCTCGTGCAGCGTGACGCAGTCCAGGCCCGCGCCCGCGGCCTGCGCGAGCAGCGTCCAGGCCTGGGCGCGCCCGGTCTCGACCGCGACCCG
>NZ_WWJY01000203.1 GCF_009865405.1 Streptomyces sp. SID3212 | reverse complement strand
TCGTGCTGGCCGTGATCGTGTCCTTGGCCGTGATCGTCCCCGGACGTCGGATCGGTGGGCTGGTCGCGCGGGGTGCACGCGTCGTACGGGACATACGCGTCCGGCGAGTGGCGCGGCGCGCGCGGCGACGGGTGCGAGCGCGACCGGTCCCCCGCCACCAGGGCCAGGGCCTCCTCGACGCCCTCGACCTCGCGGTCCTGGGCGGTCATCCGGCGTCGGCCCCCTTGGCGCCCCCGGCGTCGGCGGCGGGACCGTCGGTCCCGGCCG
>NZ_WWJY01000202.1 GCF_009865405.1 Streptomyces sp. SID3212 | reverse complement strand
GCTGCGGCCCAGGCCGCCAGGTCCGGGGCGTTCAGTTCCAGGACGGGAACCGGCAGCGCGGGGGCGGGAAAAACCTCCGGGGGCAGGACGGGGTGCGCCACCTCCCAGGCCGCGTTCGGCGCGCCCGGCCGGGGCGCGGTGACGTGCCAGGTGTCCGCCTGGACCCCCGTGCCCGGCCAGAGGCGGCGCGGCAGCGTGTGGATCACCGCCGCCGGCCCTGCCTTGGCCCACCG
>NZ_WWJY01000201.1 GCF_009865405.1 Streptomyces sp. SID3212 | reverse complement strand
CCGTAGCGTCCCCGCCCTCCGTGCCGTCCGCGCCGGTGGCGCCCCGGCCGGTGCTGCCGTCGGCCGCACTGCCGGAGGAGGTTCCGCTTCCCCCGGAGGTGCCGGTACGGCAGAGCGCGCCGAGCGCCGCCGCGCCGCCGGAGCGCCCCTCCGCCGAACTGCCGGACCTGGCGCAGCCGGGCCGTACCCAGCCGGGCCCTACAGGGTCGGAGGGTGCGCAGCCGGGTCTGACGCGGCCGGACCGGGCGCGGCGCGATCGTGGGCGCCCGTTTCCTGTGGAGCCCGATCTGCCGCAGCACGCGCGCGCCGAGCCCCAGGACCAGCCTCCGGCCCCGGTGTCCCCGTCGGGTGCGCTGCCTCCCGAAGTGCCCGTATCCGCCGCGCAGCCGGCCCCTGCGGGCCCCCCGGCCGCCGCACAGCCCCAGCCCCAGCCCCCCAACCCCG
>NZ_WWJY01000200.1 GCF_009865405.1 Streptomyces sp. SID3212 | reverse complement strand
CCCGTACGCGAAGACGAACCACATCGACCACACGCTCACCGAGCAGGCGTCGATCACCTCGTTCATCGAGAACAACTGGAAGACCGGGCGGGTCGGTGACGGCTCGTTCGACGTCCGGGGCGGCACGCTGCTCAACGCCTTCGACTTCAAGCACCCGAACAAGGTCCAGGTGCTGCTGAGCAAGAACGGCGCGGTCTCGTCGATCACGTCGATCCCCAAGCACCCGGCGAAGCCGGTCAGGTCGAGCATCACGGGTCCGGCCGGGGGCAACCTCGACCGGGCCGGGCTGGCGGCGACGAGCGGTTCGACGTCCGTCGTGCTGCCGACCGCCATCGGCGCGGCGCTGCTCGTGGCGCTCGGCGGCGGCGCGTACCTGCGCCGTCGCGGCCGGGACCGCGCGGCGGTCTGAGGTCTGACGGTCCGTACGCGCGGGCGTGCGGGGAGGGCTGCTGTCCCTCTCCGCACGCCCGCGTACGTGCGCCGGGGCTCAGGCCACCACGCGCTCCAGCGTGCGGCCCAGCCGGGCGGCGTACGCCCGTTGCAGGACGGGCACCAGCGGGCCCGCGAGCCGTGTGTACCACCGGGCCGGGCGGCTGAAGGCCATCACCGTGAACCACACCGTGCCGTCCTCGCGCAGATCCACCACGAAGGACTCCTCGCCGCGCTCCGGGTGCCCGGGCAGCGTCCCGTACGCGAAACCGGTGCGGTCCTTCTCGTACGCCGTCCAGACCACCCGGCACGGCGCGCGCAGCCGCAGCGGGCCCGCGCCCAGGGAGACCTCGACGGCGCCGCCCGCCACC
>NZ_WWJY01000199.1 GCF_009865405.1 Streptomyces sp. SID3212 | reverse complement strand
GGCGGCGACCGCCGGCGCGTGGCGGCTCTGGTGGCGGATCGGTGAACGGGCCGCGCGCCTGCGCCGCCCCGACTACCCGCGGACGGGCCGCTCCGGGATCCGCCGCTGGCTGCCGTCCTGGCGTCAGTCCCTCTCCCTGTTCGTGTTCGCCCTCGCCGGTCTCGGCGGTTTTGTCGCCTACGCGTACGCCGAGACCCAAATCCCGGAGAAGCTCAACTCCTTCGCCACCCAGCAGGACAACGTCTACTACTGGGCGGACGGAACGGAGTTGGCGCGCAGCGGCTGGGTCCAGCGGCAGGAGATGCCGCTGTCGAAGGTTCCCGATCACGTCCGGGGAGCCGTACTGGCCGCCGAGAACGCGAACTTCTACTCGGATCCCGGGGTGTCCCTCTCGGGAATGGCCCGCGCCGTGGGCCGGATGATCACGGGCGGGGGGACCCAGGGCGGTTCGACCATCACCCAGCAGTACGTGAAGAACGCCTATCTGACGCAGGATCGGACCGCGTCGAGGAAGTTCGACGAGCTGCTGCTCGCGGTCAAGGTCGACAACCGGCTGAGCAAGGACCAGATCCTGGAGGGCTACCTCAACACCAGCTGGTTCGGGCGGGGGACGTACGGCATTCAGCGCGCCGCCCAGGCCTACTACGGCAAGGAGGTGAGCGAACTCGACCCGAGCGAGGCGGCGTTCCTCGCCTCGCTCCTCAAGGGCGCTTCCCTGTACGACCCGGCCCTCGGCCCGAAGAGCCGGGCGCGGGCGGTGGACCGGTGGGCCTGGATCCTCGACCGCATGGTGACGACGGGGGTGCTCTCGGCTGAGCAGCGGGCCGCGTACACCCACTTCCCCGAGCCCAAGGCCCCGCCCCGCACCTCCACCGAGAGCGGGCAGCCGGGCTATCTGGTCGGGCTGGCGAAGACGTACCTCCAGAAGGCCGGGAAGATCTCCGACGCCGCCTTCGACCTGGGCGGCTACCAGATCTACACGACGTTCGACCGGCGGCGCACCACAGCCCTCGCGAGCGCGGTGGGGAAGGTGCGCAAGGGCTTCGACCCGAAGAAGCCCAAGGACAAGTACGCCCGTACCGGCGCCGCGTCCGTCGCGCCCGACGGGCGGATCCTCGCGGTGTACGGCGGTCCCGACTCCCTCACCCAGGGGTTCAACGAGGCCAACGCCGTGACGGTACAGGCGGGTTCGGCGTTCACGCCGTTCGTGTACGCCGCCGCGCTGCGTGACGGGGTACGGCGTGAACGCGACGCGCCCCGCACGCCGGTGTCCCCCGGCTCCGTGTACGACGCCGACAACGATCTGCCCGTCCTCACTCCGGAGGGCCCGTACTGGGACCGCAACGGCAAGGTGGTAAAGGGGAAGAACGACGGCGGCCTGTCGTGGGGGCGGCTGACTCTGCACGACGCGATGGCCCGGTCCGCCAACACCCCTTTCCTCCAGCTGGGGATGGACGTCGGACTCGACCGGGTGGCGCGGGCCGCCCAGGACGCGGGGCTGCTCGGCGCCGGTCTGGGGCCGCGCGTCCCTGCCTTCTCCCTCGGCAACTCCACCCCGAGCGCGATCCGGATGGCGAGCGCGTACGGCACGTTCGCCGCGGGCGGGGTGCACGCCGAGCCGTACTCGGTCGTACGGGTGACCCGCAACGGCGAGCCGGTGAAACTGGCCTCCCACCGGAAGGACCGGGCGTTCAGCGCCGAGGTGAGCGGAGAGGTCACGGACGCCCTGCGGGCGGCGTACCGGAGGAGCGCGGCGGCGTCCGGCGAGGAGCCGGTGCCGGACACCGCCGGCAAGGTCGGTACCACCGGGGACCGTACGGCGGGCTGGTTCACCGGCTACACCGCCCGGGAGGCGACGGCCGTCGTCGTCTACCGGATGGACCTGAGAAACGTCACCCCGCTGCCCGTCACGGGCCTCGGCGGGACCGAGGACGCCGATCTGACGTACCCGGGCCGGATCTGGTCCGACTACCTGAAGTCCGTTGCCGGGCGCGGGGAATGACGGGACGTCGTTTCCGCGCAGCCGTGCCGAATCCCCCAGGAAGTGAAGGCCGCCGTGAGCCGCACCGACCGTAGCGACCGAACCGCCAGCCCCGACAACCCCGACCATCCCGGGAGCCGTAAGAACCGTGACCGCGCCGCCCGCCGGGCGGCGCGGCCCCGCACCGCCCTTCGCGCCAAGGTGGTCCTGGGTGTGGTCCTGGCCTGCGCGGCAGCCGCCGCGGCGGCCCCGCTCGTCAGCGGCGGCTCCGCC
>NZ_WWJY01000022.1 GCF_009865405.1 Streptomyces sp. SID3212 | reverse complement strand
GTCGGCCGGCGCGGGGGGGCTGTACGGAGGCGGTGGGGCGGGTCCGGGGTACGGCGGGGTACGCCGGGCGGGCGAGCCGGTCGGCTGACGCAGTGGGCTGTGCACGGAAGCGGTGGGGCCGACCCAGGTACGCCGCCCAGGCACCCTGCGGGCGAGCCGCCCGCCGTCCAGGCGGCCAGCTGAAGCCGCGCAGGGGGGCTCACCAGCACCGCCTGGGTGCGTTGGCCCGCCGACCCGGGCGGCCCACGCCGCCTGGGCTCAAGGAGGACGCGAGCGCCCCGCTCGCGTCCTTTGGACGCCCGGGGATGTCAGAGGCTGCCGATACGCTCCTCCGTATGGCTCTCAACACGTCCGCGGACGCCCCGCTGCCCGTCGGTGAGGTGTCGCGGCTCATCGGTGGGTGGATCGACCGGCTCGGGGCCGTCTGGGTCGAGGGTCAGATCACGCAGCTCTCGCGCAGACCGGGCGCGGGGGTGGTCTTCCTGACGCTGCGCGATCCGTCGTACGACATCTCGGTGGGCGTGACGTGCTACCGCCAGGTGTTCGACGCGATCGCGGATGTGGTCTCGGAGGGCGCGCGGGTCGTGGTGCAGGCGAAGCCGGAGTGGTACGCGCCGCGGGGGCAGCTGTCGCTGCGGGCCACGGAGATACGGCCGGTCGGCATCGGCGAACTGCTCGTACGGCTGGAGCGGTTGAAGCAGGCGCTGGGCGCGGAGGGGCTGTTCGCGGCCGACCGCAAGAAGCCGCTGCCGTTCCTGCCGCAGCTGATCGGGCTGGTCTGCGGCCGGGCGTCGGCGGCCGAGCGGGACGTGCTGGAGAACGCGCGGCGGCGGTGGCCCGCCGTCCGTTTCGAGGTGCGCAACACCGCCGTGCAGGGCGTGAACGCGGTGGCGCAGGTCGTGGCGGCGGTCGAGGAGCTGGACGCGCTGCCCGAGGTCGACGTGATCGTGGTGGCGCGGGGCGGCGGAAGCGTGGAGGATCTGCTGCCGTTCTCGGACGAGCAGTTGGTACGGGCCGTGGCCGCGTGCCGGACACCGGTGGTCTCCGCGATTGGGCACGAGCCTGACTCCCCGCTGCTCGACCTGGTGGCGGACGTCCGTGCGTCGACGCCGACGGACGCGGCGAAGAAGGTCGTGCCGGATGTGGGAGAGGAGCTGGACCGGGTGCAGGCGCTGCGGGACCGCGCGCTGCGGACGGTACGGGGGCTGCTCGACCGGGAGGAGCGCGGCCTCGCCCACGCGCTCGGCCGGCCCGTGATGGAGCGGCCGCAGCGGATGGTCACGGAGCGCGCCGCCGAGGTGGACGCGCTGGCGGACCGGTCGCGGCGGGTGCTGCGGCATCTGCTGGACCGCGCGGACTCGGAACTGTCGCACACGCGCGCACGCGTCGTGGCGCTGTCACCGGCCGCGACTCTGGAGCGGGGGTACGCGGTGCTCCAGCGCCCTGATGGGACGGTCGTACGGTCTCCCGAGGACGTCACCGCGGGCGGCGAGCTGCGGGCGCGCGTGGCGAAGGGCGACTTCACGGTGCGGGTCGCGGAGTGAGCGCGAGCGGGGCCGACCGGGTCGACGCCG
>NZ_WWJY01000198.1 GCF_009865405.1 Streptomyces sp. SID3212 | reverse complement strand
CCCGCCGGGTCGAACGGGTCGGCCACGAAGCGGGACGCGGTCAGGCCTGCCCTGCCGTGGTAGCCACGCGCCAACCCCGCGCCGGACAAGTAGAGTTCGCCGACGACGCCGGGCGGCACGGGCGCCAGCCGGTCGTCCAGGACGTGGACCCGGGTGCCGTCGACGGGTACGCCGATGGGCACGGTACGGTCGGGCGCGCCCGGCCCGGCCGCCTGCTGGAAGGCGCTCATCGTGGCGCAGACGGTGGTCTCCGTGGGCCCGTACGCGTTGGTCAGGAACCGGTCGCCCGCCCAGGCGTGCACCAGGGCCGGCGTGCACGCCTCGCCGGCGAGGACCAGCGTGGTCCCGGCGGGCAGCGAGCCGGGCGGCATCACGGCGAGGGCGGCGGGCGGCAGGGTGAGGTGGGTGACGCCGCGTGCGTGGACCAGGCCGGCGAGAGTGGGACCGGGCAGCAGGGCGTCGCGTTCGTCGATCTCCAGGCAGGCCCCGGAGAGCAGCCCCATGCACAGCTCCCAGAACGCGGCGTCGAAGCTGACCGACGCCATGTGCAGCACCCGGCTGCCGGGCCCGACCCGGAGGCGTTCGCTCTGGGTCCTGGCCATGGCGCCGACGCCCCGGTGGGTGACGACGACGCCCTTGGGGCGGCCGGTGGAGCCTGACGTGTAGATGACGTACGCGGGATGCGCCGGGAGAGGCGAGGGGGCGGGGCCCGTACCGGCGTCGGGGTGGACGGCCTCCGGGGTGCCGTCCCCGAGGTCTTCCACGTAGAGGCAGGGCACGGAGGAGTCCGGGAGGCCGCGGCGGACGGCGGCGGTGGTGAGGAGCAGCCGGGGCCGGGCGTCTTCGAGCATGTAGGTGAGGCGGGGGGCGGGGTATTCGGGGTCGAGCGGTACGTACGCCGCTCCGGCCTTGAGGACGCCGAGGAGGGCCACCACGAGGTCGTGGGTACGGGGCAGGGCGACGGCCACCCGGTCCTCGGGGCCGATGCCCCGTGCGGTGAGGTGGCGGGCCAACGCGTCGGCGCGGCTGTCCAGTTGACCGTAAGTGAGCGTGGTGCCGGCGTCGCGGACCGCCGGGGCGTCCGGAGTGCGCCGGGCCCGGTGGGCGAAGAGCGCGGGGACCGTCGACGCGGGCCGGTCCTCGGCGGGCCCGGTCCCCCAGGCGGCGAGGCGGGCGCGTTCGGCGCCGGTGAGCACGTCGTACGTGCGCAGCGGGCGGTCGGGGTCGGTGGTGACGGCGGTGAGGAGCAGGACGAGCCGTTCGGCGAGGTCGCGGACGGTGGCCGGGTCGAAGAGTTCCGTCGCGTAGTCGACGGTGGCCCGCATGCCGCTGGGGGCGCCGCCGGTGTCGTACGTCTCGGTGAAGGTGAACGACAGGTCGAACTTGCTGACTCCGAGGTCCACCGGTACGCCGGTGACGGTGAGGCCGGGCAGGTCGACGGGGGCGCTCGCGGTGTGGTTCTGGAGGATGAGCGCGGTCTGGAAGAGCGGATGGTGGTTCTGCGACCGCGCGGGGTTGAGGAGTTCGACCAGGCGCTCGAAGGGGACGTCCTGGTGGGCGTAGGCGGAGAGGTCGAACTCCTTCACCCGGTCGAGGAGTTCGAGGAAGGTCGGGTCGCCCGAGAGGTCCGTTCGGAGCACGAGGGTGTTCACGAAGAAGCCGACCAGGTCCGAGGTGGCCTCGTCGGTGCGTCCGGCGACCACGGTGCCCAGCGGGATGTCGTCGCCCGCGCCGTGGCGGGAGAGGGCCGTCGACAGGGCGGCCTGGAGCACCATGAAGACGCTGCATCCGGCGGCCCGGGCGAGGTCCGCGATCCGCCGGGCGGTGTCGCCGTCGAGGGTGAAGTCGTGGGTGGCGCCGGTGTGCCGGGGCACGGCGGGGCGCGGCCGGTCCCAGGGCAGCTCGATCACCTCCGGCAGCCCGTGCAACGCGTCTTTCCAGTGGGCGAGTTGACGCGCGACAAGGCTGTCCGGGTCGTTCTCGTCGCCGAGCAGGCGGCGCTGCCACAGGGTGTAGTCGGCGTAGTCGACGGGAAGCGCGGTCCAGCCGGGTCCCCCGTCGCGGGTCCTGGCGCGGTAGGCGGCGCCGAGATCCCGGGTGAGGGGGGCGAGGGACGAGCCGTCGGCGGCGATGTGGTGGATCACGAGGACCAGGACGTGGGCGTCGTCGGCCAGCCGCAGCAGGGTCGCCCGGAGCGGGAGGCGGTGCTCGATGTCGATCGGTTCGGTCGCGGCGGCTCTGATCCGGTCGGGAAGTCCCGTCGCGTCGACGTCCTCGACGGCGAAGGGGAGCGGGAGGTCGTCCGGGGCGG
>NZ_WWJY01000197.1 GCF_009865405.1 Streptomyces sp. SID3212 | reverse complement strand
TGCTGGGCCGGCCGGGCCGCGCCTGGGCCGACGACCTGCTGGCGCCGCTGACGCGGTACGTCCCCGCCCGGGGCGCCGACCCCGACAGCGCCGCGTTGACCGACACGGTCCGGTCGTGGCTCGCCTTCTCGGCCGCCGCGACCGAACACTTGAAGATCCACCGCAACACCCTGGCCTCGCGCCTGCGCCGCGTCGAGGCACTGCTCGGCCTGGACCTCAGGCTCGTGGGCGATCAGGCGAAACTCGACCTGGCCCTGCGGATCGGCGCGCTGCCGCGCACGACGGAACACGGGCCGACGGAGCCCGGGCCGACGGAGCCACGGCCGACGGACGCGGTGGGGTCCGTGCCGTCCCCTCCCGTGCAGGACCCCTTCGAGGCGCTGCTGCGCCTGCCCGCCGTACGGGAGTGGGCTCTGACGCAGCTGCGTCCCGTACGGACGGACGCACCCACGCTGGAGACGACCCTGCGGGCCTGGCTGCGCAACGACACCCGGCTGAGTGCCACGGCGCGGGCGCTCGGTGTGTCGGTGACAGGGACCCGGAAGCGGCTGACACGCCTCGAACAGGTGCTGCGCCGCTCGCTGTTGCGGGTCCCGAACGCGCGGCACGACCTGTGGCTGGCCGCCGCGGCCCTGGACGGCGGACCGCCGGACAGGAACTTCTGACACCGCCGGGCGGTCCGGCTGTGCACTCCGGCTCTCCCCGGCCCGCCGTACGGAACCTAGAGTCGGGCTCGTGTTCACGCCCTGCACGGGGGGTGGGGCGTGAACACGAATACCTGCCTCTGCCTGCTTCAACGGCCCCGCCCCCGCCCGTGGTCGCGCCGGCGCTCCCGCTCGCGCTCCGCCTCCTGCTGTCGCTGGCGTTCCCGTGTCTCCTTCCTCGCCCGCTCCTGTTCCTGTGCGACGAGCCGGCGCAGCAGCCCCGCCACCCGGTCGCTCGCCTCGTCCGCCGCGTCGATCGCCTCGATGCACTGCCAGTACAGCGCCTCCTCGTCCGTCGCACACGCCACCGCGACCAGGGCGATGCCCACCTCGCCCAGTAACTCCGCCAGCCCGGTCAGCGCGCCCCGGGCGTCCGGCACCGAGGTCAGCTGTCTCGCCCTGCTCCCGTCCCCGAACCGCAGCTCCGCGCCGTAGAGCTCCGCCCCCGGCCCGCCGGCACCGGGGCCGCGGAGGTCCGGCCCGCCGACACCCGGCCCGCCGAAGCCCGGACCTCCGCCGCCCGCCTCCCGGGCCTCCGGTAAGTCACCGCCGTGACTGCCCGTCTCACCGAGCTCACGCGCCTCGCCCCGCAGCTCCGGCGGCCCGCTCAGCGCCAGCCGGTTGCCGATCGCCTGGGCCAGCGCCTGCGCCTGCCAGGCCTCCGCGATGACGTCCCACGGCTCCCCGCTGCTGGCCAGGGCCTGCCGGGTCACGCCGATGAGCCGTTCCGCATCCATCCGCAGCCCCCGTTCGTACGACAATCCTGCCCTCTCACTCCACTACCCAGAGTGAGTGAACGGCGACGGAAAGGCCAGAGGAATGCGGAAATCTGTGGACAGGCAGCTGGTTGTGGAAATCTCACTCACTCCGAAGAGTGACGATCACGGGGAATCGGGATCCTTCACGGCGGATGAGGGCGGGAAGCGCCCTTCATTCCGTTCAATCTTCGCGGCGAGCGCGTCCAGTACGTCGATCCCCACCACGTCGCAGAACTGGAGCAGGTACGCGAGCACGTCCGCGACCTCGTCCGCGACCCGGTGGGCCGACTCGGGGTCCTCCATCACCCGCGCCGACTGCTCGGGGGTCAACCACTGGAAGATCTCTTGCAGTTCGGCCGCCTCGACGCTCAGCGCCGCGACCAGGTTCTTGGGCGTGTGGTACCGCCCCCAGTCCCGGGCCTCCGCGAACTCGGCCAACCTGCGCTGGAGCCCCGCCACATCGTGTTCTGTCACAGACCCAGGTCTACCACCGTCACCCCGGCCGGCCCGCACCGGTCAGGGCCCACGGCCGGACCGCTACGGCCCCGGAACGGCCGCCGCCGCGATCCCCTCGACCTCCGTGCCGACCGGCGCCAGCAGGAAGACGTTCTTGTCGACGCGGTGCATCCCGCTGCCGAGGCCGAAGACCACCCCGCTGCTGAAGTCCAGGATGCGCTTGGCCACGTCGAGTTCGGCGCCGGACAGGTCCAACAGGACCGGGATCTGGGCGATCAGGTGGTCGGCGACCTCGCGCGCGTCCGCGAAGACCCGCACCCTCAGGACGACGAACCGCCGGTGCTCGACACGGGGTTCGGGCCGCACGGCGCGGTGGTCGACCCGCGAGGGCCACTCGTTGCGGCTGCGCAGCGGAACGACCTGCGCCAGGCCTTCCCACTGTTCGTCGGTGACGTCATATCTGTCGTACCTGCTCACCGGACCACCCCGCCCGCGCGTCGCGTCTGCATCCGGACATCCTCCCGCTCCTCACCCGTTCGGCCCATCAGCGACACGGCTCTGTCGGTGATCGGCTCCACGGGTCCCCCGGAACGGCCGGACTCCCGGCCGTCGAGAGCGGAGTGCCCCGCACCGCGGCCCGGAAACCCTCAACGCGGGGTGACCTGCTCCCGCTTCACCTCCAGCCCCGCCGGCGCGTCGACGCGCGCGGTGCCGTCCGCTCGGACCGAGATGTCCAGCCTGCCGCCCGCGATGTCGAAGCCCTCGACACGAAGCGGCCGGTACGCCTCCGCGAAGGCCGGCGCGACCGTGACCGTACCGCCGGGGACGTCGGCGGACAGGCCCAGCACCGACTGGAGTACGAGGACGGACGACGCGGCGGCCCAGGCCTGCGGCCGGCAGGACGCCGGATAGGGCGCGGGGAACGCGTCGGTGGCCGTGCCGTGCCCGGCGAAGAGTTCGGGGAGGCGCGCGTCGAAACCGGCGGAGGCGGTCAGCAGACCCGCCGCGAGCGGCGCCGCCGCGTCCGGGAATCCGGCCCTGACCAGCCCGTGCACGGCGATCGCGGTGTCGTGCGGCCAGATCGAACCGATGTGGTAGCCGTACGGGTTGAACCCCACGGAGTCGCTGCTCAGGGTCCGCAGACCGTGGCCCGAGTCGAGGTCGGGCGCGGTCATCCGGGCGGCGAGCAGTGCGCTCTCCTCGGGGTCGAGCAGCCCCGTGCCGAGCAGGTGCCCGAAGCCCGAAGTGACCGAGTCCACCGGCCTCTTGTCACGGTCGAGCGCCACCGCCGGGTACGGTCCGCGCGCGTCCTCGACCCAGAAGCGCTCACGGAACTGGACGCGCAGCCGCTCGGCCCACTCCTCCCAGCGGTCCGCGCCGGGACGGCCGAAGGCGCGCAGCAGGTCGGCGCCGCCGCGGGCCGCCTCGTACGCGTACGCCTGGACCTCGCACAGCGCGATCGGGGAGTCGGCGAGGCGGCCGTCGCGGTGCCTGATGGAGTCGCCGGAGTCCTTCCAGCCCTGGTTGGCCAGTCCGCGTCCGGTCAGGTCGATGTATTCGAGGAAGCCGTCGCCGTCGGCGTCGCCGTACTCGCTCATCCACGCGAGGGCGGACTCGGCGTGCGGCAGGAGCTGTTCGACCTGCTCGGGGGCGAGGCCCCAGCGCCAGGCGTCGTGCAGCAGCGTGATCCACAGGGGCGTCGCGTCGACCGTGCCGTAGTAGCAGGGCGGCAGGGCGAAGGTGTCGTCGAACCGCTGGGCGGCGCGGCGCACTTCGTGCAGGATCTTGCCGGGCTGCTCCTCGGTTTCGGGGTCGGTCGCTCCGCCCTGGCGGCGGGCGAGGGTGCGCAGCGTACCGGCCGCGAGGTCGGTCCCGAGCGGCAGTAGCATCCGGGCGGCCCACAGCGAGTCACGGCCGAAGAGCGTGAGGAACCACGGGGCTCCGGCGGCCAGGAACTGGTCGGCCGGGTCGGCGGGGTCGGTCAGGCGCAGCCGGTCCAGGTCGGCGGTGGACTGGTCGAGCCAGTGGTCGAAGCGCCGGTCCGCGCTGCGCAGTCGGGGGGTGCGCCAGGGCAGACTGCCGGAGGGCGGCGCGGGGAACTGGTCGCCCTCGTCGTGGGCCGCCTCGCAGCGCAGGAGAGCGGTCCAGGTCTCGCCGGGCGCCAGTTGGATGTCGTACGTGAGCCGTCCGGACGCCGGGTCGGCGGTCGTGGCGGCGGGCGTGCTGCCGAGCCGTACGGTGAACGCCTCCTGGGACCAGGCGAGTCCGTCCGCGGTGGCGGCGGGGGGCACGGGCGCGGGGCGGTCACCGGACTTGACGCGCTCCATCGGCGCGAGGTCGGTGGTGGCGGTGACGATCAGCGTGACGCGGACGTGCTGCCGTCCCGCGTTGGTGACGTCCAGGGTCTCCGCCAGCTGTCCCGGGGTGACGTGGCGGCGGCGGCGCAGGGTGACGGCGGGGTCGGGGGTGTGTTCGCCGAGGCCGCGCAACACGGCCCGGAAGGACGCGCGTTCGGCGCCGTCGAGGCCACCGCGTACGGGTGCGAGCACCACGCCTTCGGCCTCGACGGTCAGCCGGGACAGGGCGCGGGTGTCGCCGTGGTAGAAGCCGTCGGCACCAGGACTCTCCCCGGACAGGACACCGGCACCGGCACCCGCTCCGGCTCCGGCTCCGGCTCCGGCTCCGGCTCCGGGAAGGTCGCCGATCTGTCCGTCGGCCCGCGAGATCGCGAAGCTCGGCGCGTACAGCGTCACGCAGGAGTCGTGCAGGAACGGCTGGAGCCCGGACGGCCCCTGGGGGTTTCCGTCCGGCGGGCCGCCCCCCTCGACCGGCTTCGTTATGTCGTGGGTCTTGACAGTGATGTCCAAAACAGCAGAACCTCTCAGGCATTGGAGCGTTCCAAAGAGCCTAACGACGACCTCAGCTCCCTGACAACACCATTGGAACGCTCCAATAACTTCATCCACTCGCCCCGTCGGTTCCGGAGAGACACATGGTCCGCACCCCCAACACCCCTTCGCCCAAGGCCGGTCCGGTGACCCTGGCCATGGTCGCGCGACGGGCCGGGGTCTCTCCGCAAACCGTGTCGAATGCCCTCAACTCCCCCGATCTGCTGCGCCCCGAGACCTTGGAGCGGGTGCGCAGAACCATCGACGAGATGGGCTACCGCCCGCACCGGGCGGCACAGACCCTCCGTACCCGTTCCAGCAAACTCATCGGGTACGGAATCCGGCCCACCGCGCCGGGCGCGTCCGCCCCGGTCATGGACCGCTTCCTGCACGCCCTGTCCCAGACCGCCGACGAGGCCGGTTACCGGATCCTGCTGTTCGCCTCACCCCCGCCCGAGGGTCCTGACGCCCTCGACGGATATGAGGAACTGCTCGATCTGCACCATGTGGACGGGTTCGTACTGAGCGGCACCGACCGGGGCGACCAGCGCCAGGCCTGGCTCCAGAAGCGCGATGTTCCCTTTGTCGGCTTCGGCCGGATGTGGGCGGGCCGTCAGATCGGCGACTGGGTCGACGTCGACGGCGCCTCGGGCACGGACGCCGCCGTCGAGCACCTGGTGGCGCGCGGGCACCGGAAGATCGCCTTCCTGGGCTGGCCGCGCGGCTCCGGCGTCGGTGACGACCGTGCGGAGGGCTGGCAGCGCGCCATGCGCCGGCACGGTCTGCCGGTCCGGGGCCGGCGCGCGTACAGCGTCGACGACATCGCGTCGGCCCAGGCCGCCGCCGCACCCCTGCTCGAAGCGGGCGCCACGGCGGTGGTCGCGGCGAGCGACATGCTCGCGCTGGGCTGCTACCACGCCTTGCGGGAGCGCGAGGCCGTACCGGGAGCGGACGTCGCCGTGGTCGGCTTCGACGACTCCCCCACGGCCGCGCTCCTCTCACCGGGCCTGTCCACCGTGGCCCAGCCGCTGGAGGCCGTCGGCCGCGAGTGTGTACGGCTGCTGCTGGCCCGGATGGGAGAGCCGGGCCGGGCCCCCGAGCGGGTCCTGCTCGAACCGTCACTGGTCGTACGGGACAGCACGCCGGCGTTACGCGCCTGAGCAGCCGCGACCGAACCACCGAACCGCCGAACCATGGACCGCCGAGCCACCGAACCGCCGAACCGCCGAACCGCCGAACCACTGAGCCACGGGCCCACCCGCCCCGGCCTCCCCGCTCCACCCCGGCCCCCTGGGCCCCCAGAACGCCACCCCCCTCTCGTACAGCGCGCCTTCAGGGCAGCTGAGCCGCACGTTTCATCCCCCTATGGAGGAATTCATGGCCCGCCACACGGCCCTAGCCGCCCTTGCCACCTGCGCGGCGCTGCTGACCGCGACCGGTTGTTCGTCCGGTTTCGACAGCGGCAAGGAGCCCGCCCAGGAGAAGTCCGCGAAGCAGAAGCTCACCGTCCTGATCGCCACCTCGGGGGACGCCGAGACCCAGGCCGTCAAGACGGCCGCCGCCGCGTACGCGAAGAAGTCCGGCAACTCCGTGACCGTCGAGGTCGCCAAGGACATGAACCAGCAGCTGGCCCAGGCCTTCGCCGGGAACAAGCCGCCGGACGTCTTCTACGTCAACTCCGACCAGTTCGCCAACTACGCCAAGGGCGGCTCGCTCTACCCGTACGGCGACCAGATCCCGGACGCGGACGACTTCTCGGAGCAGCTGCGCTCCTCGTTCTCGTACGACAACAAGCTGATGTGCCTGCCCAAGGACACCTCCACCCTCGGCCTGGCGATCAACTCCGACCTGTGGAAGAAGGCCGGGCTGACCGAGAAGGACTACCCGACCACCTGGGAGCAGCTGAAGACGGTCGCCGACAAGCTCACGGGCGACGGCGTCACCGGCCTGGTGACCAGTGACGAGTACCAGCGGCTCGGTGTCTTCATGCGGCAGGCCGGCGGCTGGGTCACCGACGCGGGCCAGACGAAGATGACCGCCGACACGCCGGAGAACGCCGAGGGGCTGACGTTCGTCCAGGGCCTCCTGAAGTCCGGTTCGATGAAGTTCGCCAAGGCGGTCGACACCAGCTGGGGCGGTGAGGCGCTCGGCAAGGGCAAGGCCGCGATGACCATCGAGGGCAACTGGCTCGACGGCGGCATGAAGCTCGACTACCCGGACGTGAACTACCAGATCCTGCCGCTGCCCGCCGGTCCGGCCGGGAAGGGCACCCTCGCCTTCAGCACCTGCTGGGGTGTCGCCGCCGACAGCGCGCACCACGAGGCGAGTGTCGACCTGGTCAAGTCGCTCAGCTCGGCGAAGCAGCAGCTGGCGTTCGCCGACGCGTTCGGTGTGATGCCCAGCCGTACGAGCGCCCTCACGACCTTCGCCGAGCAGCAGCCCCAGGCCAAGGCGTGGGTCGACGGCAGCGCGTACGCGCAGGGTCCGGTCACGATCGCCGGATTCGACAAGGTGCTCAGCCAGTTCAACACCGAGCTCCAGTCGCTGCGCACGGCCGATCCGAAGAAGATCCTGGCCGACCTCCAGCGCAACGGCGAACAGGCCATAGCGAAGGGCAACTGAGCCCGATGTCCCTCCGCCCGACAAGCTCGACACGCTCGCGGCGCGGCGGGCGCGACCGGGACGGCGCGTGGGGCTGGCTCTTCGTCAGCCCCATGGTGCTCGTCCTCGGCTCGTTCCTGGTGCTGCCGATCCTCATGGCGCTCTGGGTGAGCCTGCTGCACTGGGACGGGCAGTCCAACCCGTTCTCCGGCCAGGCCGACTTCGTGGGCCTGGACAACTACCGCACGCTCTTCACCCAGGACGGTCTCGACCGCACGCTCTTCGCGACCGCCCTGCGCAACAACGCGTACTACGTCCTGCTGACGGTGCCGTTGCAGACCGGACTGGCGCTGGGCCTGGCCCTGATCGTCAACCAGCGGATGCTGCGGGGCCGCGGCCCGCTCCGTACGATCTTCTTCTTTCCGTCCGTCACCAGCTCGATCGCCGTCGCGACGGTGTTCCTCTTCCTCTTCCAGGGAAGCGGTGCCGTCAACGCCCTGTTGTCGTGGATCGGGGTCAAGGGGCCGAACTGGTTCGCCGATCCGCGCGGGGTGCTCTCGCTGATCCTCGGCGGACTCGGCGTCGTCGACCCCGAGCATCCCACCGGGCTGCTGGCCGAGCATTCCGTGATGGGACTGTCGTGGTTCGAGTGGCTGTCGGGTCCTTCGATCGCGATGTGCACGATCATCCTGCTGGCCGTGTGGACGACCTCGGGCACGTTCATGCTGATCTTCCTCGCGGCGCTCCAGGACATCCCGCGTGAGCTGGAGGAGACGGCGGCCCTGGAAGGGGTCAACCGGCGCCAGCTGCTGCGGTACGTGACCCTGCCCGCGCTGCGTCCCGTGCTGTTCCTGGTGCTCACCCTGGGCCTGATCTCCACCTGGCAGGTCTTCGACCAGGTGTACGTGATGGGCCAGGGCGCCCCGGGCAACACCACGCTCACGCCCGCGTTCCTGTCGTACTCCGCGGGATTCGACAACGCCGACTTCGGCCAGGGCTCGGCGATCGCGTTCGTCCTGCTCGCCCTGATCCTCGTGCTGACCGGCTTCCAGCGCTGGGCGCTGCGGGAGCGCGGCGTACGCACCGGGAGGAAGCGATGAGTACCACGAGCGAGAAGCAGGGCCGGCCCGTGCTCGGGCGCTTCCCCGTACCTCTGCGGGTGCTGGGATACGCCCTGGTGGTGGGGGTGGCGCTGCTCTATCTGCTGCCGTTCGTGCTCCAGTTGGTGACCGGCTTCAAGACGGATCCGGACGCCGCGGCAAATCCGCTGTCCCTGCTGCCCACGACTCCGACGACGGCCGCCTACCAGCGGCTGTTCGGGCTGAGCGAGTCCGCGGACGGGGTGCCGTTCCTGCGCTGGCTCGGCAACTCGGCGTTCGTGGCCGTCTTGGTGACCGGGGGCCGGGTGCTGTTCGACTCGATGGCGGGGTACGCGCTGGCGCGGCTGCGCTTCCGGGGCCGTTCGGTGCTGTTCACGTTCGTCCTCGCGGTGATGGCGGTGCCCGGAGTGGCGCTGCTCATCCCGAAGTTCCTGGTGCTGAACACGTTCGGGATCTTCGACACGTACACCGGCATGATCCTGCCGCTGGTGGTGGACGCGGCGGGCATCTTCATCATGAAGCAGTTCTTCGAGTCGGTGCCGCGTGAGGTGGAGGAGGCCGCGAAGGTCGACGGGGCGGGGGTGTTCCGGATCTTCTGGTCCGTCGTGCTGCCGATGGCTCGGCCGGCGCTGATCACCCTGACGATCCTGTCGTTCCAGGGGTCGTGGAACGAGTTCACGCACTTCCTGGTCGCCACCCAGTCCGGTCAGTACGAGACGCTCACCACGGGCCTGGCCCGGTTCGTCTCGGGTGGCCTGGGCGGCGGTACGCAGTACCCGCTCAAGCTGGCGGCGGCGCTGCTGTCCACCCTTCCGGTGGCCGCGCTGTTCTTCTGCTTCCAGCGCTACTTCGTGAGCGGGGCGAACGCGGGGGCCGTGAAGGAGTGAGAGGCCGCGGGCGGTCCCCCTATGGGGGTGCCGACCGCGTGACAGGCCGGTCGGCGGGGGCCGACCGGCCTGTGCGGTGGTTGGGGGGCTGTGGTGTCGGCGGGACGGGTCAGCTGAGGAGGGCCTGTCCGTGCTTGACGACGTCCGAGCCGCCCTTCAGGACACCTTTGGCGGCGCCGATCTTCTTACCGAGGAGCCCGTCCGCCACCGGCTTGGTCTTCTCACCGACGGTGGCGGCGGTCTGCGCCGCGCTGCTCAGGGTGGTGCCGAAGTCGGCCGACTGGGCGGCCTGGGCGGCGGGGGCGACGGCGGCGAGGAGGGCGGAGCCCGCCGCGGCGGTGGTGAGGATTCGACGTACGTTCATGATCGATACAACGCGCGGGACGCCAGGAGGACACGCGGAGCGGGGGTGACCGCCGCGGACGCCGCCCCGGACAACGCGGAGAGTGCGCGGCTCCCGGGGTTCCGGGGGCCGCGCACTCTCGGGGTACGTCAGGGGTGGAGCGTCAGCAGTACAGGTTGGCGCCCGGCGCGACACCCAGGATCTGGGTGAAGCGGTTGTAGGCGTCGACCCGGCTCTGGACCTGCGCCGGGTTGCGGCCGTCGCACTCCAGCGAGCCGTTGATGCTGCGGATCGTCTGGCCGAAGCCGGCGCCGTTGACCATCGCGTTGTGCGGGGTCATCGTGCCCGGGCCGCTCTGGGTGTTCCAGTACCAGAGGCCGGTCTTCCAGGCGACCGCGGAGTCGTTCTGGACGAGCCACGGGTTGTTGAGCAGGTCGATGCCCAGCGCGTCGCCCGCGGCCTTGTAGTTGAAGTTCCAGCTCAGCTGGATCGGGCCACGGCCGTAGTACGCGGCCTGGCCGGCGGGGCAGCCGTACGGCTGGTTCGGGTCGCAGTAGTGGGGGTAGTTGGCCTGGTTGATCTCCACCACGTACACGAGACCGCCGGTCTCGTGGTTGACGTTGGCGAGGAAGGCCGCGGCCTCCTGGCGCTGGGTCGTGGTGCTGCCCGTCTTGGTGAAGCCCGGGTAGGCGCTCAGCGCGTTGGTCAGACCGCTGTACGAGTAGAACGAGTTCCGGTTCGGGAACATCTGGTTGAACTGGGCTTCACTGACGACGAAGCCGCCGGTGGGAGGAGGCGTGGAGCCGCCGGAGGGCGTGTTCCACTTCTGGTTGGCGCCGCCGGTGCAGGTCCAGATCTGGATCCGCGCGCCGTTGGCGGAGGTGTTGCCTGTGACGTCGAGGCACTTGTTGGCCGTGGGGTTGACGATGTCCTTGGCGCCGGAGATCGCCCACTTCTGGTTGGCGCTGCCGGCGCAGTCCCAGATCTGGAGCTTGGTGCCGTCGGCCGTGCCGCGCTCGACGAGGTCCAGACACTTGCCCAGGGCGCGCAGCGTCCCATCACCGGCGACGGTCCACTGCTGTGCCGCGCTGCCGTTGCAGTCGTAGAGCTGTACGGCGGTGCCGTTGGCGCTGCTCGCGGCCGCGACATCCAGGCACTTGCCTGCGATGCCGGTGATGCTGCCGACCGGGTCGGCGGCGGACGCCGGCACGGTGAGAGTGACCGAGAAGAGAGCCGCCACGGCGAGCGCGACGGCGGTACGGGCAAGACTGAGACCCCTGAGCGATTTTCTGATCATGTCGACTGGATGTATCCCTTCACGCCATTAAGTACGGTTCGGGGCCGAACCGTTACTTGTAGAGAAGCCGTCATGGCGCAACGAGCCGCCACACGCGAAGCTTGCGACGGAGTCAACCGGCATTGGTCTAGACTTGTCAAGAACTCAACAAACGAACACCTGTCCTGAACACCCTTCTGGCCTGCTGTTTTACGGTTTGTACGGCTCCGTCTTGGGGGCGTCGATCGCACCATCGGGGCCGATCTTCGGCAGCGCGGTACGGGGCTTGGGCATCAAGGCCTTCTTGAGATCCTGGTTGCCCTTCGCGTCCAGGCCGTACATCGCCTCGTAGATCTTGCGGACGGCGGGACCGGAGGCGCCGGATCCCGTACCACCCTGGGAGATCGTCATCACGATCGTGTAGTCCTTGGTGTACGAGGCGAACCACGAGGTCGTCTGCTTGCCATGGACCTCGGCGGTACCGGTCTTGGCGTGCATCGGGATCCTGTCCTGCGGCCAGCCGCCGAACCGCCACGCGGCCGAACCACGTGTCGCCACGCCCGCCAGCGCCTCGTCGATGTTGTCCCGGGTCGCCTTGTCCATCGGGAGCTTGCCGTCCGCCTTGGGGGCGATCTTCTTCACGCTCCTGCCGTCGGCGCTGACGATCGCCTTGCCCACGGTGGGGGTGTAGAGCGTGCCGCCGTTGGAGATCGCCCCGTAGATGGCCGCCATCTGGATCGGGGTGACAAGCGTGTCGCCCTGGCCGATCGAGTAGTTGACGGCGTCACCGGCACGCATCTTGTTGCCTTCGAGGCAGCCCTCGTACGCGATCCGCTCCACGTACGTGCCGTTCTTCTTGCCCTGCTTGCACCAGGCCGACTTGTTGGCCTTCCAGAAGTCCTGCTTCCACTGCCGGTCGGGCACCCGCCCGGTGACCTCGTTGGGGAGGTCGATGCCGGTCTCCTTGCCCAGACCGAACTGGTGGGCGGTCCTGTAGAACCAGTCGGCGGGCTTCTTCTTGGGGTTGTTGCCGCCGTCCTTCTGCCACTCCTGGTGGGCCAGGCCGTAGTAGACGGTGTCGCACGAGACTTCGAGCGCCTTGCCGATGGTGATGTTGCCGTAGCCCTGGGACTCGAAGTTCTTGAAGACCTGGTTGCCGATCGAGTACGAACTGGGGCACGGATAGCTGCCGTTGAAGTCGTAGCCCGCGTTGACGGCGGCCGTCGAGGAGACGACCTTGAAGATGGACCCGGGGGCCGCCTGGCCCTGGATCGCCCGGTTCAGGAGCGGGAAGTTCGACTTCTTGCCGGTGAGCTTCGCGTAGTCCTTCGCCGAGATGCCCCCGACCCACGCGTTCGGGTCGTACGTCGGCTGCGACGCCATCGCCACCACCCGGCCGGTCTTCGCCTCCATCACCACCACCGCGCCCGAATCCGCCTTGTATTTCGAGCCGGTGACGGTGTCGAACTGTTTGCGGGCCGTCTTCATCGCGTTGTTGAGCTCGTACTCCGCGACGGCCTGCACCCGGGCGTCGATCGACGTGATGACGTTGTCCCCGGGCCGGGCCTTCTCGGTCTTCGCCTGCCCCAGGACGCGCCCCAGGTTGTCGACCTCGTACCGGGTCACGCCCGCCTTGCCGCGCAACTGCTCGTCGTACGTACGCTCCAGGCCCGAGCGGCCCACCTGGTCCGAGCGCAGGTACGGCGAGGTGGTGTCCTGCGCCTTGGTGATCTCCTCGTCCGTGACGGGCGAGAGATAGCCCAGCACCTGGGAGGTGTTGGCCTTGCCGGGGGCGGCGTAGCGCCGTACGGCGGTGGGCTCGGCGGTGATGCCGGGGAAGTCCTCGGCGCGTTCACGGATCTGGAGGGCCTGCTGGGTGGTGGCCTCGTCGGTCACCGGGATCGGCTGGTACGGCGACCCGTTCCAACACGGCTGCGGCGTCTTCGCGTCGCACAGCCTGACCTTGTCCACGAGGTCCTGGGCCTTCAGGCCCAGGACGCCCGCGAGCCGGGTCAGTACGGCCTTGCCCTCGTCCGGCATCTTCATCAGGTCGGTGCGGCTGGCCGAGACGACCAGCCGGGTCTCGTTGTCGGCGAGCGGCACCCCGCGGGTGTCCAGGATCGAGCCCCGTACGGCCGGCTGGACCACCCGCTGGGTGTGGTTGTTCTTGGCCTCGTCCGTGTACTCCTGGCCGTTGCGGATCTGGAGGTACCAGAGCCGGCCGCCGAGCGTGAGCAGCAGCGAGAAGACGAGCAGCTGAATGACGACGAGACGGACCTGGACCCGGGGAGTCCGTCCCGTCTCCGGTATGTTGCTCACTCACGTCTCCCAGATCGTGCCCAGCTCGCGGCCCGGTTCGGTAGCCCGGGCGGCCGACGGCATCAAGAATCCTATTACCCGCCCCGGCGCCCGGACTCCAGGGCGGGGGCGGGCGCCTGACGACCCGTCACTTCCCGTCACTTCGCGGAACGGTCAGGCTTCCTCGAAGTAGGCGTCCAGCACCTCGTCCAGCTCCGCCGTCCACTCCTTGAGCGCGCCGCGGGCCGGCGCGTCGACGTCCACGTGGTACTGGCGGCGGGTGATCGTGTGGACGGTGACGGTGAACCGGCGTCCGAAGCGGGGGACCCCGACCTCGACCGCGCCGATCTCGTCCCAGCGGAAGTCCGCCGCCTCGTCGTCCAGGGTGAAGCGGACGCCGTCGCGGTCGGCGGTGATGGAGGCGCGGCGGTCGCTGACCTCGAAGGCGGGGCCTTCGGCGGCGTCCGCGTCGTCCTCCGGGGCGGCCTTGCCGGTGGTCCCGCCGGGCTCGTCCTCGCCGGCCGGTGCGCCGACGGGCTCCGCCGCCTGCTCCGTACCCTCGGACGTGGTGTCGTCGGAGACGGACGCGGACGCGGACCCGGCCGTCAGCTCGCCGGGCCGCTCGTCCGACGGCTCGGGGGTCTCGTCGGCCGCCTGAGGGGCCGTCTGCTTCTGGGGCTTCTTCGCCTCGTGCTCCGGAGCACTCTCCTCGTCCTCAACAGGGCGGGGGATCATGAGCCCAGGGATAAATCCCGGATCAGTCCCCGCGGCGTGTACGGGCTGGCTGTTCGGATCGATGCGCTGGTCCACGGGCGCAGTATGGCCGACGAACCTGTGCGAGGGAACGCCGGGCCCCCCGTGGACACGCCCTGGGGCAGTCGGGGCGCAGTCCGGGCCTCAGGGTCCGGAACCCGGGTCCGGGTGGACCGGGTCCACCATCCCCGCCCTCGCGGCCTCCAGCTGGGCGGCGAAGGCCACCCCCAGGAACAGCGCGATCCCGGTGAGGTTGGCCCAGAGGAGCAGGGCGACGAAGGCGGTGAGGGGCCCGTACACCGCTCCGAAGGATCCGCTCCGCTCGACGTAGAAGGCGAGGAGCCAGGTGGCCACGACCCAGAGCACCAGGTGGACCGCCGAGCCGAAGGCGAGCCAGGTGTAGCCCGGCTGGTCCCTGCGGGGCGACCAGCGGAAGATCACCGCCGAGGCGACCCCGGCGAGGGTCACCCCGACGGGCACCTCCAGCGGGCCCCACCAGTCGAGCCACTGCCGTGACCAGCCCAGCGCCTCCACGACGGAGTCGCCCACCGCCTCCCCCGCCACGAGGACGAGGAAGCCCAGGGCCATCGGCACCCCGGCGCCGAGCGCCAGGAGCAGGCCGCGGGCGTACTTCGCCGGGAAGGGGCGGTCGCGCTCCACGCCGTAGATGCGGTTGCAGCCTCGCTCTATCTGGCCCATGGCGGACGCGAGGTTCAGTACGGCGAACCCGAGCCCCATCCAGATCGCGACGGCGCCCGAGACGTCGGCGCCCGCGCTGCGGCGGGTGCCGTCCAGGGCCTCCTGGACGACGTCCGCGCTGGCTCCGGGGACGATCCGGGCGAGGGTCAGCTCGATGATCCGCCCGATGCTCTCGGTGTGGACGGTCGCCGTCACCCCGACCAGCGCGATGGTGAACGGGACCATGCCGAGGACCACCTGGAAGCCCAGCGAGCGGGCCTGGCTGAAGCCGTCGGCGTACCGGAAGCGGGCGAAGGCGTCCAGCAGCAGCTTGCGGCCGCCGTAGCGGCGCAGCGCCGTCAGCGCCTCGTCACCCGACAGCTCTTCCCCGATCATGTCGCGCGTCTGCGGCACGTGTACGACGGTCCCCATGGCCCCCACCTTCCCCGCGCATGATGTCAGGACACGAGGAGATCGCGGAACGGTGTCTCAGGAGGAGGGTCCCGGGTTCCGGCTCTTGTTCCCGGACTCGCCCTGGGGCTTTTTCACAAGTGAACTCTAATGACGCCATAACATATTGTCTACTGTGACCAAAGTAGCTTTTCACTCATGCGGGCAGGAGGTACAGGCGGTGCGGCGGGTGGCGGACACGCGGACGGGCCCGCTCCAGGGTTCGGAGCGGGCCCGCCGGGGGTGTGCGAAGTGGATCAGGATCAGTACGGACCGTTCACGTTGTCGATCGAGCCGTACTTGTCGGCGGCGTAGTTGCACGCGGCGGTGATGTTGGCGACCGGGTCGTAGCTGTTCATCGACGTACCGGACACGTGGTAGGCCTGGAAGGTCGGGTCGATGACCTGGAGCAGCCCCTTGGAGGGGATGCCGGCGGCGGCGTTCGAGTCCCAGTTGTTGATGGCGTTCGGGTTGCCCGAGGACTCCCGCATGATGTTGCGGTAGATGCCGTCGTAGCTGCCGGGGATGCCGTGCGCGGCCATGACGTCCAGGGACTCCCTGATCCAGCCGTCCAGGTTGTTCGCGTACGTCTTCGCCGCGGCCTGTACGGCGGGGGCGGGCGCGGGCGCGGTGGTCCTGGCGGTGGTGGCGGCGGGCGTCGCGGCCCTGCCGCCGAGGGTCAGCCTGAGACCGGGGTGGATCACCGACGGGTCGGCGCCGACGGCCTTCCGGTTGTCCTGGTAGAGCTTCTTCCAGCCGCCGCTGAGCGAGTGGGTACGGGCGATCTTGGCGAGCGAGTCCCCGGCGACCACGGAGTAGGTGGTGACACTCCTCTTCTCCGCGGTGACGGTGGTGCCGGTGGCGGCGCTCGCGGTGTGAGCGGCCACCAGCGGAAGGGCGAGCGCGACACCTCCGGTCCCCACGGCGACAAGGCGCCGGGCGAACGGGCTGATCCTGGAACGACGGTGCTTACCCTTGATGGGCATGACGAAATCCTCTCCGTCGCCTGCGAGGTGAGCTGTCGGGTTCGAGCTGGAGATGCCCGGCCGCATGATTAGTGCGACTTCACCCCGAGCCGGTCCTGTGACGGATCGGCGACTTACCTGGGTCCCCCGCTCCTGCCGTACGTGAGTGGGTGAGTGTGTATCCGGACAGCGGCAGGATTCGGCGATCCACCCGGAGTGGGGTGAACGTAAGCGAGAAAGCCGCGCCGAAACAAGTCCTGAATTCACACCGAGATCTCATCCGCGAAAGCGATCATACGAAACCCGGCCCACTCACACACCGACGCGGAACCCAACTTTCCCCGCACGCGGGGGATGTGGCGACGGCACGCGAATCACGCCACCCCATCCGACGTGACACACATCACCGTTTGGGCTTGGCCGACTGACGCCGCGAGAGTACAGAAAGCCCCAACCAACCCGAATATCGGGCATATCGACCCACGCAAGGAAACACACAAAACGCGCATATGAGAAACCCGTCGGCGCCAACAACCTCCCGGGCCCGGCCGCCGCAGGCACCTCTCCGGGATGGGCGCTCATTGACGTTGAAGCCCCGCCAGAAACCATCTGGCGGGGCTTCAACTCCACTGCGAGGCGAACTCCCCCTGCGTCGGCGTGGAGTTACCCTCCGGTCAGGATCCAACACCTCCTGCCGAGTTCAGAAATCGCAGCACGCCCCTCAACGGAACCTTGATGTCGGGGCGATCGATTCCGGCCCCTTCCAGATGCACGAGGATTCGCGGCTTCGAGTCGGCATCAGAAAATCTCGCGGCAAAGGCGGAGACACACGTCTCCAGCACCTCGGCGACGCGATTCTCGATCTCGACGTCACTGGGGTTCGCCACGGCGCTCGAAGCGCTGATCGGGGCGGCGACCAGGATGGCTTCGGGAGCACCGTCGTCACGACGGTTGGCCAGAATCTGAACCCGCCCGATCAGCGGCGAACCCCCGTAACGCTCATGCGCGAGCGGAGAGTTCAGGATTACGGCATCACAGTCGGATCCGGTCTCCGGCACCGAGCCCATCCGAATCTCGATGTCGGGGTGGGACCCGAGCATATTTCGGCATTCCCGGACGACGCTGTCCGACGACGAAGCGACGACGTACCGCATCCCCATCACCGGCAGCTCATGCTCGGCATGATCTGCGGCCTGCTGAGCTTCGACAGCACATCGTCCTCCAGTGCGACACCACCGTCCACGACGTCCGCGGTGTAAGCCATCCTTGCGTGATCTGGAAGATCCGCCACATTCACCTTGGTGCGAATCATCGTGTATTTACCCTCTTTCGGATAAGCGGAGTACGCCCTGCGCGCGTACTCTGCCGCACCTTTCTCCGTGAACGAGAAGTACTTGACTCCTTGAGTGCTCTTGAACTGGCGAGTCTTCTGAAGATCGTCGCGCTCCATTCCCTTGACTCCTCGCCACAGGAATATCTCACCCGGGCCGAGTTCACCGCCTGAATTATGCACGAGCACCGGTGTGATTCCGGCCAGCACGTAGTACGTGTGAATGTCCGTGACCGTCAGGTCGTACGTGCGCTGTCGCTGCTCGAAGAAGCGCGTGTCCTCAAGAGTGAGCGTGTCACCGTCCGGGGTACGGAGAGTCATGCGCGGCTCAAGTTCGCCAGCCTGTATCCACTCGTCCTCGGACTCCACCCAGAAGGGGTGCGTCGTCGTCGCGGTCAGGGCCGTGGTAGCCCCGGACTCATCCTTCATCGTGAGGTCGACGAAAGCCTTGTCGTCCTCGGTCACGATCGTGCCGGCGACTTCACGGTCCGTGGTTTCGCCCCTGTCGGGGTCAGTCACGGTGACCCTGTCCCCGGGCTCGACGTCCTCGATCCTCTTGCTCGTTCCGTCGGCGAGCAGAACGTACGTCCCCGGAAGGAAGCTGTGCGGCACTTCGCATTTGTTCTTTTTGAGGAGTGTGGCGGCTTTCTCCTTGGCGGATGCCAGCGCGTCCTGCGCCTTGCCCAGGACTTCCTTCCCCTTGGCCACCTCCTTACGGGCCTTGAAATAGGCCTTGAAGTCGCCGACCAGATCACTGCCTAGGCCAATTACACGTTTGGAGAGTTTAAGACCCTTCGCCCAGTCCCAGGGAGCCCCGTACTTGGCCAGAATCTTTCCCGCCAGACCGCCGGCGAAGCTGCCCGCGATATTCAGAATGGTTTCGCCGCATGAGCCCAGATCACCGGTGGAGATGCAGTCCAGCGCGGCATCGACTCCAAGGACGTCCCGGGCGATTTTGACCAGGGCCGCGCCTGCCGCCTTGATGCGCTGTGTGGCAGCGCTTTGCCGCTGTTGGGCACCCTGGACAGCCGACGACGCCTCGTCGACTCTCTGCTGCGCCTTGTCGACCCCGCTCGAACCTCCGCCACCCGAGCCTCCGCTGGAGACAGGCCTCCCGCCCTGACACTCGATGAGGCCTTCCAGACACTCTGGAATGATCATGCCGCTCGGGTCGGCGTGGGTGACAGGGCTGTTGCTCGCGTAGGCGTAGCCGTTGATCTGCTGCGGCTGCGTGTAGTCGATGAGCGGATCGACGGAGATGAACTTGCCGATATCCGCGTCGTACTCACGCGCACCCAAGTGAGTCAGACTCGTCGACTTGTCGATCGTGCCGCCCACATAGCCCTTTTCGCCGGGCCAGTTGCCCAGTGCCTCGCCCCGCTCGACTCCGTAAGGATCGAAGCGGCGCTGGGACACAGCTCCGGTCGCCGCGTCGATGGCCAGCTCACCCGTTCCGTGGTGGTCCGACGCGATGAACGAGACTGTGCCGTCTCCGGTGCGTACAGCGACCGTCTGGTCGGCGAATGAGTAGTAGCGAGTGGCTTCCTTCCGCGTTCCGTCCGCGGAGAGTTTCAGCTCCATGCCCGGCAGGTAGACCGTGGTGCCCGACGCGTCCTTGCGTTGGAGTCTGTCGCCGTCCGAGTCGTAGAGAAAAGTGGTCACAGACCCGTCGGCCTCCTTGGCCGTGGCGAGTCTGCCCTGGTCGTTCCACCCCAGCGCCTGGGCGTCGCCGTCTTTCGTGCGCTTCGTGGTGTTACCCGCGTCGTCGTACTCGTACGTCGACTGCCGATCACCGGTCGGGGTCTTCTCCACGACCCTGGTGACCTGGTGGGGGCCGTCGCCGGCCGCGCCCGCCCCGCCGTAGGTGTACGAACGCGTCACGTTCCTGGCGGAGTTGAGCCCCGTGTCGTGCACTGTGTCCGCCGTGCGGTTGCCGATGGCATCGGTGACGTACGACTTCCAGTACGGCGAGGGACCGCCGAGCGGCGACGTCCCCGCCTCCGATTCGCACGCCTTCGGACCGTTGCCCTCAACCGGCGCGGTCGAACCGAGCGTGCCGGTGCCCGACGCGTCGGCCACCGTGGACGCCGGGGTCCACGCGTCGTCCAGCCGCTGCCGGCTGTCGTAGCCGAAGCACTGGACGTCGGGCGCGGCGGCGTTCGCCGTGTCCGAGATCGACAGGACGTTGCCCGCCTGGTCGTAGGCGAAGTTCGACTCCTTGACGGCGCCGCGCTCCCCCGCGGCCTTGGAAAGGTCGACGACCGAGCGGGTCAGCCGATCCGTACCGGTCTCGTAATCGAAAGTCTGCCAGACCTTCTTGCCACTCCCGGTGCTCAGTTCGAGCTGCTGGAGATGGCTGTTCTTGGAGTAGACGGTGCTGGTGACGTAGGGGGTGGTCCCCGTCATCGTCGTCGGACGCTGGAGCTCGTCGTAGCCGTATGCCAGGACCTCGGCGGGCAGACCACCAGCGGCCGGCAGACCGGTCGACTGGGTGGTGCCGTCACGGTTGTAGACCGAGGTGAAATCGTACGTGCCGGCGAGAAGCCCCTGGGAGGCAGGCACCGTGTACGCGGTCTTCAGCGGCCGGTAGAAGTCGTCGACCGCCTGCACGGCGGTGGAGAACTGCTCGGTCGGGGAGGTGAAGCTGAGCGTGGCGTAGGCGTACCCCAGCATGCCCGCCTTGTCGTAGCGGATCTCGGAAAGCTTCGTGCCGGTCCCCGCCTCCCCCTGCCAGGTCGACGTCACACGGTCGAGCTTGTCGTAGACCGTGGAGGTCGTCTTCCCCCGGCTGTCCGTCATGGTCTCCGGACGGTCGACGTCGTCGTAGGTGGTCTTCAGTTCCCCGGCGTCGGGATCGACGCTCCTGGTCGTCCGGCCCAGTTGGTCGTACTCGTAGGACCAACTGTTCAGGTCCGAGTCGATGACTGTTTCCAGCTGACCTCGGGGCGTGTACGTGTACTTCGTGACGTCGTAGCCCAGCAGCGGGTTCGGTGAGTCGCCCCGGTAGTGCCAGATCTCCGAGGTGTTGCCCAGCGCGTCGGTGATCGTGGTGGTCGGGACGCCGCCCTTGGGCGGGTCGACCGTGGTGCGTTCGCCGTCGTAGGTGGTGGTGGTACGCCACTGCTCGACGCCCGAGACCGCCATGACCTGCGCGGTGGGGCGGCCCAGGCCGTCGTATTCGAGCAGGCTCTGCGCGCCGACCTCGCCGTTGTGGACGATCAGGAGTTCGTCGGCCGCCGCGCCCGCCGCGTTGTAGGTGGCGTTGGTCTTCTTGACCTTTCCGGTGCCGTCGTAGAACGAGTCGGCGACCATGCGGGTGCCGCCGGGGCCCTCGGTCTGGAGCTGGCGGGGGCGCAGCAGGGCGTCGTAGAGCTGGTACTCCGACCCGTACGTGCCGCTGTCCTCGATCTTCTCCGTCCTGATCGCGACGACCTTGTCCTTGCGGACGAGATACGAGTACTTGATGCTCGGCGTCTGCGTCTTGGCCCGGTCGGGGAGCCAGACCGAGGTGAGCCGGCCGAGGCCGTCGTAGGCCAGGTCGGTGCGCTTGCCGTTGGGGTCGGTCTGGCCGGCCGACATGCCCCAGGCGGGGACGTAGTCGGTGGTGGTGTTGTGGCCCAGGGCGTTGGTGTTCCTGGCCTTCGAGAGGAGGCCGTTGACGTCCGTGTAGAGCGTCTTGGTCTCGTTCTGCGCCGCGTCCTTCTGCGACAGCGGGCGGCCGAAGGTGTCGTACGTGGTGGTGCCGGTGACCTGGTAGGTGGCGGTGGTGCCGTTGTGCGACGTCAGGCGCTCGGTCCTGGTCGCGTCGCCCTTGGTCGGCGCCGCGCCGAAGGCCAGGTTGTCGTAGCTGGTGCGCTCGTCCGCGTGGACCTGCGTCCTGCGGTCGGGCGTGGCGGAGCACCTGACCCCGACGACCTCGCTGCGCGAGGGCAGGGAGAGGAGGTTCTGCGTGAGGTTGTCGACGTACCAGGTACGGGTGCAGGTGTCGTCGTCCGGTGTGGAGACGTCGGCCAGGTCGTCGACCTCGGTGACGCGGCCGGTGCCGTTCGCCGTGTCGAACGTGCTCGTTGTCCTCGATTCCCGCCAACCGCCGTTCGACAGGAGGCTGAAGCCGCGTTCGGTCTCGGACCTGACGATGACCGAGCGGGTGGTGCCCCAGCTCCTGGTCTGGGTGGCGGTGTACTCCTTCCAGGGGGTGCTGATCGTCTTCGCGACCAGCTCGGTCCCGTCGTAGGTGGCGGCCTCCAGCTGGTGGCCGGTGAATTCCTCGGCGTCCGTGTACTCGGTGCCGGTGGAGTCCTTCACCTTGATGTCACGGGTGCCGCCGGACGAGGTCTTGTCCCCGTCCATGCCCTGGAGGTACGTGTAGTCGATACGCGAGGTCTGCCGGTCACCGGTGCCGCTGGTGACCTTCACCTTGCCGTAGCCCTGCCAGCCGCCCCACGTGAGGTACTTGTCCTCCGTGATGCCGTCCGGCTTGGCCTTCCGCCAGGCCGCGTCGCCCTGGTAGTCGTAGCGCGTGGTGAGCGAGTCGCCGCCGCCGGTACGGTCCGTCTCGACGATCTCCGCGACGACGTACTTGTGGAACCAGTCCGTGATCGGCTCGATGGTGCCCGGGGGCGCCCACTTGACCGGGTAGCAGCGCTTCACGGACTCGCCCGGCTTGGGCAGGGTCGCCTTCGTGCAGTCGGCCGGGGCGTAGTTGACGTCCAGCTGGGAGCCGGTCTCGCTCAGTACGGTGGCCAGCCGGAAGCGGTGGAAGGGCGCGATGTTGTCGCCGATCGCGTCGACCCGGTTGGCGAGTTGTTCGCCGATCAGCTCCACGGTGGGGAGCTTCGTGGCGGTGCCGACCCGGCCCTCCTGCTGGATCTGGGACAGCCACAGCGTCTTGGAGTCGTCACCGTTGTCGGTGAACAGGTGGGTGAGGGTCCACGCGTCCACGTCCTGGTAGTCCGTGGCGTCCTTGCGGATCTGGGTGGTGATGCCGGTCAGCCGCTTGGACGTCCAGAAGGTCTGCCCGACGGTGCACTTGGTGGAGGCCTTGCACTCCTGGTCGACGGGGGTGTCGGGCCAGCGGGCGGCGTTCGCCTTGGTCCGCTTGGCCTCCGCGCAGTCGAAGTCGGCGGTGGGCAGGCAGCGTTCGGCGGTGTCGAACACCACGCGGGCCGGTGCCTTGGCCGCGTACACCTGGGTGTCGCGCTGGCCGTAGTCGACGCGCTTCAGGTAGCCGCCGCGGTGGTACGCGGTGCCGTTGACGTCCGTCTTGCCGTTGAGCGCGTAGAAGTTGGTCTCGGGTGTGTAGAAGTAGGACATCACGTTGCCGTGGGTGTCCTTGACGTAGTCCAGGCTCCAGCGCCACGCCTGCTTGCAGTGGGCGTTGGCGAAGGTGGCGTTGTAGCAGGGCTCGCCCGAGTCGTCGCCGAAGACGGGGGCGGTCCAGGTGGAGTCGGTCGTCTCCTTGCCGTCGGTCCAGCCGGGCAGGCGGTTCAGGCCGAAGGAGTACTCCGTACCGTCCGAGGTGGTGACACGCCAGTGCTCGCCGTCGTTGTCGCCGTTGGCCGCGCCGGTCAGCTTCTCGACCTTGGCGCCGTCGTCGGACGTGAAGCGCCACTCGCCGGTCTTGTCGTCCTTGATCAGCTCGCTGGAGGAGCCGTTGAGCATGATGGTGGCGTTGTCGAACGCCCAGCACTGCTCGGCGGATCCGTCGTGGCCGTCGTCGGAGCACGGCTTGTAGCGGCGCTCGATGTAGCCGGGGTCGTACGAGAAGCCCTCACCGATCCAGGAACCCTGGTTGTTGGTGGCGGAGGTGCGGCCGTCGGCGGACTGCGAGGAGTAGCCGAGCCCGAGGCTGGGTGTGAGGCCGCCCGGGGTAGGGGCGGTGCGCAGCGGATAGCTCCAGCTGAAGCCGCCGGAGGAGTTGGCGACGCTCCAACTCGCCGACGGGGCGAGGGCCGTGGCCTTGTACGAGCCCTGGGCGGACGAGGGGCCCGCCATGAGCGCCACGAGCGGGGTGTTCCCGGGGGCGTCCGCCGCCTGACCGGGCCGGGCGGCGGGGGACGCGGCGACCTCGGCGGAGACCGTGTGGTCCTCGCCGTTGTTCACCGTCGGCAGGGTCGTGGGGAGTTGGGGGCAGGCCTTGCTGCCGGGGGTCGCGACGGCGGCGCAGGCGGGGAGCCGGACGAGGCGCAGACGGGCGCCGTAGTCACCGCCGTACGCGTCGGCGAACGCCGCGTAGTCCACGTCCAGCCGGACCTTGGCGGTCCGTGTCCCGCTGTCGGCCCGCTCGACGCGCAGCAGCGCGGCGGCGTCGAGGGCGGTGGCGCGCCGGGGCTCCAGCACCTCCACCCGTACCCCGGAAGGCGCGGCCGGGTCGGAAGCGGCAGCCGAACTCTTGTCCTTGCGAACGGACTTGGCGGCCTTCGGCGTTGCCACCGTGACAGGCAGCCCGCCGATCCGCACCTCGGACGGTGACGTCCCCGCGACGGGCACCTCCGCGCTGCCCGCCGCGGGCCAGGTCGCCCGGTCGAGCCGCGTGACCGCGGCCTTCCTCGCCGGGTCGGCCGGGCGCTTCGCGGCCTTGCCGTCGGTGCCCTCCACCGGATCGCCGAAGTCCTGGACACCGGGTCTCCCCCGGTCCTTGCTCCCGGCGATCTCCACCGGAGCCGCCTGGACGGTACTCGCGGTCAGAGCGATGATCACGCCCAACGCGGTCGCCGTCAGCGCCCGTTGAGGCATGCGCCGGCTCAGCGGCCGGCCATGGAAAAGCATCACGTGTCTCCACACGTCGATACGGAAGGTACGGAAGGTACGGAAGGGGTCGGGGCGGCGCGGGCGGGCCGGTCCCGGTGAAGGGGCCGGCCCACCTACGGCGCCGTCCTACAGGTCGGGCAGGGCCATCGGGTTGGCGAGCTGCTGGATCGCCGTCCTGTCGGCCGCGCCGCTGTAGACGCGGACCTCGTCGATCGCGCCGGCGAAGTACTCGCTGCCGCCGCCCAGGGCCGAACGGCCCACCTGGAGACCGCCGGTGGCGCTCCACAGTGTGTCGTTCGTGCCGTGCGCGATGTCGGCGAGCATGCCGTTGACGTACAGCCGGATCTCGTTGGCGAAGGCGTCGTAGACCACGGCCAGGTGCTGGCCCGCCATGTCGGTGTCCGGGAGTTCCTGGTCGTCGTGGAACACCGTCTGCTCGGCGGTCGCCGAGTCGGCCCCGGCCACGGCCAGTTCCCACATCGACGGCGTCCCGGCGTCCGGTCCGGGCCGGTAACGGACCGCGAGGCGGTTCGCGGCGGCGCCGGGCAGCGAGAGCACCGTCTGGGGCTTGTCCGCGTCCAGCGTGGTGAGCTGGGTGCGGGCCGTCAGGGTGAAGCTCGCCGCTCCGGTGACCGGGGCGGTGGCGGTGGACGCGTAGTCCCCGTCGCCGTCCAGCAGGAGGTCTCCGGCCCCGACCATCGGGAACGGGTCGGCCGACAGCGGGTCGGTGGGCGCGAGACGGATCTTCGCGTGGCCCGCGAGAGTCAGGGCCTGACCGCCCGCCGTGTTGACGGACGTACGGCCGGACTCGGCGTCCAGCTGCCAGTACCCGACGCGGCTCGGCTTCACCGTCATCAGTTCGGCGACCTGGGCCGCGGGCAGCACCCGGTCGAAGACGCGGACCTCGGCGAGATCCCCGGTGAAGTGGTTCCGGTAGCCGCTCTTGGCCGTGGTGCGGCCGATCTGGAGCGGGCCGTACGACCGCCACACCGAGCGGCGCTGGGCGACCCCCTTGGAGTCCTTGTTGATGTAGAGCCGCAGTTCGGACCTGGTGGCGTCGTAGACCCCCGTCAGCAGGACCCACTGGTCCTTGACCACCGAGACGCCGGTGGAGACGGCCTGCCACTTCCCCAGGGAGTCGACGTCCGTGACCGGTACGGAGAACGCCCAGGTGCCGGCGGTGTGGTCGTAGCCCAGAGTGAAGCCGGGCTCGCCGGTGCCGTCCTGGCTGACGACCGCCATGTCACGGTCGAGGGCGGTCGGGCGGACCCACGCGCTGACACTGAAACTCTTCGAGGAGTCCAGCACCGTGTCGTTGACGTCGGCGTAGGCGGAGGCGGAGCCGTCGAAGTGGGCCGCCGCGTCGACCTTGCCGCCGGGGCCCTCGACACCGAAGGAGACGCCCGCGCCGGTGTCGGCGGAGAACGCGCCCGTCTCGTCGTGGGCCTCGGTGCTGCCCGCCGCGTCGGCGAGGTTCCACTGGCCCGCGACCGGCGCGCCCTCGGTCACCAGGAATTCGTAGTGCGCCTTGGTGCTGGGGTTCTCGGCGCGGTCCACGGCGATGACGTCCACCCAGTGGCGTCCCGCCCGGGTGGGCATCCAGTTGACCGTGGCGGGGCCGCCGGCCGTGGTGGCGTTGACCGTGGTGGCCGGGGAGGCCGTGCTGTCGAACGCGTACCGGTACTTCACCACGTCGGTGTCCGGCACCGAGTCGTTCGGGTTCGGCGAGAAGGTGAACGTGCCGTTCGTACCCACTCCGTCGTGGTAGACGGAGTCCGACGGGTATTCCCTGGACAGCACGTTGGGCTTGCCGGGCAGCGTCTTGTCGTAAACGAACTCACAGCTCACGGTGGAACCGTCGTAGCTCCACGGCCCGTAGCCGTCCCCGTCGTACGCCCGCGCGCTCCACCGGATGGTGGTGTTCTGCGGGATCGTCGACTTCACCGTGTGGGTGAACTTGGTGCCGCTGGTGGGCGCCAGCCAGGACGGGGTGAGGTACGTGTAGGACTTGGCCTCCTTGCTGACCGGGTCCGTCCACTCCACCTTGAACTCGACCTTGACCTTGTCGGTCTGGCCGTTGGCGTGGTCGGGGTCGCTCGCGACGGCCTGCAACTGCGGCGGGACCTCGGAGAACGGCCGGCCCGTGCCCGAGGCGCAGACACCGCCCGGGTTCTGCGACAGCGTGGTGATCTTCCGGGGCAGGTTGTTGTAGCTGATCGAGAGGTACGCGTTGCCGCAGACGCGCTTCCACTCGGGGAAGCGGCCCTCGTCGGCGGCGCGCAGGCCCAGGGTCATCGACGACCAGCCCTCGCTCGCCGCGGTCCTCACCTCGGTGGTGAGTTCACCGGTGGCGCCGCTCTCGAAGTGCAGGTTCGCCTGACTGCCGCAGCTGGTGGGCGAGATGGCCTTGTCGACGGTGCCGATGTGGTCGGTCCAGTCGTCCGAGGTGTTGGACCAGTTGCTGGAGGAGCTGATGCTGTAGTTCTTGCCGCCGATGCGGTACAGCCGGATCGGCTCGGCGGTCGGGGTGGCGTTGTAGATGTGCGCGACGCGCGCGGAGAACGTCGCGCCGAGGATCTGCTTCCCCTTGTAGAACGACATCGGCATGGTGAACAGCAACCGCCGTACGCCGACCCCGTTGCAGGACACCGGGTTGAAGTCGGTGGGGCACTTGCCGACTCCGGCGCTGTCGGAGTACTTCCAGTCCTGCTCACCGGGCATCCCGGACATGACGCCGGTCCAGGCGGTACGGGACGTGGTGCGCTGGACGGGGTCGATGACCACCGGGAAGACGGTGTCCTTCGACGTCAGGAGCTTCTGGTCGGGGACGAGGGTGAGGGTGTCCTCGTCCACCTCCACACCGAGCGGCGCGGTCCTGCCCCCGCCGCCGGGTCCGGCGAGCGCGG
>NZ_WWJY01000196.1 GCF_009865405.1 Streptomyces sp. SID3212 | reverse complement strand
GGCTCCCGCTTGCGCAGCTTCCGGGACGGCGGTTGCCGGTTCCGCAGCCTCCGGGCCGACGGCTCCCGGATCGGCGGCCTCCGGGCCGGTCGCTTCCGGGCCAGCGGCTTCCGGTGGGGCTCACGGCAGTCCGCGCGGGGAGGGCTGATGTCGCTGATCGGTACGCTCGCCCGGCTGGAGGCCATGGAGAGCGGGCGCGCCCGCCCCCTGGCCACCGTGCGCCACCGGCGGATCTCCGGCCGGCCGCTCGTGCTGGTGCCCCTGACCACGTCCGGCGAGGCGGGCGCCCCGCTCGGCGCGCTCGTCGGGACCGACCGGGACGCCCCCCGGCTGCTGACCGTCGCGCAGCCCCGCGACCGTGACCTGCGGTTCGCCTTCCTCGCCGAGCTGGCCGAATCCGTGCTGCCGTACGTGGACGCGTACGCGGACGACGTGGAGGCCGCCGAGCGCAACGAGACCGACCCGGAGAGCGGGAAGCGCGTCAAGGTCGAGGTCGAGCTGTGCGCGGACGCGCCGCAGTTGATCGTGCCGAGCCGGCCGGGGATCGATTTCGTACGGCTGCTGGGGCGCTCGATGCGGTTCCGGCGTACGGCGGAGGACGACCCGGAGACGCCGT
This sequence comes from Streptomyces sp. SID3212, assembly GCF_009865405.1. Classification (GTDB taxonomy): domain Bacteria; phylum Actinomycetota; class Actinomycetes; order Streptomycetales; family Streptomycetaceae; genus Streptomyces. Next base: position 378 of record NZ_WWJY01000196.1, on the reverse strand, counting down.
ACCCCGCGCCCCCGCGTGTGCCGCTGCTCGGCCGCTGGCTGACGCACTACGGCGAGCGCGCGCGGGTCCCGGGGTCCTCGCTGCTGCTCGCGACGACCGACCTGCTCAACCGGCACTGGGCCACGGGACAGTCCAACCTGGAGGACCAGCACCTGGGCGCGCTGCTCGCGTGGATCGACCCGCCGGAGGGTTCCTCCGGCGAGGAGGCCGCGCTCCGCGCCGAGCTGGAGCGCGACCGGGACGGCCAGCTGGTGTGCCCGCCGGCCGGGCCGGCCACGGACCCGGCGTTCGACAACCGGCTGCTCGCCCCGGCGATCGAGCGCTACGACAGCGCCCGGCAGGCGCTGGCCGCCGCCGAGGACGGGCCGGGCGCCGACG
>NZ_WWJY01000195.1 GCF_009865405.1 Streptomyces sp. SID3212 | reverse complement strand
CGCCCACGCGTACCTGCGCCGCCGCCTCGCCGAGGCCGCGGCCCGCGAACTGCGCGTGGTGGTGCACCACCACGACCTCCTCGCGCTGCCCCGGTCGACCGGGGAGACCTCGTGACAGGCCCCGTGGCACGCCCCGCGACCCAGCCCGTCATATCCCGCCCGGCCCGCGTGTCCCGTACGGCCCGCGTGTCCCGTACGACCCCCGCGCCCCGTAAATCCCCTACACCCCGCACATCCCGCATGCCCCGCATGCTCCGCATGCTCCGGACCGTACGGACCCACCTCGGCACCCTCGCCGGCGCCTGCCTCCTCGCCGTGCTGGTGTGGCGGCTCGGCAACGGCGCGTTCCTCGACGGACTGCGCGGCATCGACGCCGCCGTCCTGCTCGCCTCCCTCGGACTCGGCCTGCTCACCACCCTGTTGAGCGCCTGGCGCTGGCGCCTGGTGTCCCGCGCGCTCGACGTCGAACTGCCCCTGGGCGGCGCCGTCGCCTCGTACTACCGCGCCCTGTTCCTGAACGCCGCCCTGCCCGGCGGCGTCCTCGGCGACGTGCACCGCGCGGTGCGGCACGGGAAGGACGTCGGCGACGTCGGACGCGGCGTCCGCGCGGTGGTGCTCGAACGGACGGCGGGTCAGGCGGTTCTGGCGACCGTCGCGGTGGCGGTGCTGGCGGTACGGCCCACCCCGGCGCTCGCGGAGGCCGGCCGCGCCGTCCACCACGCCGTGACCACGTCGGCGGCGGGGGCGATCGTCGC
>NZ_WWJY01000194.1 GCF_009865405.1 Streptomyces sp. SID3212 | reverse complement strand
CGCGCGGCGGTGCTACGGAGCCGCCCACGCGAGGGCCTGGCCCGGGCGCGGTGGGGGCGGCCCCTCTCTCGCTGGGGGCAGCCTCTCGCCCGGTGGGGGCGGCCTCTCGTGCAGTGGGGGCAGCCCCTCCCCCGGTGGGAGCAGCCCTGGTGGCGGTGGGAGAAGCCCCGGTCGGGGCGGAATCCACCCAGGCCGGACCCCTGCCGAGACCGCCACGGGAACCCGAGTCCTCGGCCCGCCCCGCCCCCTGGCCACCGCCGGCCGGTGAGGCGCCGGCCACCTGCCGCCGGTCACTGAGAGCCGGAGGCGGCCCGCCCGCCCGGGACCCCTCGGTCCGTGAAAGCCGACTGTCCATCCCCCCGGAAGCTGTCCCAGACACGGCCCCGTACGCACTCTGGGCACCCTGGGCGCCCGCAACACCGAGCTGTCCCGATCCCTGCCCCCCGACCGGCCGCCGGTCGCCGAAGGACGGAGCCGCCCCGCCCGGCGACCGCACGCCGCCCGGACCGGAAAAGCCCCCGTCCGCAGCTGGGCCTCCCCCCGAACCTGCGGACGCTCCGGGCACCTGACCCGCGCCCCCCTGCGGGCCCGAGGGGCCGACGCCGTCGGCAAGGCCGTTGTTCGCCGGACCCGGACGGGGATCCGTAACCGCAGACGGTCCGGGCCTCCGGCCCGCACCCTGCGGCGGGCCCGACGGCCCGGCACCGTCGAAGCTCGGGGCGCGGCCGACCGTACTCGCGCCGAAACCCGGACCCTGTCCG
>NZ_WWJY01000193.1 GCF_009865405.1 Streptomyces sp. SID3212 | reverse complement strand
TTGGGGGGCTTGCGGCTGGGGGCGGCTTGCGGCCTGAGGGCGGCGCTTGCGGCCGGGGGGCAGGGCTTGGGCGCGCCGCCCGGAAGCGGCAGCCCGCGGGCGAGAGGTGGCGCTTGCGGGCGCCCCCTCGGCCGCCGGATCCGGCCAGGCTTCTGGCATATGCCGGGGCGAAGGTTACGCCCTCCCGCCACGCCCTGTCCCGGTTTCCGTGAACTCTCAGGAATGGGGCCGTCACTCCCGGTAGATCTGGGTGACATGAGCGGATGGCTGCGAGACGAATCACCTTTGAGTCCGGGCGTGAGTGACGACGAGCGCCGTGACGACATCTTCGGTCTCCTCCGTGAGGAGGGCGGGCACCACACGGCCCGCGTCACGCCGGCCGGGGCGGACTGGCTCGCCTCGGCGGGGCCGTACCCCCGCTCGACGCTCTCGCTGTGGGCCGCCCGCCCCAGCACCCCGGGCGTCCTCCCGTGCGGCGGGGCGTTCGACGTGGTCAGCGCCCCGGCGATCTTCGGGCGCCGCATGCTGAACCGGCTCTGGTCCGACGGCCCGGGGTCGGGCCCGGTCGCCGCGCACCGGGGCCGGACCCTGCTCTTCGCCGCTCCGGGGACCGCGCAGCGGCTGCCGTCCCTGCTGGCGTGGGAGGAGTGGGGCGGCGCGGCGGCGGACGGGTCCCCGGCGGGGGGAGGTGCCGGTGACGGTGACCCGGCGGACGACGGCCTCTCCGTACCGCCCCTGCTGTGTCACGGGGCCGGGGACGCCGTGACCGTACCGCCGCTGGCGCCCGGGAACGCGTCGGGGCCGCGCTGGGTCGTGGCCCCCGACACCCGCCATCCGTGGCTGCCGGGGCCGGACGTCCTGCTGTGGGCCTGCGTGCGGGCGGCCCGTACGGCGGGCCGTGTCGCGCGGACCCGGTCCCGCGTCCCCGCGCACTCCTCTGACCAGGCAATACGGCCCCGACCCCGGTCCCCGTATATCGATTTTTCCTCACGCCGATCCGGGTGCTAAGGTCTACGACGTCACCAGGCGCCGTTAGCTCAGTTGGTTAGAGCAGCTGACTCTTAATCAGCGGGTCCGGGGTTCGAGTCC
>NZ_WWJY01000192.1 GCF_009865405.1 Streptomyces sp. SID3212 | reverse complement strand
CCGCACCCGCCGGGACGGCGCTGGCCGCCGTCGCCTCCGCCCTCGCCACCGCCGTGTCGGGACCCGACGCGTCGGGCACCGTGGTGCTGTACGCGGGTACGGAACGGCTCGACGCGCAGCGCTGCGCCCTCGGGGAGCCGCCGCTGATCGACGGCGCGGTGCTCTCCCTCCAGGTCCCGGGCCAGGACGAGACGCACGGGGTGGCGGAGATGGACGCGCCCGCCCAGCTGCGGGTGGTCGCCGGGCCCGACGCGGGCGGGGTCCATCTGCTGCACGGCGGGCAGATCAGGATCGGCCGCTCCGCCGACGCGGACGTCCCGCTCGACGACCCGGACGTCTCGCGGCTGCACTGCGCGGTGACGGTCGCGGACGACGGCGGGGTGTCGGTCGCGGACCTGGGCTCGACGAACGGGACGACGCTGGAGGGCGCCGAGGTGGGGCCCCGGCCGGTCCGGCTGCCGCCGGGGGCGCTGCTGCGGATCGGCGAGTCGGCGGTCCGGCTCATGACGGGCGGCCTGACGCCCCCGCTGCCGACGACCCCGGACGGGGAGGGCCATCTGCGGGTGGTGCGCCCGGCGGACGGGGAGGGCGCGGGCGAGGCCGACGGCAGGTCCGCGGAGACGGGCGCGTACGGCTCCGGGGGGTACGGCTCGGACGGCTCGGGCCTCGGTCCTGTGGGCGTCTCGCCCGGGCCGCAGTACGGCGGACAGCGGTCAGGGTCCGGTCCGTCCGGGTCCGGTCCGTCCGGGGGAGGGGCGGGGACGCCGTTCCCGGAGCAGCAGTCCGTACCGGGAGCGCGGCAGGGACAGCCCCAGGGTCCGCCGTGGGACGGCTCGCAGGACGGCCCG
>NZ_WWJY01000191.1 GCF_009865405.1 Streptomyces sp. SID3212 | reverse complement strand
CCCCCGGCCGGGCCGCCGCCGGGCGCCGCTCCCCCGTCCGGCCCAGCCCGGTGCGCGGTGATCGTCCGGGCGTGGGCGAGGCCGCGCGGCAACTTCCGCAGGAGCGACGGTAGTAGGGCCGGGCGGCGGACCAGGATCGCGGTGAGGTACGCGGTGAGGCCGGCGCCGTATCCGTACGCCTGGTTCCTCAAGTCCTCCCAGGTCTCCCGGTGGTGGTGCCAGACGAGCGCCCCGGGCGTGTAGCGCAGGCGGTGTCCCGCGCTCAGGACCCGGACGAAGGCGTAGAGGTCGTCGCCGCCCCTGGCGGGTGTCCCGGTGCCGGTGGCGGGGTCGAATCCGCCCACGGAGGCGAGGACTTGGGCACGGAAGGCCATGTTGGCGCCGGAGCCGAAGCTGCCCGCGGTGAACGGGAAGAGCGGTTCGTCGGCGGGCGGCGCGGCCGGATCGTACAGCCGCTGTGTGAAGCCCTTCGCGAAGCCTCCGTGGCTCTCCAGCAGGATCTGGGCGGGGGTGGTGAGCCTGGCAGGGAGGATCAGGCCGGTGACGCAGCCGAGGCGGGGGTCGGCGGCGAACGGCTCGGTGAGGGCGGTGAGCCAGTGCGGATCGGCGACGACGTCGTCGTCGGTGAAGGCGAGCACCTCCCCCCGCGCGGCGGCGACGCCGCGGTTGTGGGCGACGGCCAGGCCCGGGACCGGTTCCAGGACGTAGTCGACGCGGCCCGCGTAACGGCCCTGGACGAGGTCGCGGGTGGCGGTGGTGACGGGCGCGTTGTCGACGACGAGGACCTGGAAGTCCGGGTGGTCCTGGGCGAGGAGGGAGTCGAGCGCGCGGGCGAGCTGCCCGGCGCGCTCGCGGGTGGCGACGACGACGGTGGCCCGGGGAAGCGGCGGGGTGGGGC
>NZ_WWJY01000190.1 GCF_009865405.1 Streptomyces sp. SID3212 | reverse complement strand
GCTCCAGGGTCCGGACGCAGGTCCTGAACCCGGTACGGGCCGCGCCTTCGAGCGAGCGGGCGGTACGGGGGCCGGGGGTGCGGGAGGCCTGCTCGAACGCGACCGCCGCGGCACGGACCTTCTCCCGCACGACGGTCGGGGAGAAGGCGGCGCTCACCACCAGGAGGTCGCCCAGGGCCGCGACGTCGCCCGCCCCCTCCCGCTGTCCGGCGCGGGCGAGCAGGGCGGCGGCGCGGCGGATCCGCTCCTGCGCGCGGGTGAGGTCCTGCCGGCTGACCGCGGGCTCGAATCGTTCGCGGACGCGGGGCAAAGACAGGTCGTAGGCCAGAGTCCGGCCGGAGAACCACACCGGGCGCGAGCCGGCGTCGGCGCGGTCGCCGGGCAGCGCGACCGCGTACCCCACCAAGGCCCCGCCCTCGTCGTGGCGTTCCCGTACGCGCAGGCCCGCGTCACGCAGCCGGTTCAGGAAGTCGGTGTCGTCGTGGGCGAGCGCGGCCGTCTCGCGGACGGTGCGCTGGAGGGACTCGCGGGCGGTCTCGGTGAGACCTCGGCGGGCGGCTTTCTCGGCCTCGCCGGTGGCAGGGCGGCGGCGCGCGGTCCCATCCAGCGGTGACATCGCCTCCAACCCCCACAGGGTCTCGAAGCGGCGGGCGGCGGTGTGCATCGCGGGGATGTCGCCGCGCAGGCGGGGGTGGCGGCCGTCCTGGCGGGCGAGGGTGGCCAGGATGTGGATGTGGTCGGGTGCGTGACGCACCGCCACCCACCGGCAGGCGTACTCATCCCCTCGCGGCGCGACCCCCGCCGCGTGAACCATCTCGGCGGCGACCCGCGCCCACTCCGCGTCCGAGAGGACCCGGTCACCGGGGGCGTTACGGACCGAGACGTGCCACACAGGCTCGGAGGGGCGCGGGCCCCGCAGCGCCTCGGCGGGGGCGTCCAGGAGCAGCGCCAGGCCGGCCAGCGTGATGCGGGCCGGAGCCCGTGCGGGGCACGGCAGGTCCGGGTCCCAGGCGGCCACCAGGTGCGGGTCGACATGCTCGTCGTGATCCCCCGGACCGAACAGGTACTCCAGGAGACCCGCGGTGCTCT
>NZ_WWJY01000189.1 GCF_009865405.1 Streptomyces sp. SID3212 | reverse complement strand
GGAGGGCGGAAGGTGGGGCCAGGGAGAAGACGGAGGGTGGGGCGGCCGAGGCGGACGCCGCAGGGGTGGTGGTGTCCGGGGCGGGGGGAAGCGGCGGCGGTACGGGGGTCGAGAAGAACTTGACGCGCGCCGCGACCTCCATCCGTACCCCCCTGCGGGAGTTCAGGAACTCCTCCCGCGCGTCCCCGAAGTACGCCCACGGAAGCTCCGTCGCGTGGGTGCCGATCCGCCGGAACTGCTCCAGCGCCTCCGCGTGCCGCCCGGCCAGGATCAGTGCCAGCGCGAGGTGGTTGCGTACGGTCGCCGCCTCCGGATCGCCGGGCGCGTGGGCGTCCGACAGCACCAGGGCCCGTTCCGTCGCGGCGTGGATCCGGGTACGGGCCGGGGCCCGGGAGGCGGGGTGACGGCGGGAGCGGTGCGGTTACGGGGCGCGCCGAGCGCGGTGTCGGCGGTCGCGGCGGTCGTCGTGGGGTCCGCCGCGACCTCGTACTCGACCGCCGCCAGCAGCGGCAGCGCGTGCAGCTGCGAGCCGGGCAGCGCCTCCGCCGCCGCCTGTTCCGCGAAGTCGAACATCTCCTCGTGCGAGCCGTGCCACTTCTCGCACAGGTACTGGAGCGCCGCGCGATGGCAGCCGTAGTGGTGCGGGGCGCGGGCCGTCGCCTCCGCCCAGTACGCGGCGAAGACCTCACGCGGCGCCTGACTGCCCGTCGCGTGCGTGAGGGCGATCTGCCACGGCACCGGATCGGCGGGGTTCAGCTCGGCCGCCGCACTGATCACCGGAACCGCGTCGTCCAGCAGCGCGAAGAACGCCTGGAACTGGTCCCTGGACACATCCTGGGCGCGCGACCCGGTCCGTATCTCCCAGGCCTGCGCCACACACAGCTCCGCCTTGACCAGCACCGCGTCCGGATCCTCCGGCGCCTCGGCCAGCCAGGCGTCCAGCCAGCCGTGGTGGTGCAGGGCGTTCCTGGCCAGCTGCGGTACGAAAATACCGCGCCGCTCCCACTGCGCGCCCCGCCGGGTCGCCGCCAGCAGATCCCGCGCGGGCCCGTGGTCGCCGCCCGCCGCCGCC
>NZ_WWJY01000021.1 GCF_009865405.1 Streptomyces sp. SID3212 | reverse complement strand
GCCGCCGGTCATCACGGCGCGGGCCCGCCCGGAGACCTCCAGCAGCGCGTGCGCGGCCCAGAGGAAGCGGTAGCCGGGCGCGGCGGTCAGCCGGTAGTCGACGACGGTCCTGCCCGCCCCGGCGGAGACGCGCCGTGTGAGGCGGAAGTCGGGGCAGTCGACGGACTCCTCCTCACCCGCGCGCCGCCAGGGCCGCGACCACGCGTCCCCGTGGTCGGGGGTCCCCCGGACCGTGGGGACACACTCCTCCAGGCCCCCCGCGTCGGCGAAGGGATCCCCGGGCCCGACACCGGCCCTGCGGGGCTCGTCGCGATGCCAGAGCCACTCCCGGCCACCGGCGGTGAGCGACGTCCAACGGCCGCCGTGGGCGAGGTCGGTGACGATGCGGGGCGCGGGCAGATCGCCAGGTCCGCCACATTCAGGCACAGCGCTCACCATTCCGCGAACGAGCCGTCCGCGTGCCGCCACACCGGGTTGCGCCAGGCGTGCCCCGTCCGGTCGGCGGCCCGTACCGCCGCCTCGTCCACCGTGATGCCGAGCCCGGGCAGCTCCGTGCGCCGCGCCTGGCCGCCGACAAAACGGAACGGCTCCGGGTCGACCACGTACGACAGCAGGTCGGCGTCCTTGTTGTAGTGGATGCCCCTGCTCTGCTCCTGGATGAGGAAGTTCGGTGTGCAGAAGGCTATTTGGAGGCTGGCGGCGAGTGCGATCGGCCCCAGCGGGCAGTGCGGGGCGAGCTGCGCCCCGTACGCGTCCGCGAGGGAGGCGATCCGGTGCACCTCCGAGATGCCGCCCGCGTGCGAGAGGTCCGGCTGGGCCACGGCGATGCCCGCCGCGAGCGCGGGCAGGAACTCCGCCCGCCCGTACAGCCGTTCACCGGTGGCGATCGGCACCTCGCTGGCGGCCACCAGCGCGGGCAGCAGATGACCGTGCTCGGGCAGCAGCGGCTCCTCCGCGAACAGCGGGTGCAGCGGGCCGATTTCACGCAGGACACGCCGGGCGCTCGCCGGGCTGAACCGGCCGTGGAAGTCGACGGCGACGTCGCGGTGCGGGCCGAGGACGGCCCGGGCGGCGGCCACCCGGTCCACCACCGCCGCCGTCTCGGCCGGGGTGGTGAGGGGGGAGGTGCGGCCGGACGCGTTCATCTTCACGGCGGTGAAGCCGGCCTCGACCTGCTCGGTTATCTCCTCGGTGAGCCGGGCGGGTTCGTCGCCGCCGACCCACGCGTACACCCGGATGGAGTCCCGTACCGGACCGCCGAGCAGGGCGTGCACGGGCGCGCCGTACGTCTTGCCCGCGATGTCCCACAGCGCCTGGTCGATGCCGGCGACGGCGCTGGAGAGCACCGGGCCGCCCCGGTAGAAGCCCGCCTTGCTCAGCACCTGCCAGTGGTCCTCGATCCGCAGCGGGTCCTGGCCGACCAGGTACTCGGCGAGGACGTCGACGGCGGCCCGTACGACCTCGGCGCGGCCCTCGACCACCGGTTCGCCCCAGCCGACCACACCCTCGTCGGTCTCGACGCGGCAGAACAGCCAGCGGGGCGGGACGAGGAACGTCTCGACGCGAACGATCTTCACTTCGCCTCGGTGCCTTTCGTGTCGGCAGTGGTGTCCGCCGCGCCGCTGTCCCCCGGCGTCCCGTGGACCTTGTCCAGGTCGCGTACCGCCTGGTCGAGCAGGGCACGCATGGCCGTCTCCGCCGCGTCCTGGTCCCCCGCCCGTACCGCGTCGAGGACGGCGCGGTGGCTGGGTACGGGGTCCTCGCCGTGCGGGGAGCTGTGCACGATCTGGTCGCGGTGGGCCAGCCCGGACTCGATGACCATCTCCATGCGTTCGAGCAGTTCGTTGTGGGTGGCGGCGAGCAGCGCGCGGTGGAAGGCGAGGTCGGCCTCGACCGCGTGCGCGGCCCCGCCCCCGCC
>NZ_WWJY01000188.1 GCF_009865405.1 Streptomyces sp. SID3212 | reverse complement strand
GCCGTCGCGGCCGGCATCCGTACGGCCGGCGGACGCGCCGCGTTCGTCACGGCCGATGTCTCCGGCCCGGGCGACTGGGACCGGATCGTGGCCGTCGCGCACACCTTCGGCCCGGTCGGCGTGCTCGTCAGCAACGCCTACACCGTCGATGTCGCGCCCGCCCACACGATGACCCTCGCCTCCTGGGAACGACAGCTCGCCGTCAACCTCACCGGCGGGTTCCTCGGCTTCCGGGCCGTCCTGCCCGACCTGCGCGAGCAGCGCGGCGCCGTGGTCCTGACCTCCTCGGTCCACGCCCACAAGGGCATCCCGGGCCACCCCGCGTACGCCGCTTCCAAGGGCGCGCTGCTCTCGCTGTGCGGACAGCTCGCCGTGGAGTACGGCCCCGAGGTGCGGGTCAACGCGGTCCTGCCGGGACCGATCCTCACCGCCGCGTGGGACCGGGTGCCGGCGGAGGACCGGGAGCGCAGCGTCGCCGAGACAGCGGCCCGCCGCTTCGGCAGACCGGAGGAGGTCGCCGCCGCGGTCGCCTTCCTGGCCGCCGAGGAAGCCTCGTACATCACCGGATCGAGCCTGCTCGTGGACGGCGGCTGGAGTGTGGTGAAGGCGTCGGCCTGACCGCCGGCGCCCGCCGGGCCTGTCCGCCGGACAGGCCCGAGGACACCACCCCACCGCCGGACCCGACCGACCAGCAGAAAGGCATAACGACATGACGCCATACGCGCGCCGCGGAGTGCACGGCCAGACCGTGGAGACTCTTGCGCGCCGGGTGCTCAGCGGGGAGATTCCCGAGGGGGCGACACTCGATCTCGTGGCGTTGCAGAGCGAGTTGGACGTCAGTCTGACCGCGCTGCGCGAATCGCTGAAGGTGCTCGCCGCCAAGGGGATGGTCGACGCGCGCCAGAAACGGGGGACGTTCGTCAGGGCACGCGCCGACTGGAACCTGCTCGACGCGGACGTGCTGCGCTGGCAGTTCGCGGGCGGCACCAGCTCGGACGCCGACCTCGGCCTGCTCCGCAACCTCGGCGAGGTGCGCGGGATCATCGAGCCGGCCGCCGTACGGCTGGCGGCCCGGCGCCGCACCGACGCCGACCTCGCGGAGCTG
>NZ_WWJY01000187.1 GCF_009865405.1 Streptomyces sp. SID3212 | reverse complement strand
TCGAGTACGCCACCGACCTCTACGACCCCCGTACGGTCGAGGCCACCGCGGACCGCCTGGTCCGGCTGCTCACCGGAGCCGTCGCCACCCCCGATCTGCCCGTCGGCGAGCTGGAGTTGCTCTCCGGGGAGGAGCGGGCACGGGTCCTGGAGTGGAGCGGACCGCCGTCCCCGGCCCCCGGTCTGGGCCTCGACGGGCTCTTCGCGGGCCAGGTCGCCCGTACCCCGCACGCGGTGGCGCTGGTCCACGAGGACCAGCGGGTGACGTACCAGGAGCTGGACACCTGGTCCAACCGTCTGGCCCGGCACCTGAGCGCGCGCGGTGTCACCCCGGGCAGCATCGTCGCCATCCACCTGGAGCGCTCACCGCAGCTGATCGCGACGCTCCTCGCGGCGCTCAAGGCCGGGGCCGGGTACACCCTGCTGGACCCGCAGTTCCCCGCCGACCGGCTGACCACCGTGCTCGGGCAGACCGACCCGGCCGCCCTGGTCACCCAGAGCCACCTGGTGGCCCTGCCGACCCCGGCCGCCCTGATCGACCTGACCGTCGACACCCCGGCGATCAGCGCGCTGCCCGGGACGCCGGTGGAGACCGGCGGGCACCCGGAGTCCGTCGCCTGCGTGATGTTCACCTCCGGATCGACCGGTGTCCCCAAGGGCGTCGCCGCCTCGCACCGGGCGCTGGCCGCCACCTTCATCGGCCCCGACTACCTGAACTTCGGCCCCGAGCAGACGTACCTGCAAAGCTCCCCCGTCTCCTGGGACGCCTTCGCCCTGGAGGTCTTCGGGCCGCTGCTCCACGGCGGGGTCTGTGTCCTCCAGCCCGGCCAGCACACCGACCCGCACCAGATCGCGGAACTGGTGGAACGCCACCGGATCACCACCCTCCAGATGTCGGCGAGCCTGTTCAACCACATGCTCGACGAGCACCCGGCGGTGTTCTCCCGGCTCCGGGAGGCGATGACCGCCGGGGAGACGGCCTCGCCGGCCCACACCGCCAAGGCGCTGGCCGACCACCCCCATCTGCACCTGGTCAACGGCTACGGCCCCGCCGAGAGCATGGGCTTCACCACCGCCCACCTCATCGGCGGACCCGCCGCGGCCATCCCGATCGGCCGTCCGGTCGCGGGCAAGCACGCCTATGTCCTGGACGAGAACCTGCGGCTGCTGCCGCCGGGGGTGCCCGGGGAGCTGTACGTCGCCGGGCACGGCCTCGCCCACGGCTACATCGGGCAGCCGTGGCTGAGCGCGCAGCGGTTCGTCGCCGACCCGCACGGCGCGCCGGGCGCGCGGATGTACCGGACCGGCGACCTGGCCCGCTGGAGCCAGGACGGGGCGCTGGAGTATTTCGGCCGGGCGGACCAGCAGATCAAGCTGCGGGGTTTCCGCATCGAGCCGGGTGAGATCGAGTCCGCGCTGCTGCGGCACGCCTCGGTCGCCCAGGCAGCGGTGCTGATCCGCGAGGACCGGCCGGGCGACAAGCGCCTGGTGGCGTACGTGGTGGCCGCCGACGGAGCCGTACTCGACCTGCCCGGGCTGCGCCGGCACGCGGTGGCGGCGCTGCCCGAGTACATGGTGCCGGCCGCGATCGTGCCGCTGGACGCGCTGCCGCTGACGGTGAACGGCAAGCTGGACCG
>NZ_WWJY01000186.1 GCF_009865405.1 Streptomyces sp. SID3212 | reverse complement strand
CGCGCGCCCGCGTCACCTCCGGCCGCCGACCGGCCCGCCGTGGTCGACGGCGGCATCCTGGGACGCGGCCCCTCGGTCACGTACCGCCGCAGCGGCGACGACAACGTCCTCGTCGAATACGGCGAGATGCGACTCGACCTCGCCCTGCGAATGCGGGTGCACGCGCTGGCGGAGGCCGTACGGGAACAGGCGCTGCCCGGCATCACCGACCTCACACCCGGCATCCGCTCGCTCCAGATCCAACTGGACCCGGACGTCCTCCCCCAGGAGACCCTCCTCCCCGTCCTCACCCGGATCGAGGCCGAACTCCCTTCCACGGACGCCCTGGTGGTCCCGTCGCGCACCGTTCACCTCCCGCTGTCCTGGGACGACCCGGCGACCCGCGAGGCCATCGAGCGCTACATGACGGGGGTACGGGACGACGCGCCCTGGTGCCCGTGGAACATCGAGTTCATCCGCCGGATCAACGGTCTCGACTCGCCCGACGACGTGTACCGCACGGTGTTCGGCGCCGAGTACCTCGTCCTGGGCCTGGGGGACGTGTACCTGGGCGCCCCGGTCGCCACCCCCCTGGATCCCCGCCACCGTCTGGTCACCACCAAGTACAACCCGGCGCGCACCTGGACGGCCGAGAACTCGGTCGGCATCGGCGGCGCCTACCTCTGCGTGTACGGCATGGAGGGTCCTGGCGGCTACCAGTTCGTGGGCCGTACGACCCAGGTGTGGTCGGGCCGTCAGCAGCGCGGCGCGTTCGAGGAGGGCAAGCCGTGGCTGCTGCGCTTCTTCGACCGGATCACGTGGTACCCGGTCGAGGCGGACGAACTACTCGCGCTGCGCGCGGACATGGCGGCCGGCCGGTTCGTCCCCCGCATCGAGGAGGGTACGTTCGCCCTCGCCGACCACGAACGCTTCCTGGCGGAGAACGCCGACTCGATCGCGGCCTTCCGGGCCCGTCAGGCGACCGCGTTCCGGGCGGAGCGGGACGCCTGGGAGGCGTCGGGCGAGTTCGCCCGCGCGGAGTCGGTGGCCGCGCCGCCGCTCCCCCGTACCGACTTCACGGTCCCCCCGGGATCCCGTCTGCTGGAAGCCGAATTCGCCGCGTCGGTCTGGCAGGTGAACGTCTCGCCGGGCGACCGGGTGAGCGCGGGCCAGCCGTTGCTGGCGCTGGAGGCGATGAAGATGGAGTCACGGGTCGACGCGCCGGCGGACGGGGTGGTCACCCACGTCCTGACCGCCCCCGGAGCCCAGGTGGAGGCGGGCACGCCTCTCCTGGTGCTGTCACCGCCGCCCCACCCCGACCCGAGGAACTCGCGATGACCTTCCCCTCGACCCCCTCAACCCCCTCAACCTCCTCATCGGCCTCCACCTCCTCCGCGCTCGACCGTGTCCGCGCCGCCTACGCCCGGATCGCCCACGTCGACCGCCCCGAGATCTGGATCTCGCTGCGCCCGCAGGCCGACGTGGAGGCCGAGGCCCGCGCGCTCGACGCCCGGCGCGACACCGGCGACCCGCTTCCCCTGGCGGGCCGACTCCTCGCCGTCAAGGGCAACATCGACGTCGCGGGCCTCCCCACCACGGCGGGCTGCCCCTCCTACGCCTACCTCCCGGACCGCGACGCCCCGGTCGTGACCCGCCTCAAGGACGCGGGCGCCCTCGTCCTCGGCACCACCAACCTGGACCAGTTCGCCACCGGCCTGGTCGGCACCCGCTCGCCGTACGGCGCGGTGCGCAACGCCCGCGACCCCCTGCGCGTCTCCGGCGGATCCAGCTCGGGATCCGCCGTCGCGGTCGCCCTCGGCCTGGTGGATCTCGCACTCGGCACGGACACGGCGGGATCCGGCCGCGTCCCCGCCGCCTTCAACGGCATCGTCGGCCTCAAGCCCACCCGGGGCCTGGTCCCGACGGAAGGGGTGGTCCCGGCCTGCGCGAGCCTCGACTGCGTCGGCGTCTTCGCCCGTACGCTCCCCGAGGCGCGCCTCGCCCTCGCCCTGATGTCCGAGCCGGACGGCGCCCGCGCCATCCCGCCCCGTACACCGGGACCCTGGCGGGTCGCCGTAGCGCCGCTCGCGCAGCTCGGCGAGCTGGACGACGGCTGGGCGCAGGCGTACGAAGCGGCAGCGGC
>NZ_WWJY01000185.1 GCF_009865405.1 Streptomyces sp. SID3212 | reverse complement strand
CTCCCGCCGCGTGGGGCCCTCCGAGGCCCGCACCAGGTCGGAGTAGACGTCCGCGACCCGGTCCTCCAGCTCGGCGGCGAGGCGGACGGCCGCGGCCCGGTCGGGGACCGCGAACGGCAGAGCGTACGCGGCCGCCGCCACGGCGGGCTCACCGCCCAGGTCACGCACCGTCCTGGCGAGCGCGTCCCGGCGGGCCCGGTGCGCGGCGTACGCGGCGGTGGCCTCGGCGCCGCGGTCCTTGCCGACCCGGGCGCCGACGATCCCGTACCCGTACACGGCGGCGTGCTCCGCCGCCAGCGCCGCCTGTGTGGCGTCCAGCCTGCCGGTGCTCACGAGACGGAACCTTTCGTCAGCAGGTAGACGTGCGTGGCGCCGGCCGCCGCCAGCGAGGCGAGGAGACGGGCCAGTTCGGGAGGCGCGTCCAGCAGAGCGGCGGCGTGCGCGTCGGCGGTACGGCGCTCCGCCGCGACCAGTGCCTTCACCGCGTCGGCGGGATCGTCCGCGATGGCGAGCGCCCCCGCCGCCGTGGCGGACACCGAGGGGGACGGAGAAGGGGAGGCGGCGGGTGCCGGGGCGAGTGCCTTCACGTGCGCCGCCACCGCCGTACGCAGCGGCGTCAGCGCGCCCGCCAGGTCCGGATGCCGGCCCAGGACCGCGTCGTACTCGACCAGCAGCGCCCTGCTGTCCCGCGCGGCACGCAGGCGCCGGGTGTCCTCCGCCCTCTTCACCGCCGCCGGGCCGGGACCCTCCGAGGAGCAGGCGGTCAGCAGGCCCGCTCCTCCGGCGATGAGGGCATGCCTGCGTGTTGTCCCCGTGCGCCCCACGCGTCTCTCCTCGGGCTCGCGATGATCACCGCAGGCGAGCGTACCCGCGGGTCACCCGTCGGTGGACGGCAACACCCCTCGGGACCGGATACCCTTTGATCTGACACACGACGATCCCACAACAGCACACGCGGCCGAGGAGTCACCCGGATGAGCACCACCGAGAGCGAGAGGCTGCGCGTACTGCTGGAGCCGCTCGTCAGCGCGAAGGACCTCGATCTGGAAGAGGTCGAGGTGGCCCGGGCCGGCCGGCGTCGTGTGCTGAGGGTCGTGGTCGACTCCGACGAGGGTGTGGACCTCGACGCGTGCGCCGAGCTGAGCCGTGACATCTCCGACGAGCTCGACGAGACCGACGCCATGGGCGAGGGCGAGTACCAGCTCGAAGTGACCTCCCCGGGTGCCGAGCGACCGCTGACCGAGCGCCGCCACTACGTGCGCGCCGTCGGCAGGCTCGCCCGGTTCCAGCTGGACGAGGGCGACGAGTTCGTCGCGCGCATCCTCACCGTGGACGACGAAGGACTCGACCTCGAAGTGCCGGGTGTGAAGGGGCGCAGACCCACCGCCCGGCGCGCCGAGTTCGCGCGGATCGCCAAGGCGCGCGTGGAGCTCGAGTTCAACCGCAAGGACAAGAAGGAAGAGGAGGCGTAGCCGTGGACATCGATGTGAAGCTCCTGAAGGGCTTGGCACAGGAGAAGGAGATCGCCTTCGACCTGCTGGTCGAGGCGATCGAGTCGGCCCTCCTCATCGCCTACCACCGCACCGACGGCAGCCGCCGCCAGGCCCGGGTCGTGCTGAGCCGGGACAACGGCCACGTCACGGTGTGGGCCAAGGAGGACCCGGCGGACCTGGAGGAGGGGCAGGAGGCCAGGGAGTTCGACGACACCCCGTCGGACTTCGGCCGGATCGCCGCCACCACCGCCCGCCAGGTCATCCAGCAGCGCCTGCGGGACGCCGAGAACGACGTCACCTTCGGCGAGTACGCACGCCGCGAGGGCGATGTCGTCGCCGGCATGGTCCAGCAGGGCAAGGACCCCAAGAACGTCCTGGTCCGGCTGGACGACAAGATGGAAGCCATCCTCCCCGTACAGGAGCAGGTCCCGGGCGAGCAGTACACCCACGGCCTGCGGCTGCGCACGTACGTCGTCCGGGTGGTCAAGGGGGTACGGGGGCCGTCGGTGACGCTGTCCCGTACGCACCCCAACCTCGTGCGCAAGCTCTTCGCGCTGGAGGTCCCCGAGATCGCCGACGGCTCCGTCGTCATCGAGGCGATCGCCCGCGAGGCCGGCCACCGTACGAAGATCGCCGTCCGGTCGACACGATCCGGTCTCAATGCCAAGGGCGCCTGCATCGGCCCGATGGGCGCCCGGGTCCGCAACGTCATGGCCGAACTGCTCGGCGAGAAGATCGACATCGTGGACTGGTCGGACGACCCGGCGGAGATGGTGGCCAACGCCCTGTCGCCCGCCCGGGTCAGCAAGGTCGAGGTCGTCGACCTCGGCGCCCGCTCCGCGCGGGTGACCGTACCGGACTACCAGCTGTCCCTGGCGATCGGCAAGGAAGGGCAGAACGCCCGCCTGGCCGCCCGTCTCACCGGCTGGCGCATCGACATCCGGCCGGACACGGAGGAGCCGAGCGAGAGCGACGCCGAGACCGACCGGGGCCGCGACCGCGGCGGCGACTGGGACCGCGAGCGCGACGGCGGACCCGACCGG
>NZ_WWJY01000184.1 GCF_009865405.1 Streptomyces sp. SID3212 | reverse complement strand
GTCCGTTCCGCCGCCGCGCCGTCCGCCGGGCGGCTCACGCCCGGTGGGCGCCCGCGCGCCGTCACTCCACGTCGCCGCCGGAGGCCGTCTGCGTCACCTCGTCCGCGATCGTCTCGTGGTGGCGGATCACCTCGGCGATGATGAAGTTGAGGAGCTTCTCGGCGAAGGCCGGGTCCAGGCGGGCGCTCTCCGCCAGCTGCCGCAGCCGGGTGATCTGGCGGGACTCGCGGGCCGGGTCGGCCGGTGGGAGATGGTGCTCGGCCTTGAGGACACCGACCTGCTGGGTGCACTTGAAGCGCTCGGCCAGCATGTGGACGACGGCCGCGTCGATGTTGTCGATGCTGTCGCGGAGGCGGTTCAGTTCGGCGCGTACGGTCTCGTCGACGCCGGTGTTGCTCGTGGTCATGGTGTCGGAGCTTAGACCGTCCGGCCGGGGGTGCGGGCCGGCCCGCGCGCGCCGGGTGGTGTGCGGGATGCGTGATCCCGGCGCGCGCGGGGTGGCTGGGGCGGGTCCGTGGATTACGGCCGTCCTCCCGCCGGGGGCGGGGTCGGAGGCCGGCCCCGGGGTGCGGGGTCAGAGACCGGCCGCTGCCGAGGCGATCGCGGAGGCGAAGGTCGAGACCTCGGTGTACACGCCGTAGTAGTTCGGCCGGGCGCAGCCGTTGCCCCAGCTCACGATGCCGACCTGGACGAAGGCGCCCGCGTTGTCCTTGCGGAACATGGGGCCGCCCGAGTCGCCCTGGCAGGTGTCGGTGCCGCCCTGGGCGAAGCCGGCGCAGATCTCCTGGGACGCTATGACGTCACCGTCGTACGAGTTGGGGCCGTTGCAGACGGAGTCGGAGACGAACGGAACGGTCGCCTTGAGGAGGTAGCGCTGCTGGGCGCCGCCCTCGGTCGCCCCGCCCCAGCCCGCGATGGTGAAGTTGCCGGTGTTGTACTGCGTGGTCGTGGCGATCTTCAGGGTCGGCAGGTTGATCGCGGAGGCGAGCTTGATCAGCGCCCAGTCCTTGCCCGCTCCGTTGTAACCGGGGGCCTGGAGGACCTTGGTGGACCTGACCTTGATGGCGCTGGTGCTGTTCAGGTCGACGACACCGGCGGTCGCGGTGATGCTGGTGTTGTTGCCCGAGCCGCTGACGCAGTGCGCGGCGGTGAGGACGATGGTCGGGGAGTACAGCGCGCCGCCGCAGCCCATGGAGAGCCGGACCATGAAGGGGAATTCGCCCTGTGCGGCGCGGGTGCCGCCGACGACGGGGGGCGCGACGGGCGCGACGGCCGCGGTGCGGGCCTCCGGGGCCGGCAGGGGCGACGCGGAGGCGGAGGAGGGCTGGAGGCTGACGGCCGCGAGGATGACGGCACCGGCGGCGGCGCATCTCTTGAAGGCACGCACGAGCTGGTTCATGGATCTGCCCTTCGTGGGGGGAGAAACGGGAGAGTGGGCCTGACATGAGCCCGACAAAGCGTGATCCGGATTATGGGGAGCGCGCCCACCGCGCCACAAGAACCCGGATCCGGCCACGAATGGGGAGCGCACACCGGCCGACGTCCGCTGACCGGACGGAGGACCCGGTCCGGTACGGCGGCCCCGCGCCGGCGCCGGCGCCGTACCGCCAGGGCTGCCCCGCCCCGTACCTCCGCGGCCCGTAGCACTGCGGGCCGCCCGGCCACGCACCGTACCGCCGCCGTACAGTGGATCGCGGAGGACCGTCCTTGCAGGGGGGTACGGACGTGGCACACGGAACCGAGGTCGTGCACGGCTATCCGCACCTGGATACCGCGCGCGCCGCGATCACCGCGCTCTACCGGCGCCTCTCCCCCGAGGGCGTCCGCCGGTACGCGCCGAGCGTCGCCCCGGCCGACGTCGCCTTCTCCGACCACGACGACCTCCACCTGGGCACCCAGCGGGTCGCCCACGCGCTGGTCCAGCAACTCCGGCTGCCCGACGCGCGCGTGATCGTCAGCTTCCGCGACATGGAACACGCGGCGAGCGTCGAACTGACCGCCGGGCCCGAGTACTTCGTCGAGCTCAACAACCGCTTCCGCACCCACCGCAGGGACATCGGCGCCGCGCTCGCCCACGAGATCACGCACGTCCTGCTGCACCGGCTGGGGCTGAGCTTCCCCGGCACCCGCGACAACGAGATCCTCACGGACACCGCGACCACCTACCTCGGCGCGGGCTGGCTGCTGCTCGACGCGTACCGCGAGGACCGCGACTCCAGCCAGAAGCTCGGGTACCTGACCCCCGAGGAGTTCGGTTACGTCCTCGCCAAGCGGGCGCTCGTCTTCGACGAGGACCCCCGGATCTGGTTCACCAGCCCGCAGGGGTACACGTCGTACGCGAAGGGTCGCGCGCAGGCCCTGCGGGACGAGCAGCAGCCGCCGCTGACCACGGCCGGGTGGTCGGGCCGCCACCGGTACGCGAAGGAGCGGCGGTACGCGCTCGACCACCCCGGCCGCGTGGAGGGCGCCCCCGACCCGGCGCTGCCGTACGCCTTCGAGCAGCTCCCCGACGGGCTGCGCGTCTCGTTCCCCTGCCCGACCTGCCACCAGCGCATCCGGGTGCCGGTCCGGGGGCGGGTCAGGGCCCGCTGCGGGCTGTGCGGGACGGTCCTGGAGTGCGACACCTGACTTCCGTAGCGCGGCACCCGACTCCTGGAGTGCGACACGTGACTCCCGGATCGCGACACCCGGCAGGCCCCGCGCGCCGGTCCGGTGGCCCCGGGATGCCCGCACAGGCGTCGCACGTAGGGTCGAAGGATGACGAATGAGCCGACGGCGGGTGTTCCCGGCCTGTTCGAGGCGGTGCTCAGCGGCGCGGACGACACGGTCGTCGGTCTGCTGCGCGCGGGCGTGCCCGCCGAGGCGGCCGACGGGGACGGCACGAGCGCCCTGTATCTCGCGGCCGTCAGCGACGAACCGGGCCTGGTACGGCTGCTCCTCACCGCCGGCGCCGACCCGGAGCGCGGC
>NZ_WWJY01000183.1 GCF_009865405.1 Streptomyces sp. SID3212 | reverse complement strand
GATGTCCTCAATCGCCGGACGGGCTGGGTTTGTCGTGGTGGCGGGGGTGCTGCTGTGCTGCGCCGCACCCTCGGTCGCTCGGGAGGAGAGGAACCGCGGTCGTACTCCGCTGTGGCGCTCTCGTCTGCCGCGCTCAGGACCAGCCCGTGGTTCGGCTGTCCCGACGCCCATGCCCTGGCCATGTCGGTCAGTGACCAGGTCCACTCGTCGCCCGTGGACGGGCTGTCCGCCGTGCACGGCAGCGGATCCGTCGCGACAGCGGCTCCGCCCTCGGTCGTGCTGGGCTGATCGGCCCAGTTCACACTGTCCGGCGTCCAGACCGGCTCCGACCCAAACGGGGTCAGCCGCGATCGTGACCGGGTACCGCACGGTGTGATCGGCGAGGAACTTCGCATCGGGCTCGATCACCAGCGTGGGATCCGTCGCGGAGCCTGCCAGCCGCGTATCGGTATTGCCGATGCGCCCCTTGCCCGGGGACGACCCGGCTGTGGCGTCGAGCATCTCGGTGACGACCGGCCTGGCCGCTGCGGTCCTGCCGCTGGTGAGCAGCTGGGGTGTGCCATCCTTCGTGCGCCCGTACGTCATCGCTTCGGGCAGAGCGAGAGGAAGCCGTACGGCCAGCGGGACCTTCGGGCGTTCCCGAATCACCACGTGCAGGGAAAAACTCTCCGGCAGCGCCCGCACCACCAGGTCTGTCCCGGGCGTCACCGCATCGGTGTACGTGGCAGTGTCCTTGTGCAGCTGAGGGCGCGGCAGGTCGCCGGGCCAGTCGATACCCGCCTCCCCCTTGCTGGTCATGACGGTCAACAGCCGCTTGCCTTCACCCGAGGAAAGCGCCAGCCGGCCTTTCACTCGCCTGGGCTTGATCACTCCATTGGTTTGGATCAGCGTGGGCCGGCCCCTTCCTCCCCGGTCGCCCGAGTGCTCTCACGCGAGGAGGGTTCCGCTTGTACATTCGCCGTGGAAGGAGGCCCGCACCGACGATGCGGCGGGACCTGCGAGTTGATGTGATTCCGCTTTCCTGACGCTCCGGAATCGACGGTGGCAGTCGGTGCACGGGGCTATGATTCCCAGACGTGTTTCCACGTGTAGAGGCGCGTCTCATGAATTCCGTCCGCGCCTCTTCTCCGGGTCGCACCGACCCCGGTCGTGGCGACGGTCAGGAGGAGCCGTCGTGGTAGAACTTCCGCGAATCACAGGCGAAGTCCATGCCGCCGGCGCCGTTTCGCAGGCACACGGTCAGTGTGTAAGTGCCCGCGATCGGCGAATCGAGCCAGCCACTGGTATAGCCGTCCTCGGCTCCGCCGACGCAGGATCCGCTCCCGCCGACGTTCTGCGTCTGATCGTAGAAAGACCCCTTGACCAGCCGTGCGACCACTCGGTAGCCGTCCGGATTGCCTTGGTCACAGACGCGGAGAAAGTAGCCGTCGCTGGTCAGGAAGGCGCGCGCGGTACCGTAGCCCCCAGCCGTGGAGGCGTACGTCGCCAGTACTCCGGACGACGAGTACGCGGAGGCCGGAGCGGCGCCGAGAGCAGTGAGCGCCGCAGCGGAAGCCGCGGCTCCGACGACTGTCGCGAAAATTCGTGATCGCATGTGTCTCTCCCCGGTGTGGACGCTGTCCGGCTCCGCCTGCCGGACCGTTGGTCCGCCGCCGCGCGTCGACCACACTGTGGCGGCGAGGTCTTGGGGAAACCTTGGAGAAACCCTGTAGCCGCAGGGCACGAAGGTGCGGGAGAGGGAGAAGCCGGCCCGGCCGGAGACCGATCGCCCGGGCGCCGCGCATACGCAACCGGCTGCGGCAGGCACCATCGAGCCCGTCCGGCGACTGGGGACAAAGGCCTCAGGACAAGGCCGCCCCCACCGCCTCCCCCACCGTCGGGAACGCGAACGTGAAGCCCGACTCCGACAGCCGAGCCGGCACCACCCGCTGACTCGTCAGGATGTCCGACGACAGCTCTCCCAGCGCCGCCCGCAACACCACCTCCGGCACCGGGAACAGCGTGGGCCGTCCCAGCGCCGCCCCCATCGCCGCCGTCACCTCGCGGTTCGTCGCCGGTGACGGTGCCGTCAGGTTCACCGGGCCCTCCAGGGACTCCGTGTCGATCAGGTGCCGCAGCGCCGCCACGTGGTCGTGCAGGGCGATGAAGCTCCAGTACTGGTTCCCCGAGCCCAGCCGCCCGCCCAGACCCGCCCGGAACAGCGGGAACAGCCTCCCCCACGCACCGCCCTTGGGCGACACCACGAGCCCCGAGCGGGCGAACACCGTGCGGATGCCCGCCTCTTCCGCCGCCGACGCCGCCTCCTCCCACTCCACGCACAGCGACGGCAGGAAGCCCTCACCCGGCGGCGCCGACTCGTCGACCGCGCGGTCCCCGGTGTCGCCGTAGAACCCCACGGCGGAACCGGAGACCAGCACACGGGGCGGCACCTCCAGCGACGCCACGGCCTCCGCGATCGCCGCCGTGCCGAGGACACGGCTGTCGCGGAGTTCCTTCTTGTACGCGTCGGTCCACCGGTGGTCGCCGATGCCCGCGCCCGCCAGGTGGACGACCGCCTCGCAGCCGTGCAGCCCGGCCGTGTCCACGTACTGCCGTACGGGATCCCATTCCACCTCGTCGCCGGTCCGCGAGGGGCGTCTCACCAGGCGCACCACCTCGTGCCCGTCCGCGCGCAGGGAGCTGACAAGAGCCGTACCGATGAGCCCGGTGGAGCCGGTGACCGCGATCCTCATGGGCCCATCCTGCCCCGGGGACACCCCATGGCACAGTTGCGCCATGTCGGAATCGCAGATACGTCCCGCCGTTCAGGACGACGACGAGGCTCTGGGGCGGCTCGACCGGGAGACCTGGTCGCCGCTCCACGCCGTGTCCCCCCGCCCGCGCCCGCCCTACGAGCCGTTCTTCGACGACCGGCACCGCCCCGAGGAGCACCTCGTCGCGGAGATCGGCGACCGCCTGGTCGGGTACGTCAGGATCGCCCGGCCCACCCCGCTCGCGTGCAACGCGCACGTACGGCAGATCCAGGGCCTCGCGGTGGCGGACTCGGCGCGCGGCCACGGGGTGGGCCGGGCCCTGCTGCGCGCGGCGG
>NZ_WWJY01000182.1 GCF_009865405.1 Streptomyces sp. SID3212 | reverse complement strand
CGCGCTGCCGGGGCGAGACGGCGGCGTGGGCCGCCGCCCGGACGGCGTGGTGTGCCGCGGCCGTCAGCGGTCCCTCCTGGTCGTAGCCGGTGAGGGAGGTGACGCCGGGGACCAGGTCGAGCAGGGCGGTGGTCGCGACGGCGGAGTGGACGTCGATACGGGTCAGGTAGAGGGGCCGCCCGCCGGTCGCCTCGTCCAGTTCGGCGCGGGACGGCGCGCGCCGCTCGGGCCAGCGGGCGGAGTCCCAGCCGTGGCCGAGGAGGATCCGTACGCCGGGGTGCGCGGTGGCGTGGGCCCGTACGAGCCCGAGCGCGTCCCGCAGGCTCCGCGCGCCGGACAGGTCGAGGCCCGTGAGCGCGAGGCCCGTCGCGGTGGTGTGGACGTGGGCGTCGGTGAAGGCGGGGGTGACCAGCGCGCCGTCGAGGTCGACCACCTCGTCCACCCCGGTGGCGAAGGCGTCCGCCGCTCCTTCCGAGCCCACCCAGGCGACATGGCCGCGTTCGACGACCATGGCGGTGGCGAAGGGGTCGGCGGGGCTGTGGACTTCTCCGCCGCGCAGGAGCACGGTGCGGGTTTCGCTCTCGGTCATGCCGACCAGTGTCTCTTTTCCGGCCGGGCGCCCGGCCGCCGGGGGACCCAGTACGACGGTCCGTACAAAGAGACGCGCCAGGCCCTCACATGCGCGGCGGGCGCGCCTCGTACGGGGTGGAGAGGACCACCGTCGTCCTGGTGGAGACGCCGGCCAGACCGCGGATGCGGGTCAGCAGGTGCTCCAGCTCCAGCGGGGTGGCGACCCGGACCTTGAGGATGTAGTTCTCGTCCCCGGCGACGCTGTGGCACGCCTCGATCTCGGGGACCGACGCGAGACGGTCCGCGATGTCGTCGGGGGCGCTCGGGTCGAACGGTTTCGCGGAGATGAAGGCCGTCAGCGGCAGGCCGACGGCCTCCGGGTCGACCACGGCCGCGTACCCGCGGATGACACCGCGCTGCTCCAGCCGGCGGACCCGCTGATGCACGGCCGAGGTGGACAGGCCGGTGGCCTTGCCCAGGTCGGTGTAGCTCATCCGGCCGTCCTTGACGAGCAACTCCACGATCTGACGATCCAGCTCCTCCATACGGATCAACCTATTGCCCCGGGTCCCCTCCGGCACAGTCGGCCGGGGGTCTCTTGTGGGGGGCCTCCCCATGGCTCGCGGACACGTGCGGCGGGCATGTGACGAACGCCACAGATCTGTGGGGCAGTCCGTCGTGACCTCACGGTTACCGGACGCGCACGGAGGGAATTGCTTGCTGTGGTCGAGACCACAAGTGCCTGGTCGGCCCACCCGAGGGGGAATGTCTCCATGCAGAGCCTGAAGCGCGCCGGACGCGGCGAACCGGAATCCGTCGACCTTGTCGAGGCGGACGATTCCGACGAGTTCGACGAGTCCGATCTCTACGACACGTTCGAGATGTACCGGGTCGTCTGCCCGGACTGCGCCCGGCCGATCGCGCTCCTGGCGGACGAGGACGTCCTGCCCGAGCACGCGCTGTGCCCGTCCCCGTGGAACCCGTTCGTGCTCACGGTCTGCGCGGGTACGGGACGCAGCGCGTCGGAGGCCGGGGCCGCCGACGAGTCGCCGGAGGCCCAGGAGCAGCACACCGCCCTGCTCCTGACGCTTCCTCAGGGACTCGACTGGCGGACGCAGCCCTTCTCGCACGTCGGCGGCCCGGGCTCGCGGCCGTTCAAGTCGTTCCCGGCGGCGCGTCAGGCCTCCCGCGCCGCGTGAGCGCGGAGCCGTACCGTACGTAGGTCAACCCCCGCACCATGACGACGTGTTCGTCGTGGTGCGGGTCCGCGTCCGGCCCAGGACACGCCCTAGCGGGTTTCCGGGCCCAGCAGTTGACGGGCGATCACCATCCGCTGGATCTGGTTGGTGCCCTCCACGATCTGGAGCACCTTCGCCTCGCGCATGTAGCGCTCGACGGGGAAGTCCGCCGTGTAGCCGTAGCCGCCGAGGACCTGGACGGCGTCGGTGGTGACGCGCATGGCCGCGTCCGTGCAGAACAGCTTCGCCATGGCGGCCTGCCGGGAGAACGGCAGCCCGGCGTCGCGCAGCCGCGCGGCGGCGAGGTAGAGCGCGCGGCCCGCCTCGATCTGGGTCGCCATGTCCGCGATCAGGAAGCGCAGGCCCTGGAAGTCCGCGATGGGGCGGCCGAACTGCTGTCTGCCGGTCGCGTACGCCGTGGCCTCGTCCAGCGCCGCCTGCGCGAGGCCGACGGCGCACGCGGCGATGCCGAGGCGTCCCGAGTCGAGCGAGGCGAGCGCGATCGCGAAGCCCTGCCCCTCCTCGCCGATGCGCCGGTCGTCCGCCACCCGTACGCCGTCGAAGTGGAGTTGGGCGGTGGGCGAGCCCTTCATGCCCATCTTCTTCTCCGGGGCGGCGGCGTGCAGGCCGGGGGCGTCACCCGGCACGAGGAAGGCCGTGATGCCCCGCGCGCCGTCGCCGCCGGTCCTGGCCAGGACGGTGCAGAAGTCCGCGATCCCTCCGTGGGTGATCCAGGCCTTGGTGCCGGTGATGACCCAGTCGTCGCCGTCCCTGACCGCGCGCGTCCGCAGCGAGGCGGCGTCGGAGCCCGAGGCGGGCTCGGAGAGGCAGTAGGCGCCCAGCAGACCGCCGCCCAGCATCGCGGGGAGGTGTTCGGCCTGCTGCTCCTTGCCGCCGAACGCGGCGAGCGCGTAGGAGGCCAGGGAGTGGACGCTGACGCCGAGGCCGACGGTGAGGCGGGCGGCGGCGAGTTCTTCGAGGACCTGGAGGTAGACCTCGTACGGCTGGTCCCCGCCGCCGACGGCGGAGTCGTACGGCAGGCCGAGCAGGCCCGACTCGGAGAGCAGGGTGAAGAGCCGGCGCGGGAAGTGTCCCGCCTCCTCCTCCTCGGCAGCGGCGGGAACGATCTCCCGCTGTGCGATGTCGCGTACGAGCGCGAGAAGATCCTCGGACTCCTCGGTGGGCAGGTGACGTTCCACCGGCTGCGGGACGCGGTCGGGCATGGCGGCGCTCTCCTCCCTGTCGGGACACTGCGGCGGTCGCGCGCGGGGTGGGGCGGCGCCGCCGGCTGAGGTCCGGGGTGCCCCCGGACGCGTACTGCCCAACCGATGCTGCCTTCCCGGATCGCGGAAGGGGCTGACCAGCGGTTGTGGCGCGTTGAGTATGCCCGATCGGCGGCCCCCCGTCACCGGGGCGGATCCGCCCGCCCCGCGCGCCGCCGATCACGCTCCGGCGCCCGGCCCGTCCCCTTCGTCCCCTTACGGCGCGGCCGAGTTGGTCCGCACCATTGACCGCAGTGGTCTAGTCCTTCTAACGTCCACCCGGAACGGGTTCGGTGTTCATGTCACATCCGGACCGTGGCCGGCCGCCCTTCCACCGCTCCGTCCCGTCCGGCCACTCCCCCACCCGTACGTCCTCCCCCACGAGGAGACTTCGTGCTCACACTTCACCGTTCACGCACCCGGTTCCGGGCGCTCGTCGCCGCCGCGTGTACCGCCGCTCTCGGCGTCAGCCTCCTCGCCGGAGCCGGCAGCGCCTCCGCGGGCGCGCCGACGTCGCCGGCGGCC
>NZ_WWJY01000181.1 GCF_009865405.1 Streptomyces sp. SID3212 | reverse complement strand
GCCGGAAGCTGGGCCGCAGCTGCGCCGGGGAGTGCGCCCGTGGCCACCGGGGTTCTCGGCCGCTGCTGCGTCTTCGTGGGGGCGGGCACGCCGGCGGTCACCGTGTCGTCGCGTACCGCCGGTGCCGTGCCCGGCTGCCCGCCCGGGGTCTCCCGCGTCACGGGTCTCCGCGCCCCGCTCACCGCGGCGCCCCGTCCGGGTGGTGGAGTGGGGGTGCGGTGGACACCGGATCCGGCAGACGTTCCGCCGGGCGCGGTGTCCCGGCGTCGTGGGCCGCCAGGAACGCCTTCACCGAGCGGTCCCAGCCGAACAACTCCGCCCTCGTTCTCGCCGCCGTGCGGCGCTCCGGCTCCGGGCGGGTCAGGAGTGCCTGTACGGCGTCGGCGAAGGCCGCGCCCGTGTCCGCCGCCGACCTGCCCGCGTCGCCGATGACCTCGGGCAGCGCCGACGACGCGCTCGCGACCACCGGTGTGCCGCAGGCCAGCGCCTCCAGGGCCGAGAGCCCGAACGTCTCGGCGGGCCCCGGCGCCAGGCAGATGTCCGCCGCCGCCTGGAGATCCGCCATGGCGGCCCGGTCCCGTACGTGGCCCAGGAACAGCGCGGGCAGCCGCTGCGCCTGCGCCCTGCGGACCAGTCCGGCCCGCAGCGGGCCCTCGCCCGCCACGACCAGCACCCCCCGCACCCCCCGCGCCCGCAGCTCGGCCAGCGCGTCCAGCGCCGTACCGGGCCGCTTCTCCACCGACAGGCGGGACCCGAGGAGCAGCAGGACGTCCGCCCCGCGCGCGTACCGCTCCCGCAGCGCCAGGTCGCGGCGCTCCGGCCGGCAGCGCACCAGGTCCACCCCCAGCGGCGCCCGCACCACGTTCCGCGCGCCGATGCGCAGGAACTCGCGCTCCGACCACTCCGTGGTGCAGACGATCCGGGAGTACGCCCACGCGCTGCGCAGGTTGATCCGGTCGGCCGTCCGCCCCGCCGCCGCCCCGGGCACGCCCCAGGTCCGGAGCACCCCGTCGGCGGTCTCGTGGGAGACCATCACGGACGGCACGCGGTGGCGGCGCGCCCACTCCCCGGTCCAGCGCAGGGTGGTCCTGTCGGACACCTCCAGCCGGTCGGGGCGGAGCTGTTCGAGCACCTCCCGCAGCCGCCGCCGCGCGGTCAGGACGCGGTAGCCGCCGGTGCCGGGCAGTACCGGGCCCGGCAGGGTGATCACCCGTCCCTGTGCGGTGTGCTCGTCGGTCTCCCGCTCCCCCGGCACGATCAGCACCGGTTCGTGCCCGGCCGCCAGGTAGCCGCTGCCCAGCTCCTGGAGCGCGGTGCGCAGGCCACCGGAGGCCGGGGTGACGAAGTTGGCCAGCCGTACGATCCGCAGGCCGCCGCCTCCTACAGAGGCAGAGGCAGACACCGCGGACGAAGAGGACGAAGAAGACGAAGAAGAACCCGCCGCGTTCACGCGACCACCGCCGTGCGGGCGCCCAGGACGTCCGCGTAGTGGTCGATCAGCTGGTCCCCGACCACCGCCCAGGTACGCCCCTCGACGGTGGCCCGCGCCACCTGTCCGTAGGAGGCGCGCAGGACCGGCGCGTGGGCGAGGTCCTCGACGGCCCGGGTCATGGCGTCGGTGTCGAGGGGCGTCACGAGCGTCCCCGTACGGCCGTGGTCGACGAGGTCGAGCGGTCCGCCCGCCGCCGGCGCGATCACCGGCACCCCGCTGGCCATGGCCTCCTGCACGGTCTGGCAGAACGTTTCGTACGGGCCGGTGTGCGCGAAGACGTCGAAGGACGCGAAGGTCCTGGCCAGTTCGTCGCCGGTGGTACGGCCCAGGAAGAGCGCGCCGGGCAGCACGGACCGCAGGGACGCCTCGCTGGGGCCGTCCCCGACGATCACCACCCGGACGCCCGGCAGCGCGCAGACGCCCGCGAGGAGTTCCACGTGCTTCTCGGGCGCCAGGCGGCCGACGTAACCGACGATCAGCTCACCGTTCGGCGCGAACCGCCGCCGCAGCGCCTCGTCGCGCAGCTCCGGCCGGAACCGTACGGTGTCCACCCCGCGCGGCCAGAGGCTGACCCGGGGGATGCCGTGGGCGGCGAGATCGCTGACGGCGGCGCTGGAGGGCGCGAGGGTGCGGTCGGCGGCGGTGTGGACGGCGCGGATGCGCCGCCAGGCGGCTGCCTCGCCCGCGCCGACGTACGTCCTGGCGTACCCGGCGAGGTCGGTCTGGTAGACGGCGACGGCGGGAACGCCGAGCCGGGTGGCGGCCGACATGCCGCGCACCCCGAGCACGAAGGGGCCCGCGAGATGGACGAGGTCGGCGCGGTGCGCGGCGATCGTCGCGGCCACCCGCCGGCTGGGGAGTGCCACCCGGACCTGCGGGTAGCCGGGGAGCGGGAGTGAGGGCACGCGTACCACGGGGCACGGTGAGTCGATCTCGTCGTCGCCGGCGACGGCCGGGGCGATGACGAGCGGGTCGTGACCGCGCGCGGCGAGGTGCCGGGCGGTCTGGAGGGCGCAGTGGGCCACGCCGTTGACGTCGGGCGGGTAGGACTCGGTGACAATGACGACACGCATGCTCGTGTTGTCGTCCTGCCGGACGTGTCCCTGCCAACGTGGATCTTTCCGCCCGACGAACGCCCCATGAGCATTGGACTCCGGGGTGTCCCGGAAGGCGCCGCGGCCTCGGACGTCGTACGGAAACACACGTGGAACGCACACAGCGTCGTGCGCGCCCCGACCGGGGGCACCGACTCGGCGCTCCGCCGGACGCTCACACCCCTGAGGTCATTCCGAGGTCATGAGCGTCCGGCGTCACAGAGCGGCGGCGTCGGGGCCGATCCTGCTCCGCACGGCGGTCTGCACCTCGGCCTCCTCGGCCGGATCCGCGGCCAGCCTCCGCAGCCGCTCCGCGACCCGTACGTCGGCGGTCTCCGCGTGCAGCGCGGCGACCTCCCGGGTGGTCTCCTCGCAGTCCCACAGGCATTCGACGGCGAATCCGGTGGCGTACGAGGGGTCGGTGGCGGCCAGTGCCCTCGCCGCGCGTCCGCGCAGCTGGGAGGAGGCGGTCTCACGGTAGACGTGGCGCAGGACGGGAGCGGCGCAGACGATGCCGAGCCGTCCCGCCCCGTCGACGAGGGTCCACAGCAGGGGCGCGTCGGGCCCCTCCGACCGTACGGTCTCGCGCAGCGCGCCGAGGACCAGCTGGGTGTCCTGCGTGCCGCCCCGGCCTGCGAGCACCCCGGCGGCGGAGGCGCCGAGGGCGTCGGGCCGGTGGATCCAGCCCCGGGCCCGGTCGACGGCGTCCTCGCCGCACATCCGCTCGAACGCGGCGACCGAGGCCTCCGCGACCGTACGGTCCGCACTCGACGCGGCGGCCTCGATCAGGTCGAGGACCACCGGGTCGCGGATCTCGGCGAGGTAGTGGAGCGAGGCGCACCGGGCCGCGTCGGGTCCGTTGCGCGCGGCCTCGACGATCGCCTGCCGGTCGTCGGGCCCCGCGACCGCCGTGAGGCAGCGCGCGGCGGGCACATGGAGGGGCGTGCCCCGGTCGAGGGCCTGTTGCGCCCAGTCGAAGACGGCCTGGACGCTCCAGCCCGGCCGTGGTCCGCTCGGCCGCATCTGGCGCTGCCAGCGGTCGAACGAGCCCTGTTCGCCCGCGGCCCTGATCCGGCCGCCGACCGCAGCACGCGGGTCGTCGGCCCAGAGCCGCCAGGGGCGGGGTTCGAAGGCGTCCCGTACGGCCGAGGCCAGTTCGGCCTCGCCCTCCGGGGTGGCCGGGAAGCGGGCGAGCACGGGCAGCGCGAGGGAGCGCAGTCCCGTGTCGTCGTCGCGCAGCGCCAGCTCGTCCAGGGCCCAGGCCCAGTTGGAGCCGGTCGCGGCGTAGCGCCTGAGGAGGTCCAGGGCGTCGCGCCTGCCGTACGAGGCGAGGTGCCCCAGGACGGCGAGGGAGAGCCCGGTCCTGGACTCCTCGGTGTCGAAGTGGTCCTCTGCCCGGAAGAGATGGTGGTCGATGGCGTCAAGACCGCCGTGGAGATCCAGGTAGAGGCGTGCGTAGTACAGCGAGCGGTTCTCGACCTGCCAGTCGTGGCGCGGGTCGGTCAGCACGCAGTGGTTGAGGGCGGCGAGCGCTTCCGCGCGGGGCGCGGCGAGCGCGTGCAGCGTGCCGTCGCCGCGGCCCCTCTGCAACAGGCCGAGCAGTGTGCCGCTCGGCGCTATGACTGGATCGAACATGGGGAAAGCCTCACTCAAGCTGTCGACGCAACCGGGGGGTATGGATACCTAGGCCGCGCGGCAACAAGTTCGGCCGACCGTCGTCTGTCGCTTGGTGTGGACCATCTTCCTCTGCCTCTCGTCGGGGACCCGTACAGGGCTCGACGTCATGATGACCCAGCCATTTCGCCTCCGCGACCACATTTCGCCTCCCGCCCGTTCCCGCGCCCGTCCTACGGAGCGTCCCGCCTCACGCGGCGGGACCGTCCCGCCTCACTGGGCTCCGAAGAGTTCCAGGAGGTCCGTCTTCCCGAACATCCGGGCGGTATCCACGGCGGAGGGGGTGCCGCCCGCCGGATCGGCGCCGCCGGCCAGCAGGGCGCGGATCACCGCGTCCTCGCCCTTGAAGACGGCGCCGGCGAGCGGGGTCTGGCCGCGGTCGTTGGGGCGGTCCGGGTCCGCGCCACGCGCGAGCAGGAGTTCCACGGCGGGGGCGTGGCCGTGATAAGCGGCGAGCATGACGAGGGAGTCGCCCCGGTCGTTGGAGAGGTTCGGCGACACTCCGGCGTCCACGAACGCGGCGAGGGCGTCGCCCTCACCCCGCCGGGCGTGCTCGAAGATCCTCGTCGCCAGCTCCACCACCGCCGGATCGTGGGCCTCGCTCATCGGTGAACCGCCTTTCACGCCGTTGACCTGGGGCGGACGGCGTGCGCAGCCGTCCGGGTGAACGAAAGGGTACTGCTCAGCGGCAAGGTCGGGCGGTCCGCCACCCGGGCGGGGTCCCGATGTGGGCCAGTGCAGTGAAATACCAAATATTTCACTCATTTGCACCTTTTGTCGCATAGATACTTTCGGTGATCCTGGAAGAACTCATGGTGACTGTCCCCTCAACCAGGAGAATCCTCATGATCCTGTCCATCTCAGGTGTCGTGCTGCTCGGAATCATCGTCTTCCTCTTCTTCAGGAAGGACGGCCTCAAGGCGTCCCACGCGTTTGTGAGCGCCCTCTTCGGTTTCTACCTCGCGGGCACCGCCATCGCTCCGAGCATCACGGCCGGCGGGGCCTCCCTCGCCGGTCTGCTGGGCGGGATCAAGTTCTGACCCCCGCCTCCCTCCCTTCCCGCATCCCCTCAGGAGACAGACGTGGCCCGGCGACCGCTCCCCCGCATTCTGAGCAGCGGCAGTGCCCAGCTCGCTCGCAGCCGCGAGATGGCCCGCACGGCCGCCGACGGCGCCACGGATGTTCTCCATCCGCTGATCACGATCACCCGTGGTCTGCGGGTGCTGGCCGCCACCGGGCGCCAGAAGTGGGCCGGCACCCCCAGGGAGCGGCGCGGTCCCGCGCTGTTCCTGGTGGCGGCCTGCGGGCTGGTGGTCGCGCTCGTCCCGTACGGGCCTCTGCTGGCCCTCATCTCGGTGATGGCCGCGGCCGCCTGGAAGGGACGGGACCGTACGCCGAAGCGGACGGGGCCCGACGAGGCGGAGACGGAGCGGCTCCGGTCCCTCTACGAGGCGCTGGTGCCCTACTTCTCCGTACCGGAGGACCCCAGTCCGCTCTTCTCCCACGGCGGGGAGTGGGAGTCGGCGTTCGACGAGTTCACGTTCGACGGTGACGGACGGCTCACCAGGCTGCGGATGAAGTACCCCCCGTACTTCACCGACGGTGAGCCGGCCGCCCGCGCCCGGATCGAGCAGCTCCTGCATGCCAAGTCGGGGCGCGGGCGCGAATACCTCTTCGACTGGGACGAGGAGGGCAACCAGCTGACGCTGACCGTCCTCGCCGCCCTCCCCACCGCCATCGCCGCGCAGCGTTTTGTCACCGTCCCCGGTGAGACGGTGCTCGGCTTCACCGACGACGACGCGGTGCAGCGCACCGTGCCGGTCCTGGCGGGCGACGAGACCCACGACGCGCCGCCGGTGGTGTGGCGTACGGGTCCGCGCTCCACGGAGCCGCACCTGCTGGTGGCCGGCCAGCCGGGCAGCGGCGCCACGAGCCTGCTGCGCTCGCTCGCGCTCCAGGCGCTCCAGCACGGCGACGTGCTGATCGTGGAGGGCAGCGCGACGGGTGAGTTCGCGTTCCTCTCGGGGCGCCGGGGGGTGCTGTCGGTGGAGTCCTCCCTGTCCGGCGCGCTGTCCAGCCTCGAATGGGCCTCGCACGAGACGGAGCGGCGGCTGATCGCGGCGAATCGGGCACGGCAGTCCGGGCATCCCACGCCCGACGACGTGAAGTGCCCGCTGTGGATCTTCGTGGACCGGCCGAGTGTCTTCGGGCAGCTGGCGGCGGCGGGCGGGCGGCCCGATCCGCAGGAGCACCTCCAGATCCCGCTGCGGCACGGGCGGGCCGCGGGGGTGACGGTGGTCGTCGCGGAGCAGCTCGACAGCCTGGACGCGCTGGGTGACGCCGTACGGTCGCACACGCGCGCCCGGGTCGTCCTGGGGCCGGTGGCGGCGGCGCAGGTGGAGGCGGTGCTCGGGGCTCCGCCGCACACGACGCCCACGCCGGACGTCCCGCCGGGCCGGGGGTACGCACGCCTCGGTACGGGTCCGGTGCTGAGGCTCCAGGTGCCGGCGACGCCGGATCCGTACGACGACGCGACGAGCGAGGGGCACCGGCGGGCGGTGCTTGAGCTGCTGCCCGACGCGGTGACGCCTCCGGCTGGGGGGCCTGGTTCCGGGCGGGAGGTGGAGCGGGTGGCCTCTGCGGGGCCCATCGCTTCGGGGGTGCCGGTCGAGGGCTGACCGTCGCGACGACCGGGTGCGGCCCGGTGGGCCTTTGTCCTCAATCGCCGGACGGGCTTGAT
>NZ_WWJY01000180.1 GCF_009865405.1 Streptomyces sp. SID3212 | reverse complement strand
CCCCGTCCCCGTCTCCCCGCGCCCCCTCCCCGCCCGCACCACCCTCGACACGGTGGCCTCGCCGCGCGGCGCGTCCGCGCCGTACCGCCGCCTGGGCGACGGGCCGGGCTGGCGCAGGGTCGTACGGGACGACCTCGCCGCTCCCCGGTCGGGCCGCGAGGGACGGCGTACGGTTCTCAGCTCGTTCGTCCAGCTCACGGACCTGCACCTGGTGGACGTCCAGCACCCGGTGCGCACCGAGTACCTGCGCTCCATGGACCTGTCGTCGTGGCGCCCCCAGGAGGCCCTGACCGTGCCGGGCGCGGTCGCGCTGGTCGAGCAGATCAACGCCCTGCGGAACGGGCCCGCCACCGGCGCCCCGCTCTCGTTCGCGGTGACGACCGGCGACAACACCGACAACAACTCCCTGGCGGAGCTGGACTGGTTCCTGACAGTGATGAGCGGCGGCCGGGTCACCCCGAACACCGGTGACCCCCGGCGGTACGAGGGTGCCCAGAACTCCGGTGAGCGGCTGTTCTGGCACCCGGAGGACACCCGCCCGGACACGGACAAGAAGCTCGGCTACCCCCGGATCGAGGGGTTCCTCGCGGCGGCGGTCCGCCCGGTCAACAGCCCCGGGCTGCGGATGCCGTGGTTCTCGACCGTCGGCAACCACGACACGCTGGCGAGCGGCGCCATGGCCGACCGGAGCGGCTTCCTCGCGGACTTCGCGATCGGGGGGAGGAAGCTGTACGGCATCTCCGACAGCGCGGCGGCCACCCTCCGGCAGACCTTGAAGAGCGGCAGCCGCCCGGCCGGCGGCGGCCTGGTCGACCTGCTGCGGGCCTCCACCCGGTCGATGCGCGCGATCACGCCCGATCCGGGCCGGGCACCCTTCGGCCCGCGTGAGTACCTCACCGCGCACCTCGACCCGGCGCGCGCGGGGGCGGGTCCGGCGGGACACGGCTACACGGCGGACAACCTCGACAGCGACACGCTCTACTACACCTTCCCCATGGGCGGGAACGTCACCGGCATCAGCCTGGACACCACGGACCGGGGAGGCCACTTCCTCGGGTCGCTCGGCACGGAACAACTGAGGTGGCTGGAACGCACCCTCGTCGCCCACAAGGACCAGTACGTCGTCGTCTTCAGCCACCACAACAGCTGGACGATGACCAACACCCACCGCGACCCCGCGAAGCCCGGCGAGGCCCGGCACTCCGGTGACGAGGTGGTCGCGCTGCTCAAGAAGCACCGCTCTGTGCTGGCCTGGGTCAACGGGCACAGCCACCGCAACTCGGTGCTGGCACACGGGAGTTTCTGGGAGGTCTCCACCGCCTCGCACATCGACTTCCCGCAGCTCGCCCGGGTGATCGAGATCGCCGACAACAACGACGGCACCCTCTCCCTGTTCACCACGCTCATCGAGTCGTCGGCCCCGCACCGCACCGACTTCCACGACCTCTCGCAGACCGGACTCGCGTCCCTGTACCGGGAGTTCTCGTTCAACGCACCGGGCGCGGGCAAGGCCGGCGCGGGCACCTCCACGGACCGCAACACCGAGCTGGTGCTGAGACGCTGAGCGGGCGGCGGGCCCCGGCCGCCGGACTTCCCGGTGGATTCGGGGAGCCTCTTCCGACGCCTCGGCGCCGGGGACGTACCAGCCGAGTGAGAGCGGCACCCGCGTCGCGGGTGCCGCCCTCACCCCGTCACGCGGGGGTGATGAGGCGCTGGAGGCCCGGTGCGTAGAGGTCCGCCAGCCGCTCGTCGGTGGCCTGTCCCGCCGCGCCCGTGCGGTACAGGCTGAGTGTCACCCCCAGGCCGAGGACCTGGGCGGCGATCAGTTCGGCGCGGAGGCCGGCCTCGGGGCCGGGCAGCAGCGCGGCCAGCCGCCGGGTGAACTGGGCGTCGAAACGCTCCCGCAGCAGTGTCCGTTCGTCGTCCTTGCCCAGCGAGAACACCACCCGCAGCAGGGGGTCGGACTGCTGCTCACGGCGGCTGCTCAGCAGGGCCAGTACCAGGTGACGGCCGAGGGAGGCGGGCGGTGCGGCCAGCAGGGCGTCGGCCGCCGGGCCGAAGTCGGCGACGGTGTTGAACAGCCGCTCCTTCGTGCCGAAGTGCTTGACGATCAGGGAGGGGCTCACCCCCGCGTCGGCGGCGATCGCCCGCAGGGTCACCTCGGCGTAGGGGCGGAAGGCGAACGCGCGCCGGGCGGCGCGCAGGATCGCCTGGCGGCCCGTTCCCGTATCGGCGCCCCCACCCGCCGTACCACCGCCTTCACCGGTGCCGCCCTGAGCGGTGGTGCCGCCGGTGACGTGGTCGGTCTGCTGCCCGTTCATGCGCCCTCCTGGGCGAGCGACGTCGGCGGGTGTCCGCCCTGGGCCGCCCTGTCCCGCCCGACGGTACCGGTGGCCGCAGGGCGTTGACGCGGCAGACACAGGGTGACGGCCAGCGCGAGGAGCGCAGCGCCCGCCGCGATGAGGAAGACGAGCAGATACGCGTGGAGGGTGGGGGCGGTCCGCCCGGCCGCCTGGAAGGTGACGTTGGCCAGCACCGCCGCGACCACCGCGCTGCAGAACGCCTGCCCGACCGACCGCATCAGGGTGTTGAGCCCGTTCGCCGCGCCCGTCTCGCTCACCGGCACCGCGCGCATCACGAGAGCGGGCAGCGCCGAGTAGGCGATGGCCGTCCCCGCCGAGACGACGGTCGCGCCGAGGATGATCGTCCAGAGGTGGTGGCTGGTGAAGAACCGCACCACATAGCCGACCGCCAGGATCGCGGCGGCGAGCGCCAGAGCCGTCTTGGGCCCGTACTTCGCGGAGATCCGCGCCGACACCGGGGACAGGGCGACCATCGCGAGCCCGCCGGGCAGCAGGCACAGCCCGCTGACGACGATCGACGCGCCGAGACCGTACCCGGTGCTCTTCGGCTCCTGCACCATCTGCGCGGTGGACAGGGAGTTGGCGTAGAAGGCGAAGCCGATCAGGAGGGCGGCGATGTTCGTCAGCAGGACGGCGGGCTTCGAGGACACCCGCAGGTCGACCATGGGGCTGGTGGCACGGAGTTCGTACGCGCCCCAGACCAGTCCGATCAGGACCGCGAGGACGAGCAGGCCCAGCGTGCGGACGGACGTCCAGCCCCATGAGCCGCCCTGGGTGACCGCGAGCAGCAGGCTCACCAGGGCGGCGGACAGCCCCAGCGCCCCGAGCGCGTCGAAGCGCCCGCGCGAGCGCACCGGTGATTCCGGTACGACGAGCAGGACGAGCACCATGTCCAGCAGGCCCAGCCCGGCCGACGCCCAGAACATGCTGTGCCAGTCGTAGTGCTCCACCACCAGCGCGGCGACCGGCAGACCGATGGCCGCGCCGATGCCGAGCGTCGAACTCATCAGCCCGATCGAGGGCAGGACCCGCACGGGCGGCAGCTCGTCGCGCATGATGCTGATGCCGAGCGGGACGACCGCGAGCGCCGCGCCCTGGAGGGCGCGGCCCGCGATGAGCACGGCGATCTGGGAGCTGATCGCGCACAGGACGGATCCGGCCACCAGCACCCCGAGGGAGGCGAGGAGCACCCGCCGCTTGCCGTACATGTCGCCGACGCGCCCGAGCACGGGGGTGCAGACGGCCCCGGTGAGCAGGGTGACGGTGACCAGCCAGCTGGCGGCCGTCGGGGTGGCGCCGGTGAGCTGGGGGATGTGCGGCAGCAGCGGCACGACCAGCGTCTGCATGACGGCGACGACCACACCGCAGAAGGCGAGCACCGCCACCAGGAAGCGGGCGTGCGGTGCGGGGGCGGGTGCGGGTGT
>NZ_WWJY01000179.1 GCF_009865405.1 Streptomyces sp. SID3212 | reverse complement strand
ACCGCGTCCCCCCTCGCCGGACGGCGCCACCGTCTCCGGCGGCAGGGCGGGCCGCTTCTGGTCCGCGCGCCGGATCCCCGCCGCCGTGGCCGCCGCGATCATCCTGGGCGCCGCCGGGCTGGTGCTGTACGACGTCGCGGCGGTACGGGCCGGGCACCACGCGATGTACTGGCGCCGCAGACTGGCCGAGGAACTGGCCGAACAGCCGCTCGACGAGACGTGGCTCATGCTCTCCGCCTGCGTGGCGATGGCACTCGGTGTCTGGCTGATCCTCCTCGCCCTCACCCCGGGACTCCGCGCCCTGCTGCCGATGCGCCGCGAGTTCGCCCACGTACGGGCCGGGATCGACCGGTCCGCCGCCGCGCTGGTGCTGCGCGACCGGGCCCTGGAGGTCTCGGGCGTGCGGTCCGCGCGGGTCCGGGTGCGCCGGCGCAAGGCACGGGTCCGGGCGCTGGCCCACTTCCGTGAACTGGACGACGTACGGGCCGATCTGGACAGCGCCCTCGGCGCGGGCCTGGGGGACCTGGGTCTGGCCAGGCCGCTGGCCCTGTCGGTACGGGTCCGCAGGCCCAAGAAGAAGGGGTGACCGGATGAGCCGGCGCGGCGAGAAGCGCGGGACGGACCGTCAGGAGAAGAAGGAGCAGAAGGAACAGAAGCAGTGGCGGGCGCGGCAGGCCAAGAAGGCGAAGCACGAACAGAGCGAGAGGAAGGCCGGCCACGGCCACGGGGGCGCGTCCAGGCCCGGCCGTACCGGCGGGGTGTTCCGGATCGTCAACCGCGTCCTGCTCGGTCTGCTCGGTCTGGTGCTGCTCCTCGCCGGGGGTGTGGTGGTCGCCCAGGGGCAGGGCTGGTCGGTGCCCGGCTGGTGGCCGTACAGCGGACCGCACGACGTCCTGCTGACCCGGCACAACCGGCAGCGCTACCGCGACGACGGCTGGTGGTGGCCGGTGATCATCGCCGCCCTCGCGGTCATCGTGGTCCTCACCCTGTGCTGGCTGCTGGCGCAGTTCCGGCGGGCGCGGCTGGCCGAAATCCTCGTCGACAGCGGCGACGGTGAAGGCGCGCTGCTGCGCGGGCGGGCGCTCGAAGGGGTGTTGGAGAGCGAGGCGGGGTCCCTCGATGGGGTGGCTCGTGCGCGCGCCAGGTTGACGGGCCGTCGTACGGCGCCCGCCGCGCGGGTCCAGCTCCTGCTGGAACCGCACGCCGATCCCGGCGGGGCCATGAACCGCCTGACGGGCGAGGCGCTGGCCCACGCGCGCGGCTCGGCGGGGCTGGAGGCGCTGCCG
Source organism: Streptomyces sp. SID3212 (assembly GCF_009865405.1). Lineage (GTDB taxonomy): Bacteria > Actinomycetota > Actinomycetes > Streptomycetales > Streptomycetaceae > Streptomyces. The sequence continues at coordinate 9,233 of NZ_WWJY01000179.1, read as the reverse complement.
GCCGAGGTCAGACTGCGGGCCGCCAAGCATCGCCCCGAGAGAGTGAATTGACGGAGAGTGATCGACCGGTAACGCATCTGGCGTCTCTCTGGCACCATTCGTCCCATGGTTTCTGATTCTCCCGTTGACTGGTCCCCTGGATCACCGATAGGGCTATACGGCGGCCCGGAGCGGCGGCCGGATTCTCCGTGGCCCGTTTCGGCCGGTGATCCGTGCGGCGGCGGTGGTCCGTGTGACAACAGGGAAACGGCGACGACAGTGATGTGACGGGGTTACAGCTATGGCAAGTGGTGCCACTGCCGGTCCACGGCGGTGTGAGTGATGCCCGTTCCGTGGTGGCGGCAGAAACGGCGGGCCGAGAGCGCCCTGGCCGAGGCGCAGTCCGTGTTCGACGCGCGGCTGGCGTACGGCGAGAGGCTCCAGCAGGACCGGGTGGCCGCGCTGGAGGGCGAGATCGCCCGGCTGGGCGCGGAACTGGCCGGGAAGGACGACCTGCTGCGGTCGGTCGTCGCCGAGGTGCGCCACACGGCCGCCACCCGGCTGCCCGAGCTGGCGATGGCCACCGCGCACCCCCATGTGGTGGTCCCCGGGCTGCGCGACGAACAGCTGGCCGGCACCGAGGTGGACGTGTCGCTCGGTCAGGTGCTCGCCCAGGTGCGGCAACTGGTCGTGGACGAGCGGGTACGGGGCGACGACGCGGCCAAGGCTGTGATGCGCGGCGTCATGGGCAAGCTCCAGGCGCTCCACTACCGGCAGCAGACCTTCCTCCAGCGCATGCAGGAGCGGTACGACCATCCGGACGTGGCCGAGGACCTGGTGCGCCTGGACGAGCTCAACGAGCTGAACCTCCGGCTCGTCCAGGGCCTCGCCGTGATGTGCGGGAGGTGGCCGGGGCTGGCCCGGGGGGACTCGCCGGTGCAGGGCATCGTCAAGAGCGCTGCCGGGCGGGTGGTCGGCTACCAGCGGATCGCGCCGCCCAGCTACCACGTCCGCGGCCGGCTCGGGGTGGTGGCCCGCGCCGTCGAACCGCTGGCCATGGTCCTCGCCGAACTGCTCGACAACGCGCTCAGCCACTCCCCGAGCAACATCGACATCGAGGTGGAGGTGAAACACGGCGCGAGCGGCTGCACCTTCTTCATCACCGACTGGGGACTGGGCATGGAGGCGGACGAGCTGGCCCGGGCGAACGGGCTCGCCGCCGGTGACCTGGCGCTGCTCTTCACCGAGCTGGAGGGCGAACCGCCCGGCATCGGCCTGCCGGTGGCCGGTGCCATCGCCCGGCAGTACGGCCTGCGCACCGTCCTGGAGCGGGCCCCGTACAGCAACGGGCTGCGCGCCGCCGTCCTCGTACCGGAGTCACTGCTGATCATGGTCAAGGAGGACTCGGTGGCGCCGAGCACGGTGTCACCGAACGTGCCCTCCCCCCGCGTTCCGATCCTGGGCGACGAGGAGCCGCTTCCCGTGCATGTTTCCGCGTACACCCCCGCCACGGGTCCGGGCGGTCTGCCCCAGCGCAGGGGGATGCGCGCCCGGGCGGCCGGCGCGGCCGGCGTCCCCGACGCGCCCGGTGTGCCGGATCCCAGCCCGGCGGAGAACCAGAGCCGGTGGGCCGCGGTCCAGTCCGGCACGGCGGCCGGCCGCGCCGCCCCGGACCAGCCCGACCACCCCTCCGAAGAAGGACAGCCATGATGATCGATGGACGCCGTGAGCCGAAGCTCCGGACGACGGACGAACCGATGTCGTGGGTGCTCGAACCGCTGATGGACATCCCGCACGTACGGCACGGTGTGGTCCTCGCCTCCGACGGCCTGGTGCAGGGGCGCTCCACGAACCTGCCCCGGGTGGACGCGGAGGGCGCCTCGGCGATGCTCGCCGGCATCATCTCCTCGTCCCGCGGCCTCCTCGGCGCCTTCGCGGGCTCCGACGGCCCGGAGGACGTACGGCAGGTGGTCGTCGAGGGCCACCACGGCTACGTGTTCCTCACCGGCGCCGGCCGGAACGCGGTGATCGCCGTCTACACCGACACCGACGTCGACCTGGGCGTCGTGGCGCACGAGGTACAGGTCCAGGTGAAGAAGCTGGGCCGCGCCATGAGCACCCCGGCACGCCAGCACGGGAGCGGCGCCGTGGGTGCGGTGTCATGACTCCGGAACGGGCGTCGAGGCCGCTCGTACGGCCCTACGTCGAGACCGGCGGCCGGGCCAGGGCCGAACGCTGCGCGCTCGAACGGATCACCCTGCTCCACCGCGTCGGCGGCGAACTCCCGCGCGGCCTGAGCGACAAGCAGCGCGAGGCCATGGAGCTGCTCAGGGCCGGTGCCCTGTCCCTGGTGGAGACCGCCTCGTACCTGCGCCTGCCCGTCTCGCTGTCGAAGGTCGTGCTGGCCGACCTCATCGCGGCGGGATGCCTCAAGGCCCGCCCGCCCGCGCCCATCGCGGCGCAGCACGACCCCGAGATGCTGAGAAAGGTGCTCGATGGACTTCGCCGGGCCAAGTCCTCTCCGTGAGGCCCCGCACAGCCCGCCCCCGGCCCGCCTGCCCGAGAACGCCCTGATGCTCAAGGTGGTGGTGGCCGGTCCGTTCGCGGTCGGCAAGACGACCTTCGTCAGTGCCGTGTCCGAGATCCAGAGCCGGCACACCGAAGAGCTGATGACCCAGGCCGGCGCGCTGGTCGACGACCTGGACGGGGTCGACGCCAAGACCCACACCACGGTCGGCACCGACTTCGGCCGGCTCACGCTGGACGACCGCCTCGTCCTCTACCTGTTCGGCAGTCCCGGGCAGAAGCGGTTCCGCGTCCTGTGGGACGACATCGTCCGGGGCGCTCTGGGCATCCTGGTGCTGGTCGACACCGGCAGGCTGGACGCCGCGTTCGAGGTGATGGACATGGTGGAGGCGGCGGGGCTGCCGTACGTCGTCGGCGTCAACCGCTTCCCCGCGTCACCGGTCCACTCGCCGGACGACGTACGCGTGGCGCTCGACCTGCCACCGGGCACCCCGGTCGTCGGCATCGACGCCCGGGACCGCGACGCGTGCCTGGACGCACTGATCACGATGACCCAACACGTCCTGTCCCCGCTGGAGATGGTGTGACCACCCCGCTGACGTCCGACCTGCCCCGGCTGTACGGCCCCGAGTTCGCCGCCGACGCCTACGGGATCTACCGGCGGCTGCGCGGCGAGGGCAAGGTGGTGCCGGTCGAGTTCGCCCCCGGGGTCCCGGCCATGCTGGTGACGGACTTCGACACCGCCCTGGAGGTCCTGTACGGCACCGGCCTCTGGTCCAAGGACCCGCGCCCCTGGCAGACGTCCCACATGCCCGCCGACTCGCCGCTGCTGTCCATGCTGGGCTACCAGCGCAGCCCGATGTTCACCGACGGCGAGGAACACGCCCGGTACCGGGGGGCGGTCTCCGACAGCCTCGGCCGCTTCGAGCCGCACGTGCTGCGCGGCATGGTGCGGCGGAGCGCCGACCGGCTCATCCAGGGGTTCGCGGCGCGGGGGGAGTGCGATCTGGTCGCGGAGTTCGCGATGGGGCTGCCGGTCCTGCTGTTCAACGAGATGTTCGGCGTGCCCGACCGGGAGAGCACGCGGCTCGCCACCTCGATCGCCGCGTTCACGAGCGCGCACCAGGAGCAGGCCAAGGTCGCCTGGGACGCCTATCTCGGGTACATCGGCGAGCTGGTCGACCTGAGGGTGCGCGAGCCGGGCCAGGACCTGACGTCCTGGCTGCTGTCGCATCCGGCGCGGCTCACCCGGCAGGAGGTCGTGGAGGAGCTGCTGCTCTTCGTGGGCGCGGCGTACGAGCCCACCAGCGGGCTGATCGCCAACAGCCTGCACCGCATGCTGACCGACGACCGGTACTACAGCACGCTGACGGACGGGGCCCTGACCGTCCACGACGCGCTGCGGGTGGTGCTCTGGAAGCAGGCGCCGGTGGCCAACTACGGGGCCCACTACCCCCGTCAGGACACCGTGCTGGCGGGGGTGCCGGTCCCGGCGCACAGCCTGGTGCTGATCTCCTTCGCCGCGATCAACGACGGGCTGGCGCCCGAACGGCCCGAAGAGGCGGGGAACGGGGGCCGTTCGCATCTGGCGTTCTCGGCGGGGCCGCACGCCTGTCCGGCGAAGGATCCGAGCGTGCAGATCGCGGTGACGGCCGTGGAGCGGCTCACGTCGTGGCTCCCGACGCTGGAACTGGCCGTCCCCGCCGCGGAGATCGTATGGCGCCCGACGGGCTTCCTCCGCGCCCTGACCCGCCTCCCGGTCCGCTTCACCCCGATCCACCCGGACCAGGAGGGAACGACCCCGTGGACGTCCCCGGCGTCGGCGTAGTCCTTGAGGCGCGGACGGCTCCGCCGTGTCCTCCATCGCCGGACGGGCTGAACAGGGCCACCCCGTCGAGCCCGTCCGGCGATTGAGGACACCCTGCGGAGGTCTCGCACCCGCGTCAGACCCGTACCCCGGAAGCCATGCGCCCCGGAAGCCATGCGCCCTACCGTGCCGTGCCACCCCTGGCCAGCAGCACCGCGGTGCCCACCAGCCCGATGTGGCTGAACGCCTGCGGGAAGTTGCCCAGTTGGCGCCCCGCCACCGGGTCGTACTCCTCCGACAGCAGTCCCACGTCGTTGCGCAGCTCCAGCAGCCGGGCGAACAGCTCCTCCGCCTCGTCGTGCCGCCCGGTCATCCGCAGCGCGTCGGCCAGCCAGAACGAGCAGACGAGGAACGTGCCCTCGCCGCCCGGCAGTCCGTCCACCAGCGGGCCCTCGGTGCTGTAACGCCGGACGAACCCGCCCTGCATCAGCTCCTCCCTGACCGCGTCGACCGTGCCCACGACCCGGGGATCGTCCGGCGGCAGGAAGCCCACCTGGGGGATCAGCAGGGCCGCCGCGTCCAGCTCCGCGGAGCCGTACGACTGCGTGAAGGTGTTCCGTACCGGGTCGTACCCCTTCGCGCAGACCTCGTCGTGCACCTCGTCCCGCATCGCCCGCCACCGCGCCACGTCCCCGGGCAGCGACGGGTCGTCCTCCAGGGTCCGTACGGCACGGTCGGCGGCCACCCACGCCATCACCTTCGAGTGCACGAAGTGCCGGCGGGGGCCGCGCACCTCCCACAGCCCCTCGTCCGGTTCGCGCCACCGCGACTCCAGGAAGCCGAGCAGGCTGAGCTGGAGCTTCCACGCGTGCGAGGTCGCGGGCAGACCCGAGGCGCGCGCCAGGTGGAGGGAGTCCATGACCTCGCCGTACACGTCGAGCTGGAGCTGTTCGACGGCCTCGTTGCCGGTACGGACGGGGGAGGACCCCTCGTACCCCCGCAGCCAGGACAGTTCGGTCTCCGGCAGCCGGCGCTCGCCCCCGACCCCGTACATGATCTGGAGGTCCGCCGGATCACCGGCGACCGCGCGCAGCAGCCAGTCGCGCCAGGCCGCTGCCTCGTCCAGGTAGCCGGCCGACAGCAGGGCGCCCAGTACCAGCGTCGAGTCGCGCAGCCAGCAGTAGCGGTAGTCCCAGTTCCGCACCCCGCCGATCTCCTCGGGCAGGGAGGTGGTGGGCGCGGCGATGATCCCGCCCGTCGGGGCGTAGATGAGCGCCTTGAGCGTGATGAGCGAGCGCATGACGGCGTCCCGGTGCGGCCCGTCGTACCGGCAGCGCGCGGACCACTCCCGCCAGCCGTCCAGGCTCTGTTCCAGTGCCTCGTACGGATCGATCAGGTCGGGGCGCTTCTTGTGGGAGGGGTGCCAGGTGAGGACGAACGCCACCTTCTCGCCGGCGCCGACGGTGAACGACGAGAACGTGGTGAAGTGCTGGCCCCACGTCTTGACGTGCGGCTCGCTGCGCAGCCACACGGAGTCCGGGCCCGCGACGGCGACCCGGTGGCCGTCCGAGCGGCGCATCCAGGGCACGACCGAGCCGTAGTCGAAGCGCAGCCGCAGGGTGGACCGCATCTCCACCGAGCCGCTGAGGCCCTCCACGATCCGCACGATGTCGGGTGCGGTGTCGCGCTGCGGCATGAAGTCGGTGACCTTGACCGAGCCGGTACGCGTCTCCCAGACGGATTCCAGGACGAGCGTGTCGTCCACGTAGGAACGCCGGGTGCTGTCACCGGCGTCCTTGGGGGCGATCCGCCAGTGGCCGTTGTCCTCGTCGCCGAGCAGCGCCGCGAAGCAGGCCGCCGAGTCGAAGCGAGGAAGGCACAGCCAGTCGATGGAGCCGTTCCTGCCGACCAGGGCGGCGGTCTGGAGATCGCCGATGAGCGCGTAGTCCTCGATGCGTGGAGTCACTCTGGGCCTGTTCCCACGTCAACGGGGGGTTAGGCCCGGCCCGGAGGCCCTGTCCGCACGATCTTCACGGGCCGGACGGATCTTCACCGGGTCAGACGGATGCCGGGGACGGCTCGGGGGCGTCCTGCTGTTCCGCGTCGGAGTCGGAGTCCGCCGCCGCCGCGCGGTCGCGCTTCTCCCGGCGTACGAGTACCACGAAGCCGACCGGCACCCCGGCGGCGAACAGCCACCACTGGACCGCGTACGCCATGTGCGGGCCGATCGAACCGTCGTCGGGGTCCGGGATCTGCTGGGGGGAGCGGCCGGCCGGGACCGGCGAGGTCAGCTCGACGTAACCGCCGAGGACCGTACGGTCCAGGTACGCGGCCTGCTCCTTGCTGTTGATCAGCATGACCTGGCGGGGCGGCAGGTCCCGCAGGTCGCGGATGCCGCTGCCCTTCGTCGTCTCGTCGGCCTTGAGCCGGCCCGTGATCGTGACCTCGCCCGAGGGCGGGGCCGGGATCTTCGGGAAGGCCCGCTGGTCGTCGCCGGACGGGATCCAGCCCCGGTTGACGATCAGCGCGCGGCCGTCGTCGAGGATGAGCGGGATCAGCACGTGGTAGCCGACCTGCTCGTCACTGGACGTACGGCGGCGGACGACCACCTCGTGGGCGGTGTCGAAGCGGCCCGTGGCGGTGACCCGGCGCCAGTAGTCGGAGTACGGGACGGTGTGCCCGGGCGAGGTCAGCTCCGTGACCGGGACGGGCTTCGCCTTGAGGTTGTCCGAGATCAGCGTGTTCTGGGCGACCTTGTGCTCGTGCCGGTGAAGCTGCCAGAAACCCAGCTCGATCATCGTCGGGATGAGCGCGAGCGAGAGCAGGGCGAGAATCACCCACTGCCGGGTGAACAGGAAGCGGTACACGCCATCGACGGTACCCGCCGGGGGCCGGGGGCCGGACGGCGGGTACGAATCGGTCACCTGTCCGGGGAAGCGGCGGCGTCCGGGACGGCCCCCGCGCCACCGGCGGGCGCCACGTCCCGCAGCAGCTGGGTGAAGGCCGCCTCGTCGACGACCGGCGTGCCGTACGACACCGCCTTGACGGTCTTGGACGTCGAGGACTCCGGGTCGTTGGTCACCAGCAGACTGGTCAGCCGGGACACACTCGTCGCGACGTGCAGCCCCGCCTCCACCGCCCGGTCCTCCAGCAGTTCCCGGTCGACGGACGTGTCGCCCGAGAACGCCACGCGCATCCCCTGCACGAGCGGCTTGCCCGTCTCGTACCGCCCCGGGTTCGGATACGGGCAGGACGGGCGCTTGCGTGAGGGCCGCCAGGTCGACTGGGCCGCCGGACGGTACGACGACTGGTGGCCGATCCGGGGGCGCGCGGGTGTGTCCGACCACTCCGTGAGCGGTAGGCATTCCAGGAGCGGCAGCCGTACGCCGTCCCGCGCCGCCGCGTGCAGGCTCGGCCGGAACGCCTCGGCGAGCACCCGCGCGTCGTCCAGCGCGTGGTGCGCGCGCTGCTGCACCACGCCGAAGTGCGCGGCCAGCGACTCCAGTTTGTGGTTGGGCAGGGGCAGGGCCAGCTCCTTGGACAGCGCGATCGTGCACAGCCGCTGCCGGGTGGGCGCCGCGCTCCCCGCGCGGGCGTACTCCCGGGCGATCATCGACCAGTCGAAGATCGCGTTGTGCGCCACCAGCACCCGGCCCTCCAGGCGCTCGGCGAACTCGGCGGCGATGTCCGGGAAGAGCGGGGCGCTCTCCAGGACGTCGCTCGTCAGTCCGTGGATCCAGACGGGTCCCGGATCGCGCTCCGGGTTGACGAGCGTGTACCAGTGGTCCTCGACCTCGCCCCGGACGTCCAGGCGGTAGACGGCGGCGGACACTATCCGGTCGTCGCGGGCGAGGCCGGTGGTCTCCACGTCGACGACCGCGTACCCCTGCGGGTAGGCGGCCGGCCACATTGTCGCTGTCGTCTGGTCGTCGAGCATGGTCACAGAGAATACGGGCCGCGACTGACAGTGTGGTCGCCCGGGCGGCCCCGTGGCGGCGCGCGCCCCGCCGCCGGGCGGTCCGTCAAGTGCGGGTCGCTGTCGCGCCGGTGACGGACCGGGTGAGACTCTCGCCGGGTGACCGACTCCACCACCGCCCATGCCGAGCCCCACGGCGACGCCCTGGGGACCCGCCTCAACTGGCTGCGCGCGGCCGTCCTCGGGGCCAACGACGGGATCGTCTCCACCGCGGGGCTGGTGGTCGGCGTGGCCGGCGCCACCGACGCGCGCGGGACGCTGCTGACGGCGGGTCTGGCGGGCCTGTTGGCCGGGTCGATGTCGATGGCGACGGGGGAGTACGTGTCGGTCTCCACCCAGCGCGACTCGGAGCGGGCGGCGCTGGCCGTGGAGCGCCGCGAGCTGCGGGAGCAGCCGGAGGCCGAACTCGACGAGCTGACCGGGCTGTTGGCGGAGCGCGGCCTGTCGGAGAAGGTGGCGCGTGAGGCGGCGGAGCAGCTGACGGCGCGTGACGCGCTGCGCGCCCACGCCAGCGAGGAGCTGGGCATCGACCCCGACGCCCTGACCAACCCGTGGCACGCGGCGGGGGCGAGCTTCCTGTCGTTCACGGCGGGCGCCCTGCTGCCGCTCCTCGTGATCGTCCTGCTCCCGACGGCGGTCCGGGTGCCGGTCACGGTCCTGGCGGTCCTGGTGGCCCTCGCCCTGACGGGCTGGGGCAGCGCGAAGCTGGGCGCGGCCCCGAGGACACGCGCGGTGCTGCGGAACATGGGCGGGGGAGCGGTGGCCATGGGGGTGACGTACGGCGCGGGCGCGCTGCTGGGGGCGGCGGGGGTGTGAGGCGCCCACTTCCGTAGGAGGCGACCGGATGTGGGGACGCGCCCGGATGTGGAGACGCGACCGGCGGTGACCGGGGGCGCCGTCGTCGGGGACGGCGCGGTGGGCCTGTGCGCGGTGCCGGCCGCCCGG
>NZ_WWJY01000020.1 GCF_009865405.1 Streptomyces sp. SID3212 | reverse complement strand
GCGGCGGAGCCCACGGCTGGTCGGCGGGGAGCGCCGGGGTGAGGACGTGCGAGGGCGGCCACCAGCCGCCCAGGTCGAGCCCGGCGAGCTGCTCGCAGGCGCTGACGACATTGAACGGTTCGACGAACCCAGGTGCGGCGGCGGCCAGTTGGCTCGCGCCGTGCAGGGCGGTGAGGACGGCCTCGGCGACGCGCACCCGGCTGCCGGGCGGTGCGCCGGGCGGTCCCAGCCGCTCCAGGGCGAGGCCGAGCAGGATCGCGTCCAACTTCATGAGCTGCGCGAAGGGCCGCCGGATCCACTCCTCGGCGAGCACCTCGGGCAGGACGTCCATGCCGAGCCGGGCCGCGCCGTGCTTCTCGTCCGTGTCGGCGAGCGGCAGCCGGGCGAGCCAGGCGCGGGCGAAGGCGCCCAGCGCCTCACGAGCGGTCGGCGGGGACGTGCCCGTACCGCTGCCCGCTCCGGCTCCCCTGTCCGGGGCGGGCGGGTCGGGGGCGTGCTCGGCGAGGTCCGCCAGCACCTCGAAGTAAAGGGCCCGTTTGCCGGGGAAGTTGGAGTAGACGGCGCCCCGGGTGAGGCCGGCGCGCTCCGCGATCCCGTCCACCTTGGCGTCGCGGAAGCCGCGTTCGGCGAATTCGTCCCCGGCCGCGGCGAGTACCCTGGCGCGATTGCGCTCCCGCAGCTCCACCCTGCTGAGCCGACTCATCGCCCTCTCTCATCCCGGCCGTACCGGCGCGATTGGCACGGCGTTGCCGTCCGTTCGGCATCAAGATACCGTGGCCATTCAGATGGTGACGTCATGTGATCTCACCATGTGAATGTCCGGTTTCGCGCGTCCGGTTCCGTAGGTCCGGTGAGGAGACGTTTCGCAGTGGCACCCATCGGGGACAGCGGCGACCTGCTGAAATGCACGTTCTGCGGGAAGAACCAGAAGCAGGTCAGAAAGCTGATCGCGGGTCCGAGCCCGCTGTGCATCTGCGACGAGTGTGTGGGGCTCTGCAACGAGCTGATCGAGGAGGAGCGCGACCAGGTCGCGTCGGCCGGTCCGTGGGAGTCGCCGAAGCCGCGCGAGATCCACGCCTTCCTGGAGGAGTACGTCATCGGGCAGGAGGGCGCCAAGAAGGCGCTCGCCGTCGCGGTCTACAACCATTACAAGCGCATCAGGCCGAGGGCCGGCGCGGAGGCCCGGGAGACGGCCGGGGACGAGCCGGTCGAACTCGGCAAGTCCAACATCCTGCTGATCGGCCCGACGGGCTGCGGCAAGACGTATCTCGTCCAGACCCTCGCGCGGATGCTCGACGTCCCCTTCGTGATCGCCGACGCGACGGCCCTCACGGAGGCCGGCTATGTCGGGGAGGACGTCGAGACGATCCTCCTCAAGCTCCTCCAGGCCGCCGACTTCGACGTGGAGAGGGCCGAGACGGGCATCGTCTACATCGACGAGATCGACAAGATCACTCGCAAGAGCGAGAACCCGTCGATCACCCGTGACGTGTCGGGCGAGGGCGTCCAGCAGGCCCTGCTGAAGATCCTGGAGGGCACGACCGCCAGCGTCCCGCCGCAGGGCGGACGCAAGCACCCGCACCAGGAGTTCATCCAGATCGACACGGGCAGTGTGCTGTTCATCGTCGGCGGGGCGTTCTCCGGGCTGGAACGCATCATCGAGCAGCGGGCCGCCCACCGGGGCATCGGGTTCGGCGGCTCGGTGCGCACCCGGGAGGAGCGCGAGGGGGAGGACGCCTTCGCGGACGTCATGCCCGAGGATCTGCTGAAGTTCGGCCTGATCCCCGAATTCGTGGGGCGGTTGCCGGTGGTGACGACCGTACAGCCGCTGGACCAGCCCGCGTTGACCCGGATCCTGACCGAGCCGCGCAACGCGCTCATCCGGCAGTACCAGAAGCTCTTCGCCCTGGACGGGGTCGAGCTGGAGTTCACCGAGGGGGCCGTCGCGGCGATCGCCGAGCAGGCGCTCCTGCGCCGTACGGGCGCCAGGGCCGCTCGCGCGATCCTCGAAGAGGTCCTGCTCAACGTGATGTACGAGGTACCGAGCCGGGACGACGTGGCCCGGGTGGTGGTCAGCCGGGAGACCGTCCTCGGCAACGTCAATCCGACGCTGGTACCGCGCGAGCGGCCGGACGGCGACCGCGGGCGCCACGAGAAGTCGGCCTGACCGGCCGGGTCACGGGCCGGCGCCCGCGGCCCGGCCGGATCCCCGCT
>NZ_WWJY01000002.1 GCF_009865405.1 Streptomyces sp. SID3212 | reverse complement strand
GGCGGCCCGGCTCGGCGGCGGCGAGAAGGCCCGCGCGCGGCACACGGCGCGCGGCAAGCTGCTGCCGCGCGACCGCGTGGACACACTGCTGGACCCCGGCTCGCCCTTCCTGGAGCTCGCTCCTCTCGCGGCGGAGGGGATGTACGGCGGGTCCGCGCCGGCCGCCGGGGTGATCGCCGGGATCGGCCGGGTCAGCGGCCGTGAGGCGGTGATCGTCGCCAACGACGCGACGGTCAAGGGCGGCACGTACTACCCGATGACGGTGAAGAAGCACCTCCGCGCCCAGGAGATCGCGCTGGAGAACCGGCTGCCGTGCCTGTATCTGGTGGACTCGGGCGGTGCCTTCCTGCCCATGCAGGACGAGGTCTTCCCCGACCGGGACCACTTCGGGCGGATCTTCTACAACCAGGCGCGGATGTCCGCCGCCGGGATCCCGCAGATCGCCGCCGTGCTCGGCTCGTGCACGGCCGGCGGGGCGTACGTCCCGGCGATGAGCGACGAGGCGGTCATCGTCCGGGGCCAGGGCACGATCTTCCTGGGCGGCCCTCCTCTGGTGAAGGCGGCGACGGGCGAGGTCGTCACGGCGGAGGAGCTGGGCGGCGGCGAGGTCCATTCCCGTACGTCGGGGGTGACGGACCATCTCGCGGAGGACGACGCGCACGCGCTGCGGATCGTCAGGACGATCGTCTCCACGCTCCCCGCGCGCGGCGCGTTCCCCTGGGACGTCGAGCCGGTCGAGGAGCCCAAGGTGGACCCGGCGGGGCTGTACGGAGCGGTGCCGGTGGACTCCCGTACGCCGTACGACGTCCGTGAGGTCATCGCGCGCATCACGGACGGCTCGCGGTTCGCGGAGTTCAAGTCCGAGTTCGGTACGACGCTGGTGACGGGCTTCGCCCGGATCCACGGCCATCCGGTCGGGATCGTTGCCAACAACGGGATCCTGTTCTCCGAATCCGCCCAGAAGGGCGCGCACTTCATCGAGCTGTGCGACCAGCGCGGCATCCCGCTGCTCTTCCTCCAGAACATCTCGGGATTCATGGTCGGCCGGGCGTACGAGGCCGGCGGCATCGCCAAGCACGGCGCGAAGATGGTCACGGCCGTGGCGAGCACGCGCGTGCCGAAGCTGACGGTGGTGGTCGGCGGCTCGTACGGAGCGGGCAACTACTCGATGTGCGGCCGGGCCTACTCGCCCCGCTTCCTGTGGATGTGGCCCAACGCCAAGATCTCCGTGATGGGCGGCGAGCAGGCGGCGTCCGTGCTGGCGACGGTGAAGCGGGACCAGCTGGAGGGCCGGGGCGAGGAGTGGCCGGCGGCGGAGGAGGAGGCCTTCAAGGACCCGATCCGCGCGCAGTACGAGACCCAGGGGAGCGCCTACTACGCGACGGCCCGTCTGTGGGACGACGGCGTGATCGACCCGATGGAGACCCGCCAGGTGGTGGGTCTTGCCCTGACCGCGTGTGCCAACGCCCCGCTGGGTGAGCCCGGCTTCGGCGTCTTCCGGATGTGAGGGTGGGAATGTTCGACACGGTTCTGATCGCCAACCGCGGCGAGATCGCGGTGCGTGTCATCCGTACGCTGCGACAGCTCGGGGTGCGGTCGGTCGCGGTGTTCAGCGACGCGGACGCGGACGCGCGGCATGTGCGGGAGGCCGACACGGCCGTACGGCTCGGTCCCGCCGCGGCCTCGGAGAGCTACCTGTCCGTGGAGCGGCTGCTGGAGGCAGCGGCGCGCACGGGCGCGCAGGCGGTGCACCCGGGATACGGCTTCCTCGCGGAGAACGCGGAGTTCGCGCGGGCGTGCGCGGCGGCCGGCCTGGTCTTCATCGGGCCGCCCGCCGACGCCATCGCGCTGATGGGCGACAAGATCCGCGCGAAGGAGACGGTGCGGGCGGCGGGCGTCCCGGTCGTGCCTGGATCGTCGGGCAGCGGGCTGACGGACGCCGAACTGGCCGCCGCCGCCCGGGAGATCGGCATGCCGGTGCTGCTCAAGCCCTCGGCGGGCGGCGGCGGCAAGGGCATGCGGCTGGTGCGCGCGGAGTCCGCGCTGGCGGAGGAGATCGCGGCGGCCCGGCGCGAGGCGCGCTCCTCCTTCGGGGACGACACGCTGCTGGTGGAGCGGTGGGTGGACCGCCCGCGCCATATCGAGATCCAGGTCCTGGCGGACGGGCACGGGAACGTCGTGCACCTCGGCGAGCGCGAGTGCTCGCTCCAGCGCCGCCACCAGAAAGTCATCGAGGAGGCCCCGTCCGTCCTGCTGGACCCGGCGACACGCGCGGCGATGGGCGAGGCGGCGGTCCAGGCGGCCCGGTCGTGCGGGTACGCGGGCGCGGGCACGGTCGAGTTCATCGTGCCGGGCGGTGACCCGGGGTCGTACTTCTTCATGGAGATGAACACCCGCCTCCAGGTCGAGCACCCGGTGACGGAGCTGGTCACGGGCCTGGACCTGGTGGAATGGCAGCTGCGGGTCGCGGCCGGGGAGGAACTGCCCTTCGCCCAGGAGGACATCACCCTCACGGGACACGCGGTGGAGGCCCGTATCTGCGCGGAGGACCCGTCCCGGGGCTTCCTTCCCACCGGGGGTACGGTCCTGTCGCTGCGCGAGCCCTCGGGTGACGGCGTGCGGACGGACTCGGGGCTGAGCGAGGGCACGGACGTCGGCAGTGCGTACGACCCGATGCTCTCCAAGGTCATCGCGTACGGCCCCGACCGCGCCACGGCGCTGCGGCGGCTGCGGGCGGCCCTGGCCGACACGGTGACGCTGGGCGTACCGACCAACGCCGGTTTCCTCCGCCGTCTCCTGGCCCATCCGTCGGTGGTGGCGGGCGACCTGGACACCGGGCTGGTGGAGCGGGAGGTGGCGGGCCTGCTGCCGGCCGGGGTGCCGCCGGAGGTGTACGCGGCGGCGGCGGCCGTACGGCAGGCCGCGCTGGAGCCCGTCGCGTCGGGAGGGTGGGTGGACCCCTTCTCCGTACCGAGCGGCTGGCGTCTCGGCGGCACACCGGCGCCGGTCGTCCATCCCTTGCGGGTGACGGGACTCGAACCCGCGATACACGAGACGCTCCCCACGGACCGCTTCCGGGTGGAGCCCGACCGGGTCACGGTCACCGTGGACGGGGTGACGCACACGTTCCATCGGGCCGGCACGTGGCTCGGCCGGGACGGCGACAGCTGGAACGTGACGGACCACGACGCGGTGACGGCCGCCCTCCTCGGCGCGGCCGGGGCGGGCGGGACCCACTCGCTGACCGCGCCGATGCCCGGGACGGTCACGGTGGTGAAGGTGGCGGTCGGGGACGAGGTGACCACCGGGCAGAGCCTGCTGGTGGTCGAGGCGATGAAGATGGAGCACGTCATCTCCGCCCCGCACGACGGCACGGTCACCGAGCTGGACGTGACACCGGGGGCGACGGTCGCCATGGACCAGGTGCTCGCGGTGGTCACCCCGCCGGAGGCCCCGCAGGCCGAGGCCTCCCCCACGCCCGCCCCCGCCCCGCAGGAGGAGTCATGACCGAAGGACTGCCCATGGCCGTCCCCGCGCAGGGGCTGCCGGCCCGGATCCGGATCCACGAGGTCGGCGCGCGCGACGGCCTCCAGAACGAGAAGACGATCGTCCCGACCGCGCTCAAGGCGGAGTTCGTGCACCGCCTCGCCGACGCCGGGCTGACCACCATCGAGGCCACCAGCTTCGTGCACCCGAAGTGGGTGCCCCAACTGGCCGACGCCGAGGAGCTGTTCCCCGCCCTCGCCGACCTCGGCGGGGTCGCCCTCCCCGTCCTGGTGCCGAACGCGCGCGGCCTGGACCGCGCGCTCGCCCTCGGCGCCCGCCGGGTCGCCGTGTTCGGCAGCGCGACCGAGTCCTTCGCGAAGGCCAACCTCAACCGGACGGTCGACGAGTCGCTGGCCATGTTCGCCCCGGTGGTGGCCCGTGCGCGCGAGGAGAAGGTCCACGTCCGCGGGTATCTGTCGATGTGCTTCGGCGACCCGTGGGAGGGTCCGGTGCCCGTCCACCAAGTGGTGCGCGTGGCCAAGGCGTTGATGGACCTCGGCTGTGACGAGCTGAGCCTCGGCGACACCATCGGCGTCGCCACGCCCGGGCATGTCCAGACCCTCCTCTCCGAGCTGAACGAGGAAGGAGTGCCCACCGACGTCATCGGGGTGCACTTCCACGACACGTACGGCCAGGCACTCTCGAACACCTTGGCCGCGCTCCAGCACGGAGTGACCACCGTGGACGCCTCGGCGGGCGGCCTGGGCGGCTGCCCGTACGCGAAGAGCGCCACCGGAAACCTCGCCACCGAAGACCTCGTGTGGATGCTCGACGGCCTCGGTGTGGAAACCGGCGTCGATCTCGGCCGGCTCACCGCCACCAGTGTGTGGCTGGCCGAACGGCTGGGCCGCCCCAGCCCCTCCCGTACCGTCCGCGCCCTCTCCCACAAGGAGTGACTGACCCGATGTCCCTGGACCACCGCCTCTCCCCCGAGCACGAGGAACTGCGCCGCACCGTCGAGGCGTTCGCGCACGACGTCGTCGCGCCCAAGATCGGTGACCTGTACGAGCGGCACGAATTCCCGTACGAGATCGTCCGCGAGATGGGGCGCATGGGCCTGTTCGGGCTGCCCTTCCCCGAGGAGTACGGCGGCATGGGCGGCGACTACCTCGCCCTCGGCATCGCCCTGGAGGAGCTGGCCCGGGTGGACTCCTCCGTGGCGATCACCCTGGAGGCGGGCGTCTCGCTCGGCGCGATGCCGGTCTTCCGGTTCGGCACGGAGGAGCAGAAGCGGGAGTGGCTGCCCCGGCTGTGCTCGGGCGAGCTGCTCGGCGCGTTCGGCCTGACCGAGCCGGACTGCGGGTCGGACGCGGGCGGGACCCGTACGACGGCGGTCCGGGACGGCGACGAGTGGGTGATCAACGGGACGAAGTGCTTCATCACCAACTCGGGCACGGACATCACGGGCCTGGTCACGGTCACGGCGGTCACCGGCCGCAAGGAGGACGGCCGTCCGCTGATCTCCTCGATCATCGTCCCGTCCGGCACTCCCGGCTTCACGGTCGCCGCCCCCTACTCCAAGGTCGGGTGGAACGCGTCCGACACCCGCGAACTGTCCTTCGTGGACGTCCGGGTGCCGGTGGCGAACCTGCTCGGCGAGGAGGGGCGGGGGTACGCGCAGTTCCTCCGCATCCTGGACGAGGGCCGGATCGCGATCTCCGCCCTCGCGACGGGCCTGGCGCAGGGCTGCGTGGACGAGTCGGTGTCGTACGCGAAGGAGCGCCACGCGTTCGGCCGCCCGATCGGTGCCAACCAGGCCATCCAGTTCAAGATCGCCGACATGGAGACGCGGGCGCACATGGCCCGGATCGGCTGGCGCGACGCCGCGTCGCGGCTGGTCCAGGGTGAGCCGTTCAAGAAGGAGGCGGCGGTGGCGAAGCTCTACTCGTCGACGGTCGCCGTGGACAACGCGCGGGACGCCACCCAGATCCACGGCGGGTACGGCTTCATGAACGAGTACCCGGTGGCCCGCATGTGGCGCGACTCCAAGATCCTGGAGATCGGCGAGGGCACGAGCGAGGTCCAGCGGATGCTGATCGCGAGGGAACTGGGCCTGCCCAACTGAGCCCTCCTCCCCCTCCTCCCCTCCCGTTTGACCTGAAGCGGAGTTGAGGTCCTACGTTCGTCCTCACCGGCCGGAAACGGACCGGCACCCGGATCTTCTCTTCCCACGGTGAGGACGGACGATGGAGTACTCCCACAGCGACGAGGAACTGCTCACCCAGCCGGTCGGCTACTGGAGCTCGACCGCCGGCAAGGCCGTCGTGACGGCCATCCGCGAGGGCCTGGCGGCGTTCGGCGTCACTCAGCCCCAGTGGTGGATCCTGGCTCAAGTGGCCACGAGCGAGAACGGCCGCTCCCGCGAAGAGGTACTGGCGGTCCTGTGGGGCTACCTGGAAGTGGGCGAAGCCCTCGCACCAGAAATCGACGCCCTCCTGGACCGGGGCCTGATCACCCCGGACCCCGAGGGCCGCCTGCATCTGACGGCGGAGGGGGACACGCTGTTCCAGAAGTGCGCGGCGTTCCAGAGGACGATGCGGGCTCGGGTGCACACGGGCATTACGGACGAGGAGTACCTCACCACCCTCAAGGTGCTCCAGCGCATAATCCACAACGTGGGCGCGAAGGCGTGGCATCACTAGCCGCAGCATGCGGGAGGAAGTGTGATCTCGGTTCGGGACCGGGCGGACGCTCGGTGCGTGTGGGCGTATCACCTCATGGGGCATGAGGCGCGGGCCTGTTCGGTGGTTGTCGGGCTGGGGAGTCATGACCTGGGGGTGGCCGACGTCGCCGTGGGGCTCTACCGGCGGGGCATGGCGCCGCTGATCCTGTTCACCGGGGCGACCAGTCCCACCACGCGGGAGCGCATGCCTCGCGGGGAAGCCGTTCACTACCGGGAGCGGGCGTTGGAGCTCGGTGTGCCCGGTTCTGTTGTGTTGGTGGAGCCTCGCGCTCGGAACACGGGGGACAACATCCGCTTCTCGCGGGCCGTGCTGGAGGAGGCGGGTGTTGACGTTTCCTCCGTGCTGTTGGTCAGCAAGCCGTACGAGGAGCGGCGCGCGTACGCCACCGCGAGCATGTGGTGGCCGGGCGTTGACATCGTGTGCGCGTCGGCTCCGATGACCTTCGAGGAGTATGTGACCTCGATCGGGGACGAGCGGCTGGTCGTCGACATGCTCGTCGGCGCGCTGCAACGGCTGTTGGTCTATCCGGATCAGGGGTTCATGACGAGACAGGTCGTCCCCGACGAGGTGACCGCCGCGTATGAGCGCCTGTGTCGCTCGGGGTTCACCAGTCGGCTCGTGGCGTAGGGCGCGAAAGGCGGGGGCTGGGCGTTCAAGGACGATCGGGGGCGGACCGCCACGGCGGACTCCGTTCGCGCCGCTGTCGCGTGCTCTGAGCACGTCCCGACCATCTCCACGTCGGCGGGCTACGCGGGGTCTCCGGAGTCGACCGGTCTCGATGCTTTCGCCTCGTGAGCGGTGAGGATGAGACATGCGCCCTCGCCCGACGCGACGTTGACCAACAGTGTGCTCTCTTCGCCGAAGCGCAAGGTGAAGAGCGGATCGAGCTCCAGCAGGAAATCGAAGCCCGCCCGGTCGTCGTCAGACAGCGGAGGATCAAGAATCACGCCGCACGGCCAGTCTCTTCCGGTGACACAGGCCGTCGCAAGCACAGCGAACTTGCCGAAGCAAGTCGATCGATTGGCCCACCACTCAAGCGTGGCGGTGCCCTCCCACCCGTCCATCGCTGAAGTCTCCCAGGCAGATGGACAGGCAAGCGTCAGCGGGTTACCGCTTGGAGCGCAGGATCGCGTTCCGAGCTCGTCGGACGGCACAGCGGATGTTGAACAGCAAGTTCAAGGTGCCAGCCACCATCGAGGATCGTTTCCAGAGACCCGCGGAGTGGCCGCGATGGGCGGTGAAGGTGAGGTCGGGTGATGTCACACCGGACGGGCGGCGGATGCTCCGGCGGCCTCTCGTAGTGCCTCCACCAGCGCGCGCGGCGCCGGCTCGGTCAGTGACAGGTCCCGTACCGCCGCGCAAATCGCCCTGACCGGCTGTGGGTTGCGCACCTCGCGCACGACCACGCCCGGATGGCGGGTGCCGGGGCCCACCCCCAGCAGTGGCATCAGGCCGATGCCGAGTCCGGCGGCCACGAAGCCCTGGGCCGTGGCGTAGTCCCCGCTCTCCACCACGAAGTCCGGGGT
This sequence comes from Streptomyces sp. SID3212, assembly GCF_009865405.1. Taxonomy (GTDB): domain Bacteria; phylum Actinomycetota; class Actinomycetes; order Streptomycetales; family Streptomycetaceae; genus Streptomyces. The sequence goes on along the minus strand of NZ_WWJY01000002.1, from coordinate 8,093 downwards.
GAAACCCGCCGCCGCGCACGCGGTGAGGACCGGCTCCAGGCAGGGGCCCGGTGGCTCGCTGCCGACCCACGGCTCGTCGGCGAGATCGGCCAGGTCGAGTACGTCCCGGTCGGCGAGGCGGTGTCCGGCGGGCAGGACGGCGGCGTACGCGTCGTCGCGGAGGTGGAGGAGGTGGGGGACGTGGGGGACGTGGGGGAGGTGGGTGCTGTTGTTGGGTGGGGTTTGGGGGCTGATCATCAGGGCCAGATCCGCTCTGCCCTCCGTCACCTCGGCCAGCGGGTCCCCGGGGTCGCTCAGCCGCAGGTCGATCCGTACGCCCGGATGTTCCGCGCGGAAGCGGGCCACTGCGGGCGCGACCAGGGAGGCGCCCGCCGTGGCGAAGTAGCGGATCGCCAGCCGTCCCGTGCGCCCGGCGCGCAGTTCGGCCAGGGCGGTCTCCGCCTCGGCGACGTTCCTGCTGATGGTGGCGGCGTGCTCGGTGAGGAGCCGCCCGGCGGCGGTCGGACGTACGCCTCGCCCCACCCGTTCGAGCAGGGCGATCCCGGCCTGTTTCTCCAGCGCTGCCACCTGCTGGCTCACGGCGGACGGGGTGTACCCGAGGTGCGCGGCGGCGCCGGTCACCGAGCCGCTGCTGACCACGGCCATCAGGACCTGCATACGTCTCACGTCAAGCATGTAGCTGAGCTTAAACGTTGTGTAGTTTCTTTCGCTTGTCCTACTGGGTGGGGCTCGGGCAGCGTTCGTGTGGGGCAACCGGGCAACCCGGCGGCCGGGCGCGCCCGGATGAGTGACCAGTAGGGGGAGACATGGGGATACGTAACGGACCCGGCGCCGCCTGGGTCAGGCTGGCCGTGCTCGCGCTGCTCTGGGGATCGACCTTCCTGTGGATCCGGCTGGCCCTCGACGGTCTGACCCCGGTCCAGGTCACCGTCGTCCGCTGCGCCCTCGGCGCGCTCGTCCTCGCGGTCCTGTGCTTCGCGCGCGGGCAGCGGCTCCCGGGCGGGCGGCGGACCTGGCGTCACATCGTCGTGGCCGCCTTCTTCTGCAACGCCCTGCCGTTCGGGCTCTTCAGCATCGGGCAGCAGACGGTGAGTTCGGGGCTGGCCGGCGTCCTGAACGCCACCACTCCCCTGTGGTCGCTGCTCATCGGTCTCGCCCTCGGCACCGAGCGCGGCCTGCGCCCCGTCCGGGTCGCCGGCCTCGTGACCGGGTTCGCCGGTACGGTGCTGATCTTCGCGCCCTGGCAGCAGGGCGGGGCCACGAGTTGGGGCGCTCTCGCCATCCTGGGCGCGGCGGCGAGCTACGCCGTGGCCTTCACGTACATGCAGCGCCACCTCGTCGGGAAGGGCGTGTCGACCCTGTCCCTCGCCACGGCCCAGCTCCTCGCCGCGACGGGACTGACCGCGCTCGCCCTGCCCGCCGGTGGCCTGGAGTCCCCGTGGGGCAGCCCCACGGCCCTCGTCGCGGTGGCGGTCCTCGGGATCTTCGCGACGGGCGTCACCTTCTTCCTCACGTACCGGATCATCGCGGACGAGGGCGCCACCGACGCGGCGACCGTCGGCTACCTGCTGCCTGTGGTTTCCGTCCTGCTGGGGGCGCTGGTGCTCGGCGAGGATCTCGGGCTCCGGGGGATCGCCGGAATGGCCGTCGTGCTCGCGGGGGTGGCGATGACCCGACGCCGGGGAGCGGCGATGACACGGCAGCGGGGAGCGGCGGGGCGCCCCGACGACCCGGCTTCGGGGGGAGCCGGACGGGCGCCGGGGGTTCTCGGACCGAACCCCCGGCGCCGTACCCTCCTCAGCCGAAAGCCATCAGGCACCCGAGTGCCGTCAGGCGCCCGAAAGCCGTCAGGCCGCCGAACCCGTCACTCCGCCGGCCACGGCACCAGCGGCGAGCGGTAGTAGTCGATCCCCAGCGCCGTCATCCGGGGCCCCTGCGCCGCCAGCCGCGCCTTGAAGGCGGACCAGTCGTGCGTCACCGCCGGGGACCAGCCCAGCTCCGCCACCCCCTGGAGCCTCGGGAACGTCATCGTCTCCAGGTGGTCGCTCGTCGAGAGCGTCTCCGTCCACACAGGCGCCTCCACGCCGAGGATCGCGCTCGCCGGCACCCCGGACGCGGCGAGATACGTCGCCGGATCCCAGTCGTACGCCCGGTCGACCTCGATGTACCCGGCCCACGTCTGGCCCAGCACGGTCGACGGGTCGTACTTCATGTCCAGGTAGACCCGGTCCGCCGGGGAGAGGACCAGCCGCGTGCCGCTCTTCGCCGCCGCCGCGACCTGCTCCCGCACCGCCGCGCTCGTACGGTCGCGGCCCCAGTACTGCGCGACCGCGCCCTCGACGGGGTGGGCGCCGGTCAGCTCGTGCCAGCCCACCACCGTCTTGCCGTACTTCGCCACGACGGCCTGCGCCTTCTCCATGAAGGTCACATAGTCCTCGTGGCTGGTGGCGTGCGTCTCGTCGCCGCCGACGTGGAGGTAGCGGCCGGGGGTGAGCGCGGCCAGTTCGCGGACCACGTCGTCCACGAAGTCGTACGTCACCGCCTTCGGCACGCACAGCGAGCTGAACCCGACCTGCGTGCCGGTGTAGAGCGGCGGCGCGACGCCGTCGCAGTTCAGTTCCGCGTACGAGGCGAGCGCCGCGTTCGTGTGGCCCGGCATGTCGATCTCCGGGACGACCTCCAGGTGGCGTGAGGCCGCGTACGCGACCAGCTCGCGGTACTGCGCCTTGGTGTAGTAACCGCCCGCGCCACCGCCGACCTGGGTGGACCCGCCGTACGTCGCCAGCCGTGGCCAGGAATCGATCGCGATCCGCCACCCCTGGTCGTCGGAGAGGTGCAGATGCAGGGTGTTGATCTTGTAGAGCGCCAACTGGTCGATGTAGCGCTTCACTTGACCGACCGTGAAGAAGTGCCGCGAGACGTCGAGCATCGCGCTTCGGTACGCGTACCTGGGCGTGTCCGTGATCGTGCCGCCCGCGACCGTCCACGGGCCGCTCTGCCGGCTGCTCTTCTCGACCGTGGCGGGGAGCAGTTGGCGCAGGGTCTGCACGCCGTGGAAGAGCCCGGCGGGGCGGTACGCGGTGATCGTGACGCCGGTGCGCCCGGACTCCAGCCGGTAGCCCTCGTCCCCGAGGCCCCGGTCGCCGGGGCCGGTGGCCAGCCGCAGCCGGATACCGCCTCCGGGGCCGAGCCCGAGGTCGGGGACGACCGGCAGGGCGTATCCGGTGGAGGGGCGCAGGACGCCGGCCAGGTACGAGCCGACGGCACGCGCGGCCTTGGCCTGCCCGGGGCTCGCGACGACCCCGATCCAGGTGAAGGGGGTGATCGTGTACGGGGAGCCGCCCGGCCGGACGGACGCCGGTACGGGGACGACGTCACCGAGGGAGCGGACGGTGGGGGTCGGGGAGGCGGGCCGTTCGGAGGGCGCGGGCGCTGCGGCGACGGAGGAGATCCCGGCGGCCACCACCAGCAGGAGCGATCCGAAAAGTCTGAACAACGTTCTGTGCTGTCTCACAAAGGTGTCCCTTCGACAGGGCGACGAGGTACTCACCTGTGGGGGTGCGGACGGCCGAACCTCTCCATGGGACCCGCCCGTGGCGGCGGCGGTCAAGACGTCCTACTGCGCCAGTCCCCCACCCCGCCCTCAGGAGACTCCGACCACTTCCTGCCCGAATTCGGGCAGAAATGTTGCGTATGGCGGCGCGCACCAGCAGTATCAACGGGTGCTCGAACGACGCCCGTCGCACGACGACCTCATCGACCACTTGGTCCGCAGCACCGCGCTCCAGCGCGGTGAGGCCGCCCGGGTGATCCTCGACGTGCTGGCCTACTTCGACGAGACGACCGAGGAATTCGTACGCCGCCGCCACCGGGAGATGCAGGCCGGGGGCGCCGTGAACGCGGAGATCTTCGAGCGGATCGCGGCCGAGCTGCCGTACCGCGCGGTGGCACCGCCGGAGCTCTCGCTCCGGCAGCTGCGCCGCATCGTCTACGGCTAGGCGCGGTGAGGTACGGCTGGGTGCGGTGAGGTACGGCTGGGTGCGGTCGGGAACGACTGGGTGCAATCAGGGCGGATCAGGCAAACCAGGAGGGGCAGAGACTGTCATGTGCGGAATCGTCGGTTACATCGGAAAGCGTGATGTCGCACCACTGCTGCTGGAGGGCTTGCAGCGGCTGGAGTACCGGGGGTACGACTCCGCCGGCATCGTCATCACCGGCAAGCCGGCCGCGGGCAAGGCGGCCACGCTGCGGATGGTCAAGGCCAAGGGCCGCGTCCGCGAGCTGGAGGCCCGGGTCCCCAAGCGGTTCGCCGGTACGACCGGCATCGCGCACACCCGCTGGGCCACCCACGGCGCCCCCAGCGACCACAACGCGCACCCCCACCTGGACAGCGAGGGCAAGGTCGCGCTCGTCCACAACGGCATCATCGACAACGCCTCCGAGCTGCGCGCGAAGCTGGAGGCCGACGGGGTGGTGTTCGCCTCCGAGACCGACACCGAGGTCCTGACACACCTGATCGCCCGCTCGCAGGCCGAGACGCTGGAGGAGAAGGTCCGCCAGGCCCTCCGGCTGATCGAGGGCACGTACGGCATCGCCGTGCTGCACGCCGACTTCCCGGACCGCATCGTGGTCGCCCGCAACGGCTCCCCCGTCGTCCTCGGCATCGGCGAGAAGGAGATGTTCGTCGCCTCCGACGTCGCCGCGCTCGTCTCCCACACCCGCCAGGTCGTCACCCTCGACGACGGCGAGATGGCCACCCTCAAGGCCGACGACTTCCGTACGTACACGACGGAGGGCTCCCGTACGTCCGCGACGCCGACCACCGTGGAGTGGGAGGCCGAGTCGTACGACATGGGCGGCCACGACACGTACATGCACAAGGAGATCTCGGAGCAGCCCGAGGCGGTGGACCGGGTGCTGCGCGGGCGGATCGACGACCGTTTCTCCACCGTCCACCTGGGCGGGCTCAATCTCGACGCCCGCGAGGCGCGCGGGGTGCGGCGGATCAAGATCCTGGGCTGCGGCACGTCGTACCACGCGGGCATGATCGGGGCGCAGCTGATCGAGGAGCTGGCCCGGATCCCGGCGGACGCGGAGCCGGCGTCCGAGTTCCGCTACCGCAACCCGGTGGTCGACCCCGACACCCTGTACGTCGCGGTGTCCCAGTCGGGTGAGACGTACGACGTGCTGGCCGCCGTCCAGGAGCTCAAGCGCAAGGGCGCGCGGGTGCTCGGGATCGTGAACGTCGTCGGTTCGGCGATCGCCCGGGAGACGGACGGCGGGGTGTACGTGCACGCGGGCCCGGAGGTCTGTGTCGTCTCGACCAAGTGCTTCACCAACACCGTGGTCTCCTTCGCCCTGCTGGCGCTGCACCTGGGCCGGATCCGCGACCTGTCGGTCGCCGACGGCAAGCGGATCATCGCGGGGCTGCGGAAGCTGCCCGCCCAGATCGCCGAGATCCTCGCGACCGAGGGCGACATCGAGAAGCTGGCGGGTGAGTACGCGCACTCCCGGTCCATGATGTTCATCGGGCGGGTACGGGGCTATCCCGTGGCGCGCGAGGCGTCGCTGAAGCTCAAGGAGGTCTCGTACATCCACGCCGAGGCGTATCCGGCCTCCGAGCTCAAGCACGGTCCGCTCGCGCTGATCGAGCCCGCGATGCCGACGGTGGCGGTGGTGCCGGACGACGACCTGCTGGAGAAGAACCGCGCGGCGCTGGAGGAGATCAAGGCGCGGGACGGGCGGATCCTGGCGGTGGCGCACCAGCCGCAGGAGAAGGCCGACCACACGATCGTCGTGCCGAAGAACGAGACGGAGCTGGACCCGATCCTGCTGGGCATCCCGCTCCAACTGCTGGCGTACCACACGGCGTTGGCGCTGGGCCGCGACATCGACAAGCCGCGGAACCTGGCGAAGTCGGTGACGGTGGAGTAGGCGCGGACACACTGGTGTGTCCGGTGCGCGGACGCTGGTGTGTCCGGTGCTGTACGGAAGCGTACGGGGTGTACGGAGGCGTACGGAGCGTCTCCTGACGCGCCCTCACGTGCCGGACGCGCCAGGAGCGGAGGGTCGGCGACGCCCGGCGCCGGCCCTCACCGCTGCTTAGCCGGCGGCCGTCACACCCCGGCCGGCAGCGCGTCGACGCGGAAGGGCGGTGGGCCACTTGGCGAGCGCGGCCGTCGCGCCGTACCAGGACGCCAGGCCCGCGAGGGCGGCGAGCCAGCCGCCGGCCTTGGCCAGGCCTCCGCTGTCCGCGAACTGGGCGACCCCGAGCAGGAGCAGCGCGACGGTCAGCAGGCCGTACGTGCCCTGGACGAGCGGGCCCGAGCCCGCGGCACCTATGGTGAGGCTGAGGGCGAGGAGCGCCCACAGGATCAGGAAGAGTCCGGCCGCGTCCGCGGAGACCTGTTCGCCCGCGCCGGTGCCCCAGGTGAACCAGAAGGCGCCGAGGCCCGCGAAGGCCGTACCGGTGAACGAGTCGCCCGCCCGGAAGGCGAACAGACCCGCGACGAAGAGCGCGACCCCGCCGACGTACAGGGCGAGGGTGACGGCGTCGGCCGCCGTCACCCCGTCCACGACGTCGGTGAGGCCGATTCCGAAGGCCAGCAGGGTGAGTCCCAGCGCGAGATGGCCGAGAACCGAAGTTGAGGTTGCGCTTCCCGCGGAGACGTCATTGTCCACGGCGGGCTCCCTTCACGAAGTGCGGGTGCTGTTGTCCCAGCGACCGTTATGTACCCTTCACAAGGGCGCAATCCACCTCTCGGAGTGAGTAAATTCACGCCGGGGGAAGGAAGTTGACGGACGATCAGCGTTTTCGGGCGCGGAACGCGGGAAGAACGGACGGCTTCACGGGACGACGGCCCGGACGATCACGACGGCCCGGACGATCACGGCGTACCGGATCGCGGCGTACCGGGACCACGCCTACGGAATGACCACCACGGGCCGCTGCGCGCGCCGCGCGAGACGGCCGGCCACCGAGCCGAAGATCCGCCCGACGATGCCGTGCGTCGACCCGACGACGATCGCGTCCGCCGAGTACTCCTGCCCGACCTCTTCCAACTCGTGGCAGATGTCGCCGCCGCGCTCCACCAGGATCCAGGGCACCTCGGCGAGATAGTCCGCGCAGGCCAGTTCAAGGCCGAGCACCTCGGTGCGGTGGTCGGGGACGTCCACGAACACCGGCGGCTCACAGCCCGCCCAGACCGTGGTCGGGAGCCGGTTGGCGACATGCACGATGATCAGGCCGGAGCCGAGCCGCCGGGCCATGCCGATGGCGTACGCGAGCGCCCGCTCACTGGAGGTGGAGCCGTCGAAGCCGACGACCACTCCGTGCCGGAAGGCGGGATCGCAGGAGGCGCGCGTCTGTTCCACCGCCAGCGGGTCCGACACGGGGTCGGCTACCTGCTTGCGGTCCGCGGGTTCAGGGATTTCGTGACCGGCCATGGGCGTCTCGGCGAAAGAGGTCCTCTTGGGAAAGGATCAACAAGTGGCGTGGTGTGCGGAGCATGTGACGGACCTGTGTCCTGTGTCCGGGAATCATCTTCCCAACTCCATACCCCCAAGGGTACGGCGACACTCCTCTCGTGCACAGAGTTCGCAGCCCCTTACGCGGCGTTTCAGGGAGCATGCACGAGGGCGCCCAGGATCGCAACGCCGGATGGCATCTACAGCTGTCCCGTGGAGTGACCGGAGTGACCGGAGGGGCGCGCTCCTCGTTGGCCATCGGCCACGCCGCCGCCGTCAAGGAGCTCCCGTGCCCGCACCGTCGACCGTCACGTCATCCGTTCGGGTGTCCGCCGAGTTGCCCGCCGGGAGCGCGGCGCCGGCGCCCGGCCGCGCCTCCGCCGAGAGCCGCGAGGACGCCGCCGGAATCCGCGAGGACGCCCTCCGCCCGTCGCGCTCGCCGGCGTCCGCCCGGCACCCCGCCGAGGCGGCCGACGATCTCCTCCGCTGGGCGGTGTTCAGCTGCCTGCTGGTCCCTGTCGTGCTCACCGTCTACGGGACGTCCTTCGGGGGGACCGCCTCGGCGGCGTTCGGCCTCGCGGCCGTGACCGCCGTCTGCCGGCTCCTGTTGCGGCGGTCGGAGCGGA
>NZ_WWJY01000178.1 GCF_009865405.1 Streptomyces sp. SID3212 | reverse complement strand
GGGGCCGCGCGGCGCAGGGTCTCGGGCAGCCGGGCGGGCCGGGTCAGGCAGTGCGCCAGCGCGGCCGGAAGGTCGGTGCCGGGGCCGTGGACACCCTGGGCGACGGCCGAGTGGACGGGCAGCAGGGGCGGCCGGACCGGCAGAGTCGCGACGAAGGCGGCGAAGGCGCTCGCCGTGCGGCCGAGCGACGGGTGGTGGGAGAGGAACGGCAGGCGCAGCCGGGTGGCCGGGAGCCCGCGCTCGTGGGCGAGTTTCTCCACGCGTGCGAGGGCGGGCAGCGGGCCGGCGAGCACGGTCTCGTGGGAGTCGTTGACACAGGCCACGACCACCCGTTCCGGGGAGGGGCCGAGGGCGACACCGGCCGTCCGCACGAGGGCGTGCGCGGATTCCTCGCCCGCGCCGAGCAGGGTCAGTCCGCCGGGGCAGTCGTGCAGCAACTGCCCGAGCCGCAGGGCGATCCGGGCGCCGTCGGGCACGGTGTAGCAGCCGGCGGCGACCAGGGCGGGGATCTCGCCGAAGCTGACGGTCAGCAGCCGTTCGGGGACCCGGCCGGCAGCGCACAGCGCCCGGTGCACGGACAGCGAGGCCCCGAACAGCGCCAACTGGGCGGTCCCCGGCGGCCCTTCGGCCAGGTCGCGTCCGCCGGGCGGGTCGTCGGAGACCAGGCGCGGTCCCAGCGGGGCGAGTCCGTGCTCGACGGCGACCCGGTCGACCTCCTCGAACACCCCGGCGACCGCGTCGCGCAGGGGCGGATGGGCCCGGAGTCCTTTCACCAGAGGGGTGAGAGCGAAATCGCCCTGGCCGGGAAAGAGATGCAGAGTGGCACGCGGAACAGTGCCGGTAGATGAGGCGGGCATTGCCCAGGGCCTCCTGTCGGAAGGAAAGAGAAACATGCGTCCGGCGCCCCGGTGAACGGGCGGGCCGATCGGCGATCTTCCTCCAGAGTGAAGTACGCGCCTTGCCCCCAAGAATTTTCCGGGCGCCTGACCTGTTAAATGTTCGCCGCTGTCAAAGGAGTGCGGAACGGGTCGCTCCCCTCGGCGGGCCTCCCACGATCCGCCGGTGATTCACCAGTGATACGACAGTGATCCGCCAGTGATCCACAGTCGATTCAAGAGGCGCGTGGGACAGATCAGCACTCGGTCCCCTCGCAGACCACAGGGGTCGGGAGACGCGAATCGGACACCGGAGTGCGGCTGTCCGAAAACCCGGTTGCGGATATCGGACACCGGACTGTTCCCTGTCGAACGTGTCAAATGTGAGGGCTGCGGAGGACATCGAGGCGCACGCACCCGGCGCATTCCCCCATACCGCCGCCGTTCGCATCGGTTACAGGCCGGTAAATACATATCGTGGTCACGTGCGCGTTTCCTTGAGTGTCGAAGAGTGTCGAAAAGCGCCCGAAGGATGAGTCCGAAAGGTTTCCCATGACGTCACGGCGTCCGCCGAACGGATTGTTCAGGGATCTCCTGGCCGAAACAGGCTGGACCGGTGAGGAATTGGCGCGTGCCGTCAATCGCCTCGGTGCCGAGTCCGGCCTGACCCTCCGCTACCAGCGGGCGTCGGTCTCCCAGTGGGCGGCCGGGATCCGCCCCAGACCTCCGGCCCCCGAACTGCTCGCGGAGGCGTTCTCCCGCCGGCTCGGCCGGCGGATCACGGTGGCCGACGTGCTGCCGGAAGCGACCGCGCCCGCAGCGGATCCGGTGGACACGGAGACCGGAACGCCGGTCGAAGAACCCACCCCCGCACGGCAGTTGGTGGATCTGGGCCGCCGGGTCGCCCAGCGCGACCGGGCGGCGGCCGCGCTGGTGTACGAACACGATCCGCGCCCCTCCCCGGACGCCCGGCACCCCCACCACCGGCACCCCGCCGCCGCGCCTTCGCTCCCCGCCCCGCGTCCCTCGCCGCAGGCCGCCCCGCAGGCCGCCCCGCAGCGCCTGACCCCCGCCGCCACCGCCGCTGTCGCCGCCATGATCGACGTCTTCTCGACGGCCGACCGTACGCACGGCGGAGGCTTCGCCAGGGCCGCGCTGGCCGCGTATCTGAGCCAGAGCGTGGCGCCCCTGCTCCGCGCCCCGGGCCCCTCCCCGCTGCGGCGCCAACTCCTGCGCTCCGGCGCCACGTTGAGCTATCTGTGCGCCTTCATGCACTTCGACGACGAACTGCACGGACCGGCCCAGCGCTACTACCGCACCAGCCTGGAACTGGCCGAGGCGGCCGGTGACCCCACGGCCCAGGCCCTCGCCCTGCGCGCGCTGAGCATCCAGGCCCACACCCTCAAACACCACCGGCGCGCCCTGGACCTGGCCGAGGAGGCGCACCGCCGGGTGACGGCCCGTACCCCCGCACAGGTCCGCGCGGGCATACTCGGGCAGCTGGCCGTGGCCGAGGCCGCGACCGGCCGGGGACCCGCCTCGACCCGCCGACTGGACGAAGCGGCAAGGGAGTTGGAGAACGCCGACCGGAACGAACCGGCCGTCGGCGCCTATCACAGCGCGTCCCTCGCCCATCAGCACGCGACGGTCGCCGCCCACCTCGGCGACGGGGCCCGGGCCGTCTCCGCCCTCCAGGCCTCCCTCGACCGGCGCCCCGGCACCGAACCCCGCTCGCGGGTCATCACCTGCGCCGCCCTGGCCGAACTGCACTTCGCCCGGGGGCATCTGGAGGCCGCGTGCGCGACCTGGCACACCTTCCTCGACGGATATCCGGCCGTGTCCTCCGCCCGCGCCGACACGGCGCTCACCACGATGAGGTCGCTGACCCGGGTGCACCGCCGCCAGCCCACCGCCCAGGCCCTCATCCAGCGGGCGGCATTACTGCAACGACGTTGAAGGCCTCACCGCAACGCAGTTGAGGCGGCACCGTGGCGCCGTCGAGGCATCACCGCAACGCCGCCGAGCGCCCGCCCTGCTGGGGCAGGTGCCCGGACCCCCGGCCCACGACCCGGCGGTGGGCCTCCTGGCGCACCACGCTGTACGGCCCCAGACCCGACAGCGCCTCGATGACCTCGGCCAGCAGGCCGGCGGGCGCCTCGGGACCGGCGACCACCCCCACGGTGGCGCGGCCGACGAGCCACGCGCGCCGGATGGCCCGTACGTCCGCGACGGGACGCACGGCTGCCGGGCCCGGCAGACCCGCCAGGAGGACCGGGTCAGGACGGTCGAGCAGCAGGACCACGTCACTCGCCGCCGACAGGGCCCGCAGGGTGTCCCTGCGGTCGGCGGACCGGTAGCACCACTGGTCCGGATGCTGCCCGCGCAGCCGGGGAAAGGTTTCGCGCAGCGCCGTGACAGCGGGCACGATGTCGTCGACCGGGGTGCAGGGCCGTACCACGAAGGACACGCTCTCCGGGTCGGCGACCGCCCGCAGCCGGGCCAGCTGGCGCTCCACCTCGCGGGTGCCGTCGAAGGCGACGAGCCGCCCGGAGCCGTCACGCGCACCCCCGGGGCCGACCATGTCCGCCTCCCCCAGCCCGTCCGTCTCCCCCGACCCGTCCGCCTCCCCAGAGCCGATCCGGACCACCGTGTCGCCCCGCCGCAGGAATTCCGCCACCGTCTCCCGGGTCCGCGCCACCACCGCGCAGGACGCCGCCTCTCCCGTACCGGAAGAAGCGGCCTCTCTACCGGAAGCAGCGGCCCCCCTACCGGTACAGGTGGCCGCCGTCTCGGCGATCAGCAGCCGGCGCGTACGGAAGAGGGCCGCCCACTCCCGTACGGACAGCTCGGCGGCGCCGAGGACGTCCGCGCCCAGATCCACGGGACCCGCCACGGTCACCCCGGCCACCGTCCCGTCGACGTCCACGTACGTAGCGGTGTACGCCACCGCGCGATCAGCCCCCGGACGCCCGACCCCCAGCCTCAGCGGCCCCAGACACACGGAATGCCCGAGCCGCTCCAGGTCCGCCGCCACGAGCGGCGCGGCCGAACACCGCACCGGCCCCCGCTCCGGATGCACGGCGGAGGTGGCCACCGTCAGACGGCCCGGGCGGACGGCCTCCGTGGCCCACCGCTCGTACAACAGCGTCCTGTTCACCCTCACGACCCTCCGGCCCGGGACGGGCCGCTCGTCCTTGCTCTCCCGCCCGGATTTGCTCCGGCTTTCACCTGAATTTTCCCCGGATCGACCGCCCAAGAGCGGCATTTCGGTGCTCATCCGGCAGAAGTCACCGGATCGGGGCGGGAGACCGTGCCGGACGGATTGTCAGTGGTGCCCTATACGGTGAGCGTCATGGCAACCGCCCGTACGAAATCCGCCAAGGACAGGCCGTCGTACCGCTGCACCGAGTGCGGCTGGACGACCGTCAAATGGCTCGGACGCTGCCCCGAATGCCAGGCGTGGGGGACGGTCGAGGAGTACGGGGCGCCGGCGGTACGGACCACCGCGGCCGGCCGCGTGTCCACCGCCGCGCTCCCCATCGGCCAGATCGACGGGCGTACGGCCACGGCGCGCTCGACCGGGGTGGACGAGTTCGACCGGGTCCTCGGCGGCGGGCTCGTGCCCGGGGCCGTCGTGCTGATCGCGGGCGAGCCCGGCGTCGGCAAGTCGACGCTCCTGCTGGACGTGGCGGCCAAGGCGGCGAGCGCCGAGCACCGCACGCTCTATGTGACGGGCGAGGAGTCCGCGAGCCAGGTGCGGCTGCGCGCGGACCGCATCAAGGCCATCGACGACCACCTCTACCTCGCCGCCGAGACGGACCTCTCCGCCGTCCTCGGCCATCTCGACGCGGTCAAACCGTCCCTGCTGATCGTGGACTCCGTACAGACCGTGGCGTCGCCGGAGATCGACGGGGCGCCGGGCGGGATGGCGCAGGTCCGCGAGGTCGCGGGCGCGCTCATCCGCGCGTCCAAGGAGCGCGGCATGGCCACGATGCTGGTGGGCCACGTCACCAAGGACGGCGCGATCGCCGGGCCCCGGCTGCTGGAACACCTCGTGGACGTCGTGCTGTCCTTCGAGGGCGACCGGCACGCCAGGCTGCGGCTGGTGCGCGGCATCAAGAACCGGTACGGCACGACGGACGAGGTCGGCTGCTTCGAGCTGCACGACGAGGGGATCACCGGTCTCGCCGACCCGTCGGGGCTCTTCCTGACCCGCCGCGCCGAGGCCGTCCCCGGCACGTGCCTGACGGTCACCCTCGAAGGCCGCCGCCCGCTGGTCGCCGAGGTGCAGGCCCTGACCGTCGACTCGCAGATCCCGTCCCCCCGGCGGACCACGTCGGGCCTGGAGACGTCCCGGGTGTCGATGATGCTGGCCGTGCTGGAGCAGCGCGGCCGGATCACCGCCCTCGGCAAGCGGGACATCTACTGCGCCACGGTCGGCGGCGTGAAGCTCACGGAGCCCGCCGCGGACCTGGCGATCGCCCTCGCCCTGGCCTCCGCCGCCAGCGACACCCCCCTGCCGAAGAACCTGGTCGCGATCGGCGAGGTGGGCCTCGCGGGCGAGGTCAGACGGGTCACCGGAGTGCAGCGCCGACTGGCGGAGGCGTACCGTCTGGGCTTCACCGAAGCCCTCGTGCCGAGCGACCCCGGACGGATTCCCGCCGGTATGAAGGTCACGGAAGTCGCCGACATGGGGGATGCTCTGAGGGTGCTGCCGCGCCGAGGTCGTGCGGACGCCCCACGGGACAACAACGCTCGCCGGTAGACTTTGCCCTGGTCTCGCCCATCCGTACGAGCCGGAGGAGTGCAGTGGCAGCCAACGACCGGGCATCAGCACCCGGAAAGTCCGGCGCGGGCTCCGGCAACGAGGCGCTGATGCGTGCCTCCCTGAGCGCCGTCGCGCCCGGGATGCCGCTGCGTGACGGCCTGGAGCGGATCCTGCGCGGCAACACCGGCGGTCTGATCGTCCTCGGCATGGACAAGACCGTCGAGTCGATGTGCACGGGCGGTTTCGTGCTGGACGTGGAGTTCACCGCGACCCGGCTGCGCGAGCTGTGCAAGCTCGACGGCGCGCTCATCCTCGACAAGGACATCACCAAGATCCTGCGGGCCGGCGTGCAGCTGGTCCCGGAGTCCTCCATCCCCACCGAGGAGACCGGCACCCGGCACAGGACCGCCGACCGCGTCTCGAAGCAGTGCGGGTTCCCGGTGGTCTCGGTGTCGCAGTCGATGCGGCTGATCGCGCTGTACGTGGACGGGGAGCGCCGGGTCCTGGAGGAGTCGGCGGCGATCCTGTCGCGGGCGAACCAGGCGCTGGCGACCCTGGAGCGCTACAAGCTCCGCCTGGACGAGGTGGCGGGCACGCTCTCCGCGCTGGAGATCGAGGACCTGGTCACGGTCCGGGACGTGACGGCGGTCGCGCAACGCCTGGAGATGGTACGGAGGATCGCCACCGAGATCGCGGAGTACGTGGTCGAGCTGGGCACCGACGGCCGCCTTCTCTCGCTCCAGCTGGACGAGTTGATCGCGGGCGTGGAGCCGGAGCGTGAGCTGGTGGTACGGGACTACGTACCGGAGCCGACGGCGAAGCGGTCCCGTACGGTGGACGAGGCGCTCGCCGAGCTGGGCTCGCCCAGCCACGCCGAGCTGCTGGAACTGGCCGTGGTGGCACGGGCGTTGGGGTACAGCGGTTCGCCCGAGACGCTCGACTCGGCGGTCTCGCCGCGGGGGTACCGGCTGCTGGCGAAGGTGCCGAGGCTGCCGGGCACGATCATCGAGCGGCTCGTGGAGCACTTCGGCGGTCTCCAGAAGCTGCTCGCGGCGAGCGTGGACGACCTCCAGACGGTGGACGGCGTCGGCGAGGCGCGTGCGCGCAGCGTCCGCGAGGGCCTGTCACGGCTGGCGGAGTCGTCGATCCTGGAAAGGTACGTGTAGTCCAGCCCGTCCGGCGCTTGAGGACACCCGGCCGAAGGCCGGGCCCACCCGCAACCGCACCGCCCCCGGGTCAGTCCTTCTCCAGCCGGATGGACTTCTGCCCCTGCTGCACCGACGCACCCGTCGTCGTGATCTCCACCAGGTACGTCCCCGGAGCCACCGCGCCGCCAGGCGCCTTCGCGCACTTCGGGGCACTCTTCTTCCGGTCCCACTCCACGGTCCGGGTGATCGTCGCGCCCGCCGGAATCTCGAACAGCGCCCGGCCCGTCTTCGGGCAGTCCTTGGAGGACCAGAGCTGCTCGTCCTCGGCGTCGGTGACGCTCAGCACCACGGCCTTCGGCCCGAAGTCAGCCTTGCAGGTGGTGGGGGAGGTGTTGGTGGCGATGAGCCGGAACGCGGGCTTCTCGCCGGGCTCGTACGCGTTCTTGCTGACGTCGAGGCGCAGGATCAGCGAGCCCCGGACGCAGTTGGGGAGGGTGGAGCCGGCCGGCACCTGCCGCCCCGAGTTGACGCCCCCGGCGCTCCCGGCGCCGCCGCCACTCCCGGCGCCGCCCGTGCCCGCCGTGGCCGTA
>NZ_WWJY01000177.1 GCF_009865405.1 Streptomyces sp. SID3212 | reverse complement strand
GGAGAGCCGTACCGCCCAGCGGGTCCAGCGCCCGCTCCAGGTCCTCCGTCCCCACCGGGCCGAGGAACGCACCGGCCGCGTGCGGGTGCCGGGCGTTGCGCGCCAGCCACGGGCGCTCACCGAACTGGGCGCCGTGGTACTCGACCAGCCGGGCGTCCTGTCCGGGAGCGGCGTCCCGTACGGCCTCGACCACCGCGTCGGGCCGCAGGTACTCCCCGGCGCCGGGGATGCCCGCGCGGAGCACCTCGACCAGCCCCCGGGTGAACGCGAGGCCGTACGCGGTCTGGCTCGCGCCCACCGACATCAGCAGCGAGAGCCGGGTCGCGCCGTCCCGTACCCCGGCGTCCAGGGCCTTGAGATCCGGTACGGCGCCGCCCGCGTGGCAGGTGTCCACCAGCGCGATCACCCCCGCGAGACCGGGGGTGTCGAGAGCCTGGGTCAGCAACTCACCCACGTTCACGGCCGTGTTGATGACGTCCGGCTGGGAATCCCCGGCCATGAGGTACAGCGTGGGGTGCTGACCCGGCGTCATCCCGTGCCCGATCAGGGCCAGTACGAGGACGGCTCCCGCCTCGCCCGCCCGCCGGGCCGCGCCCCGGATCGCGGCCTCGATCCGCGCCTGCCCGAGCGAGGCGCCGTACAGCAGCGAGACGACCCCGGCGGACGGCCCGTCCGTACAGGCGCCGCCCCTGCGGTGGATGAGCGAGCCGTGCAACGCCCGCGCCACGTCGTCCAGACCGTCGAGCAACCCCATCTCCGGACACTGGGGCGCGATCACCAGGACGTGCCGGACGGGGGGCGGGCCGGTCATAAGCCCGTCGCCGTCGCCGCTTCGAGGGCCTCCACGACCGGCCCGGCGACGGCGGGGTGGGCGAGATACCGTACGGCGGGATGCACCCACACGCCGTCCGAGTCGACGCGTGTGCTGACCGGCAGTACGTCACGGGAGTTGGGCCGCAGGAGCTTCTCCGGGCGCGGGCCGCCCGCCACGAAGTCGTCCCGGTCCCAGAAGTTGAGCCACCGCCCGACCTGACCGGGCACCCCCGCCGGCCGGGGGCGGAGCTTCGGCAGCACGGCCGTGCGCATCCCCAGCGGGGAGCCGAGGGTCACGAACAGCGGTACGGGACCGGCGTGTTCGTGCAGTGTCTCCAGAGCCACGACCGTGCCGAGCGAGTGCGAGACGACGATCGTCGGTCCCACCGGATCCAGGGCTTCCCCCACCCGGCGGCGGATCCGGCGGTCGAGCGGGACGCCGTCCGCGTCCGGCTCCCCGCGTGCGAGGTAGCGCGCCACCTGGCTGAGTCTGAGGATCATGACCTTGGCGCTGACCCAGCCGCCGAACGTCCGCAGCCCCGGCACCGAGAGCAGGGTGTTCGCCGCGTTGAGGGTCTGCCGCAGGGCGCTGCCCGGGCCCTGGGGCGCTCCCCGCGGGTCCAGTTGGGCCCGCGCGTGGGTCAGTACCCGGATCTCGTCCTCGCCGGCCGGGTCCGCGAGCCGCTCGTCCACCGCGTCGCCCAGCAACTCCGCGAGCAGGACGGTTTCCTGATCGACTGTCGGATCGAGGGCTGAACCGCCCTGGGCCTGCCCCGCGCCGAACAGGTCGCCGTAATAGGCGAACCGGATGTCGGCGGCCCACCCCTGGGTCAGCGCGGAGACCTTCCCGGCGTGGCCCGCCGCCCGGGCCCCCTCGGCCAACGCGCGCACCCACGCGTCACGTTCGGCGTCACGTGCGGCGGCGCTGTCCAGCGGGCCGCCGATGCCATGGACGAACACCAGGCGCGGCTTCATGCATCCCCCAAGGTCCACCCGGCCCGGGGAGCCGGAGGAGCCAAGAGAATATCAACCGACCGCACTCCCCGCCCGGGGACCGCCGACCCCGCCCCACCCCACGGCTGACAAGATCCTCGGGTGACAGAGCCCTCCTCGCCCGCGCCTCCGGGCATAGGCCGCTACGGCCCCCGCCCCTGCACCCTCGTCGTCTGCCGGGGCTGCTGCTGCGGTGACCCCGCCAAGAACCCGGGCACGGATCACGCGGGTCAGCTCGCCCGCCTCCGCGCGTCCGCCGCCTCCTCGGAGGGCGGGCTGTCCGTCCGTACGACCGACTGTCTCGGCCCGTGCGGACAGGCGAACGTCGTCGTGGTCCAGCCCTCCGCCGAGGGCCGGCGCGCGGGGGCCCGCGCCACCTGGGTCGGCTGGGTGCTGGACGACGACGGTACGGACGACCTGCTGGCCTGGGCCAGGGCCGGCGGGCCCGGCGTGGCCGAGCCCCCCGCCACGCTGGAGCTGCACATGATTCCGCCCCCGTCGGACGCGAGGCGCCGACGGGGGCGGTGACGGGGAACGTACCCCGGAGAACAAATCCGGGGAACACAAGCGGATCAGGCGACGGCGGGCTCAGGCCCGCCCACCGCCGGGCGGATGGGTGTGTGGCTGCCGGAGGTACCCGGCCGACGCAGGGGGCGCTCCCCGCCGGCCGGGCCCTGTTCCCGTGCAGCGGGGACTGTCACACCCCAGTGTGCAGGGCGATGCGCTCATCGCCCGCGTACACGTTCATGGAGGGGCCACGAAGGAAGCCGACCAGCGTCAGCCCCGTCTCCATGGCCAGATCGACGGCGAGCGAGGACGGCGCCGACACCGCCGCGAGCACCGGAATGCCCGCCATCACGGCCTTCTGGGCCAGTTCGAAGGAAGCCCGGCTGGAGACCAGGAGGATCGACCGGGACAGCGGCAGCAGATCCTGCCGCAGCGCGCGGCCGATCAGCTTGTCCACCGCGTTGTGCCGGCCGACGTCCTCCCGGATGTCCAGCAGCTCCCCGTGCTCGCTGAAGAGCGCCGCCGCGTGCAGGCCCCCGGTCCGGTCGAAGACCTCCTGAGCCGCCCGCAACCGGTCGGGGAGGCCGGCGAGCAGGGTGGGCTCCAGCCGGACCGGGGGAGTGTCGTCGATCGTGAACCGGGCCGTCGTCCGTACGGCGTCGAGGCTCGCCTTGCCGCACAGCCCGCACGACGAAGTGGTGTAGACGTTGCGCTCCAGCGTGATGTCGGGGACCGGGACACCGGGCGCGAGCCGGACGTCGACCACGTTGTACGTGTTCGACCCGTCGTCCTTCGCCCCCGCGCAGTACACGATCGACTGCACGTCGGAGGCGGCCGCCAGCACCCCCTCGCTCACCAGGAAGCCCGCCGCCAGGGCGAAGTCGTCGCCCGGGGTGCGCATCGTGATGGCGAGGGATTTGCCGTTCAGCCGGATCTCCAGCGGCTCCTCGGCCACCAGGGTGTCCGGGCGGGTCGTGACGATTCCGTCCCGGATACGGATGGTGCGGCGGCGCTCGGTGACCCGTCCCATGATGATCAGTCCTACTCGTATCGGTGTGCTGGTGCTCGTTCGGCCGGCCCGGAAAGCGCCCGGTCAGCGCTCCTGTACGTGCTGGAAGCCGAAGCGGCCCTTGATGCAGAGGTTCCCGTGCGTCACGGGATTGTCGTGCGGAGACGTGACCTTCACGATCTCATTCTCCTGCACATGCAGTGTCAGATTGCAGCCGACACCGCAGTACGCGCAGATGGTGGTGGTCTCCGTCTGGATCTCTTCGTTCCACGTCCCGGCCTCCCGCATGTCGAACTCCGACTTGAAGCTGAGCGCCCCGGTCGGGCAGACCTCGATGCAGTTGCCGCAGTAGACACAGGCCGAGTCGGTGAGCGGTCCGTCGTGCTCGGTGGAGATACGGGCGTCAAAGCCACGGCCCGCCACCGAGATCGCGAACGAATTCTGCCACTGCTCACCGCACGCGTCGACACACTTGTAGCACTGGATGCACTTGTCGTAGTCGCGTACGTAGAGATCGTTGTCGATCTTCGGTTCCTCGTCGAGCCGGGCCGCGTCGGGACCGAAGCGCTCCGGCTTCGCCTTGTACTCCTTGATCCACTCGGCGGCCCTCGGGGTGGTCGAGAGGTCCGTCGACGAGGCGAGGAGTTCGAGGACGATCTTCCGGCTGTGGCGGGCCCGGGGGCTGTCCGTGAGGACGGTCATGCCCGCCTCGGCCTTGCGCGAGCAGGCCGGCGCGAGGACCCGCGCGCCCTCGACCTCGACCACGCACACCCGGCAGGCGTTCTTCGGGGTGAGGGTGTCGCCCTCGCAGAGCGTCGGGATGTCCTTCCCCGCCGCCCGGCAGGCGTCGAGAATCGTGGAGCCTTCCGGCACCCGCGTCTCCTGGCCGTCGAGAGTGAATTCGAGCAGCCGCCGCGGGAGTTGCAGTGGGATGACGGTCACTTGTAGGCCCCCAGTCGGTCGATGGCTGATTCGACGGCACTCCAGGCGGTCTGTCCGAGACCGCAGATCGAGGCGTCCTTCATGGCCGCGCCCACCTCGCGCAGCAGCGCGATGTCCGGCGCGGCGTCGGCGCCCGTACGGTCCACGATCCGGTGCAGCGCCTCCTCCTGCCGTACGGTGCCGACCCGGCAGGGCACGCACTGCCCGCACGACTCGTCCCGGAAGAACTCCGCGATCCGTACGAGCATCCTGGGCAGCGGAACGGTGTCGTCCAGGACCAGCACCACCCCGGATCCCAGGGTCGTACCGGCCGCCCTGGTCCCTTCGAAGGTGAGCGGGATGTCCAGCTCGTCGGGGCGGACGAAGCCGCCCGCCGCGCCTCCCAGCAGGATGGCCCGCATGTTGTCCGGCGCCTGTGCCAGCTCCAGCAGCTCGCCCAGGGTGGCGCCGAACGGCAGCTCGTAGATGCCGGGCTTCCCGACGTTCCCCGAGACGCAGAACAGCTTGGGCCCGGTCGACTGGCCGGTGCCGATCGCGGCGTACGCGGCGGCTCCCTGGTTCAGGATGGGCAGCACGTTGATCAGTGTCTCGACGTTGTTCTCGGCCGTCGGCTTGCCGAACAGACCGCTCTCCACCGGGAACGGCGGCTTGGACCGCGGCTCGCCGCGATAGCCCTCGATGGAGTTGAACAGCGCGGTCTCCTCCCCGCAGATGTACGCCCCGGCGCCGCGCCGGATCTCGATGTCGAAGGCGTACCCCTGGCCGAGGATGTCGTCCCCGAGGAGGCCGCGGGCGCGCGCCTGGTCGATCGCGTTCTGGAGCAGCCGCAGGGCGCGGGGGTACTCGCCGCGCAGGTAGAGGTAGCCCCGGTCGGCGCCGACCGCGTACCCGGCGATCGTCATCGACTCGATCAGCGCGTACGGATCACCCTCCATGACCACGCGGTCCTTGAAGGTGCCCGGCTCGGATTCGTCGGCGTTGCAGACCAGGTAGTGCTGCCTTACCGGCTGTGAGGCGGTGGCCTGCCACTTGCGGCCGGTGGGGAACGCGGCGCCGCCGCGTCCCACCAGGCCCGCGTCCGTGACCTCCCGGATGACCCCGGCCGGGCCGAGGTCGAAGGCGCGGCGCAGGGCGCGGTAGCCGTCGTGCGCGCGGTAGTCGTCGAGGCTGTACGGGTCGACGACGCCGATGCGGGCCAGCAGGGACAGGCCCGGCTGTCCGGCCTGCGGTACGGCGAGGGAGGCGGCGGGCTCCGCCGGGGCCGCCGCGGGCTCGGCCGCCGCGAGGGCGAGTGCCTCGGGGGTGGCGGGGGCGATGACGGCGGTGGCGTAGCCGCGTGGGGCCGGTTCGGCGGAGACGCCGTTTCCGTTACGGGCCGGGCCCGCCGGGTTCGTACGGGCCGGGCCCGCCGGATTCGCCCCGGCCGGCCAGGACGGCCGCGCGCCGCCGAGCTGGACCTTCTCGGTGACGCCTGTGTTGGCCAGGGGGAGGGGTACGGAGCCCTCGTCGGACGGGACACCCGCCTGGATGACCAGCGCGGCGGGGGCGCGTTCGCACAGACCCAGACAGGGGCTCGACTGCCAGACGAGGCCGCCCGCGGCCGAACCGGCCGCTCCCAGGCGTTCCTCGAGGCCGGCGCAGAGGGCGGCCGAGCCCTTGCTCGCGCAGGCCAGGTCCGTACAGACGTGCAGCACCTTCGCGGGGCGCGGCTTGACGGCGAACATGGCGTAGAACGTGGCGACGCCGTACGCCTCCGCCGGCGGCACGGTCAGCCGCCGGCACAGGTAGTCGAGGGCACCCTCGCTGATCCAGCCGATCCGGTCGTTGATCGCGTGCAGCCCCGGGAGCAGCAGGTCCCGCCGCTCCCGTGCCTCACGGCCGCCCCGCGCCCAGCGCAGGTCCGAGCCGGTACGGTCCTCCGCGCCTTCCCAGGCCGAGGTGGGCAGGCCCAGCAGGGCGTCGACCGCCGCTCGTTCCTCGTCGGTGGGTTTGCTGTCACCGAAGTGCAGATCCACTGATCTTTCAGCTCCTCACGGCCGGTGCGGACACGAGCCCGGACACGGGCAGCTTCTCGATGCGGATCGCGGACGCCTTGAACTCGGCGGTCCCGGCGATCGGGCAATTCGCCTCGATGGTCAGCTGGTTGGTGTCCACCTCGTCCGGGAAGTGCATCGTCATGAAGGCAAGTCCGGGGCGCAGCCCGGGATCCACCCAGACCGGGGCCTGGACCGTGCCGCGCCGCGACGAGATCCGTACCTCCTCGCCGACCGACACGCCGTACCGCTCGGCGTCCTCGGGGCACAGCTCCACGTACTCGCCCCGGCGCAGCGGGGAGGCGAAACTCCCGGTCTGCACACCGGTGTTGTACGAGTCGAGCCGGCGGCCCGTGGTCAGCCTGATCGGGTACTGATCGTCCGTCAGGTCGACCGGGGGGTCGTGCTTGACGATGCCGAAGGGGGCGAGCCGGCCGCGCCTGGCGGGGTCCTCGTCCCAGAGGCGGCCGTGCAGATAGGTCGGCTCGATCTTGTCGGTGTCGGGGCAGGGCCACTGGATGCCCTGGTGCTCCGCGAGCCGCTCGTACGTCATGCCGTAGTGGTCGGGTGACACCGACCGCAGTTCGTTCCACACCGATTCGGCGTCCGCGTACTTCCAGGGGTGTCCGAGCCGGCCCGCCAGGTCGCAGATGATGTCGATGTCCTCGCGTGCCTCGCCCGGCGGTTCGACGGCCTTGCGGACCCGCTGGACCCGGCGTTCGCTGTTGGTCGTGGTGCCGTCCGTCTCCGCCCAGGCGGCGGTGGCGGGCAGGACCACGTCGGCCAGCTCGGCGGTCGCGGTGAGGAAGATGTCCTGCACCACCAGGCAGTCGAGCTTCTTCATGCGCTCGACGGCCTGCTCGCTGTCGGCCTCGGACTGGGCGGGGTTCTCGCCGATGCAGTAGACGGCCTTGAGGTCACCCGTCTCCATCGCCTCGAACATCTGGGTGAGCGTCATTCCGTACTCGGGCTGGATGACGGTGTTCCAGGCGCTCTCGAACTTGGTCCTGATGTCGGGCTCCAGGATGTCCTGGAAGCCGGGCAGTCGGTTGGGGATGGCCCCCATGTCACCACCGCCCTGCACGTTGTTCTGGCCGCGCAGCGGCTGCACACCGGAGCCGTACCGGCCGACGTGCCCGGTGAGCAGGGACAGGTTGATCAGCGCCCGGACGTTGTCCGTGCCGTTGTGGTGCTCGGTGATGCCGAGCGTCCAGCACAACTGGGCCCGTTCGGCGCGGGCGTAGGCGTGGGCGAGGTCGCGGATCGCCTCGGCCGGCACACCGGTCACCTTCTCCGCCACCGCGAGCGTCCAGGGCTCGACCTCGGCCGCGTACTCTTCGAAACCGGTGGTCGCGCGCTCGATGAACGACGTGTTGTGCAGGCCCGCGTGGATGATCTCGCGGCCGACCGCGTGCGCCAGCGGGATGTCCGTGCCGACGTTCAGCCCGAGCCAGCTCTCGGCCCACTCGGCGGTGGAGGTGCGGCGGGGGTCGACGGCGTACATGCGCGCGCCGTTCCTGATGCCCCGGAGCACGTGCTGGAAGAAGATGGGGTGCGCGAAGCGGGCGTTGGAGCCCCACATCAGGATCAGGTCGGTGTGGTCGACCTCGCCGTACGACGAGGTGCCGCCGCCGGAGCCGAAGACCGCGGACAGTCCGGCCACACTGGGCGCGTGACACGTCCGGTTGCAGGAGTCCACGTTGTTGGTACCCATCACCACGCGGGTGAACTTCTGCGCGACGTAGTTCATCTCGTTGGTGGCCCGGGCGCAGGAGAGCATCCCGAAGGAGCCGCGCGCGGCTCCCAGGCCGGCGGCCGCCCGGTCCAGGGCCTCGTCCCAGCCCGCACGGCGGAGGGGTCCGCCCTTCTTGTCCCGCACCAGAGGATGGGTGATGCGGGCATAGGTTTTCGGTGTGCGCTCTCGCTTCTTCACGCTGCGCTCCTGTGAGTGGTGACCGACGGCCGCGCCCATTGCATACAGTATTCTGTAGTCGTGTAGGTAAAGGGAACCCCACGGACAGAACTGGCCATGAATGGCTGTGCGCGGCCGTCGGCCGGAGTGGATCAGGCAGCCGCGCCCTGGGCCAGGAGATCCGAAATGGCGTCCACCGTACGGAGGGTGGGCACCGGAACGCCGGTGATCTCGGCGAGTTCCACGACGGCGGCGAGCAGGACGTCGAGTTCGAGCGGTTTGCCCTTCTCCAGATCCTGGAGGGTCGACGTCCGGTGGTCACCGACGCGTTCCGCGCCGGCCAGCCGCCGCTCGATGGAGATGTCGGGGTGGCAGCCCAATGCCTCAGCGACGCTCAGGGTTTCGGCCATCATCATCTCGATGACCTGGCGTGTGCTGCGGTGCAGGCACATCTCCCGCATGGTGGCGCGGGTCAGCGCACTGATGGGGTTGAACGAGATGTTTCCGAGGAGCTTGATCCAGATGTCGTCGCGCAACTCGGGCTCGACGGGGCATTTGAGTCCGCCCGCCTGCATCGCCTCGCTGAATTCGAGACACCGTTTCGACACCGACCGGTCCGGTTCCCCGATGGAGAAGCGGGTGCCTTCCAGGTGCCGGACGATTCCGGGCCCTTCCAGCTCCGTAGCCGCGTAGACCACACACCCGATCGCACGTTCGGGTGGCAGTACCGCGCTGACCGAGCCGCCGGGGTCGACGCTCTCGATCCGTGTGCCGTCGTGCGGACCCCCGTGCCCGTGGAAGTACCACCAGGGGATCCCGTTCTGGGCGGCGATGACCGCCGTACCGTCATGGAGCAGAGGCTTCACCAGCGGCCCGCACGCCGCGTAGGAGTTCGCCTTGAGCCCCAGGAACACATAGTCGACCGGACCGATGTCGTCCGGTCGGTCGGTGGCATGCACCCGGGCGGTCCAATCCCCGCGCGGGCTCAACACCCTGACTCCGTCCTGCCTCATGGCCGCGAGATGCGGTCCACGGGCGATGAGATGAACTTCGGCGCCGGCTCGATCGAGCGCGGCTCCCACGTAGGCGCCGATCGCGCCGGCTCCGACAACTGCGACTTTCACTGTGGGGCTCTCCGTTCGGTTTGAGGGGGGACCGAGGGAAGGGTCACACTTACTTTCGTGTCGACGATATATTGTCTACAGTATGTAGTTCTGGGCCACAAGGCTCCCTTCCGGTATGCAGTAGGCAAACTCCTGCGTGGATCTTGGGTGAACCGCGGCGCCGATCTTCCCAACAGGTCAGGCCGTTCTTAGAGTTCGCGACCATGACCCCACCTCTCGCACCCCCCGGCTGGAGTCGCTGGCTGGTACCGCCGGCGGCCCTTTCGGTGCACCTCTCGATCGGCCAGGCGTACGCCTGGAGCGTCTTCAAACCCCCACTCGAGTCCGCGCTGGGCCTCTCCGGCACCCAGAGCGCGCTCCCCTTCCAGCTGGGCATAGTCATGCTCGGCCTGTCGGCCGCCTTCGGCGGCACGCTGGTCGAGCGCAACGGCCCGCGCTGGGCGATGACCGTGGCCCTGAGCTGCTTCTCCTCGGGCTTCCTTCTCGCCGCGCTCGGCGCGGCCACCGAGCAGTACTGGCTGATCGTCTTCGGCTACGGCTTCGTCGGCGGCATCGGACTCGGTATCGGGTACATCTCGCCCGTCTCGACGCTCATCAAGTGGTTCCCCGACCGGCCCGGCATGGCCACCGGCATCGCGATCATGGGATTCGGCGGCGGCGCGCTCATCGCCTCGCCCTGGTCCGCGCAGATGCTGGAGTCGTTCGGCGCGGACAGCGAGGGCATCGCGTACGCGTTTCTCGTGCACGGTCTCGTGTACGCCGCGTTCATGACGCTGGGCGTCCTGCTGATCCGCGTACCTCCGCCGGGATACCGGCAGCAGACGCCGGCCGCGACCGACGGCGCCGTGGCGCCCCCGGCCGGATCGCCGGTCCCGACGGGCCGACCCGCCGCCGGCCTGATCTCCACCGCCCAGGTCTCGGCGAAATCCGCCGTACGGACCCCCCAGTTCTGGTGCCTGTGGGTGGTGCTCTGCATGAACGTCACCGCCGGCATCGGGATCCTGGAGAAGGCAGCCCCGATGATCACCGACTTCTTCGCCGGGACGAGCACCCCCGTCTCCGTCTCGGCGTCGGCCGGCTTCGTGGCGCTGCTCTCCGCCGCGAACATGGCGGGCCGGATCGGCTGGTCCTCCGCCTCCGACCTGCTCGGCCGCAAGAACGTCTACCGCGTCTACCTGGGCGTGGGCGCCGTGATGTATCTCCTGATCGCGCGGTTCGGCGACTCCTCCAAGCCGCTCTTCGTCGTCTGCGCGCTGGTCATCCTGTCCTTCTACGGAGGCGGCTTCGCCACCGCGCCCGCGTACCTCAAGGACCTCTTCGGCACCTACCAGGTCGGCGCCATCCACGGCCGGCTGCTCACCGCCTGGTCCACCGCCGGCGTCCTCGGCCCGCTCATCGTGAACTGGGTCGCGGACAGCCAGGAGAAGGCGGGCAAGAGCGGTTCCGGGCTCTACGGGGTCTCGCTCACCATCATGATCGGCCTGCTCGCCGTCGGCTTCGTGGCCAACGAACTCATCAGGCCCGTCCACCCCCGCCACCACATTCCGGCCCCCAGGGAGGCATCCGATGACCACGTCACCAGCGAGCAGCGGCGGAGTGCCTGAGCCGGGCCGTACCGGATCGGAGCCACGCCGTACCGGCCTGATCGCCTTCGCCTGGCTCTGGGTAGGGATTCCTCTGGCTTACGGTGTGTACGAGCTGGTCCTCAAGGCCGCGCAGCTGTTCACCGGATGAATGATTCACCGAGTGGATCGGGAACTATTCCGACGATGATCCGAAGTCTCCAAGCGGAGACGGTGAATCCTGTTGGTTCGCCTGTACCCGTACGGGTGAGTCGCTGACGAGACTTGAGGACTCCTGACGTCGACAGCAGAGGGGGTCCCGGGCATGACCGGCACTCGTATCGCCGCGCTCGGGCACTATCAGCCCGCCAAGGTGCTCACCAACGACGACCTGGCGGCCCTGGTCGACACCAGCGACGCCTGGATCACCAGCCGGGTCGGCATCAGGACGCGGCATGTCGCGGGCGAGGACGAACCGGTCGACGAGCTGGCCGCGCACGCGGGCGCCAAGGCGCTCGCCGCGGCCGGCCTCACCCCGGCGGACATCGACATGGTCCTGGTCGCCACGTCGACCGCGATCGACCGGTCGCCCAACACGGCGGCCCGGGTCGCGGCCCGGCTCGGCATGGGCTCGCCCGCCGTCATGGACCTCAACGTGGTCTGCGCCGGGTTCACCCACGCCCTGGCCCTGGCCGACCACACCGTACGGGCCGGCTCCGCCGCCCGGGTGCTGGTCATCGGCGCCGACAAGATGGCCGCCGTCGCCGACTGGACGGACCGCACCACCTGCGTCCTCGTCGGCGACGGCGCGGGCGCGGCGGTGGTCGTGGCGACCGGGCCCGGCGAGGAGCCGGGGATCGGCCCGGTGCTCTGGGGCTCGGTGCCGGAGATGGGCAACGCGGTACGGATCGAGGGCAGCCCGCCCGTCTTCGCCCAGGAGGGGCAGTCCGTCTACCGCTGGGCCACCACCCAGCTGCCGCCGATCGCCCGCCAGGTCTGCGAGCGGGCCGGTGTGACGCCGGAGGAGCTGGCGGCCGTCGTCCTGCACCAGGCGAATCTGCGGATCATCGAACCGGTGGCGCAGAAGATTGGCGCGATCAACGCGGTGATCGCCAGGGATGTGATCGAGTCGGGAAACACCTCGGCCGCGTCGATTCCGCTCGCTTTGTCCAAGTTGGTGGCCCGCGGAGAGGTGCAGTCCGGTGCTCCGGCCCTGCTTTTCGGCTTCGGCGGCAATCTTTCGTACGCCGGTCAAGTCATCCGTTGCCCATAATCTTCAATGTTCTCGGTAGACTGTAGACGATAGCCAATGTGTCTAGATCTCATCGATACAGTCATGTGACTCTGCCGGCCAGGAGGGGGACCGCGATGTTGTCCGCAAGATTGGCGCAGGGAGCCGTGCCCAAGCTCGAACGACCGGGTCCGCTGCGCGAGCGTGTCTACGGGGCTCTCCTCGAACTCATCACCACGCGCGCGCTCCAACCGGGCCAGCATCTCGTCGAAAGCGAACTCGCAGGTCACCTCGGCGTGTCGCGCCAGCCGGTACGGGAAGCGCTCCAGCGCCTCAACACCGAGGGCTGGGTCGACCTGCGCCCGGCCCAGGGCGCGTTCGTCCACGAGCCGACGGAGGAGGAGGCGGACCAGCTGCTCTCGGTCCGCACGCTCCTGGAGGCAGAGGCCGCCCGCCTCGCCGCCGCCCACTCCGGCAAGGCGGGCATCGCCGCGCTGGAGGCGCTCTGCGCCCAGGGCGAGCAGTCGGTCGCGGACGACGACGTGGACCTGACGGTCGCCACCAACGCCGCGTTTCACGCCAAAGTCATGTCCCTCGCCGGGAACGTCGTCCTGGCCGAACTGGCGGCTCAGGTGGACCGCAGGGTCCGCTGGTACTACACCCCGGTGGCCCGCCAGCGCGGCAAGCAGTCCTGGATCGAACACCGCGAACTGATCGCGGCGATCGCGGCCCGCGACGAACAGCGCGCGACGGAAGTAATGAAGGCCCACACAGAACACACCCGCTCCACGTACCACCACCGAGCCGACCAACGCCACGACGCCTGATCCTGCTGATCACGCGTCAGGAGTAGATCCTCACCCGGTACTCGTCGATCAGGCCCGGCACGGCCGCCTCGGCGGCCAATGGCGCGCCGCCGGTCGCGATGTCGCCCTCTCCCGGCTCGGCCCGCAGCCGCCGCGCCCCGCAGCCGCCAGGCCGTCGAACGCGCCTTATCTCGCTGTACGGCGCGTACGCCCGCGGTCAGACTGTTCCGGTCGATTGATTGCCGCAGCCTGATCGCCGGAAGTCTTGGTGAGGATGAAGAACGAGACAGAGACAGAGACGGTTTGCCGGGTCTGTGGGTTCAGCGGTGAGGTGTTCTGGGAGGGGGGTTGGCCGACCGAGGCCATCTGCCTCTGCTGCGGCAATGAGTCCGATGTGGGCGATGCGAGCGTCATGGGCCTGCGGGGATACCGCGGCTACTGGGTGGGACACGGTGCCCCGTGGCACAGCCCGTCCGAGGAGCGCAAGCAGAAGCGCCTGGGCTGGGACCTGCTGAAGCAGCTGGCGGACATCCCGCCGGAGTGGCGCTGACCGGGATCCCCGGACGGGGGCGCACTCGTCGGCGGCGACGCCCGGCGGGAGGTCTTGCCGCGGGTGGGTGCCGCGCACACCCGCCCGCGACGTGTCAGGCGGTCAGGTTCTGCATGTTCGCGTAGCGGTCGCCGGTTGCCGGGGACAGGGACGACAGGCTCTTGAGCTGGGTCGGCGTCAGCGTTATCGCGTCCGCCGCTATGTTTTCCTCCGCCCGGGTCACCCGCTTCGTGCCGGGGATCGGGGCGAGGTCGTTTCCCTGGGCGAGAAGCCAGGCTATCGCCACCTGGGCCGGTGTCGCCCCGACATCGTGGGCGATTGTCTCCACCTCGTCCACGATGCTCAGATTCCGTTTCAGATTGTCGCCCGTGAATCGCGGATTCTTCGCCCGGAAGTCGTCACTGTCCATCTGGTCCGTGGAACGGATGGTTCCGGTGAGGAATCCCCGGCCCAGTGGGGAGTAGGCGACAAAGCCGATACCGAGTTCCCTGAGCAGGGGGAGGATCTCCTTCTCCGGCTCGCGCGACCACAGAGAGTATTCGCTCTGGAGCGCTGTGATCGGATGGACCGCCTGCGCCCGGCGGATCACGTCCGGGGTGGACTCCGAGAGCCCGATGTGGCGGATCTTGCCCTCCGTGACCAGCTCGCTCATGGTGCCCACCACATCCTCGACGGGCGTGTGCGGGTCCATCCGGTGCTGGTAGTACAGGTCGATGTGGTCCGTGCCCAGCCTCCTGAGAGAGCCTTCGACGCAGATACGTATATTCGCCGGCGAGCTGTCGAACTGGCGGATGTACTGGCCGTCCGAGCCGTGCGAGAGATAGCCGAACTTCGTCGCCAGAACCACCTGGTCCCGGCGCCCCGCGAGCGCGCGGCCCACCAGTTCCTCGTTCTTGTACGGTCCGTACACCTCGGCGGTGTCCACCAACGTGACGCCCAGGTCCAATGCCCGGTGGATGGTACGGATCGATTCCGCGTCGTCCGTCCCGCCGCCCGTATATACGCCCGTCATGGACATGCAGCCCAGTCCTATCCGGGACACGTCCAATTCTCCGAGAGAGATGTGCTTCATGTGAGTTCCGTTCACCGCTGCCTTCGCCGCGACCTACGGCCTTCCCTTCCACGCTAACTCCGCCCGGAGTGGCGTGACTGTTGCCCTCTGCAAGTGTGTGCCGGACTGCTGCTGCCCGAACCGCCGGTGCCCGCCCCCCTGCCACGCGGCGGACCGCTGGGCGGCAGGCAGGCAGGCAGGCCGGCAGGCGGGTGGGTGGGTAGGCAGGCCCGGCGACCGCCCGGCGCGAGGTCCGCTCCCACCTTTGTCCTGGGTGTGGAGAAAGTTGGCGTAGATTCCCGCTCAACTTCTTCCCACTGCGGGCAACCACTGCTACGTTCCCCTCGAAAGCAGCACGACGGACACGGCCGACACGGCGGGGAGGGGCGCGTGAGACGTATGACCGCACGACCCGCGAACGCGCACCAGGCGCGACTGCTCAGGCTGTTGCGTGACGGTGGGCCCAACTCCCGCGCGCAGCTCGGCGATCAGGTGGATCTGTCCCGTTCCAAGCTCGCAGTCGAGGTCGACCGGCTGCTGGAGACCGGGCTGGTTGTCGCCGACGGGCTCGCCGCCTCGCGGGGCGGGCGGCGTTCGCACAACATCCGGCTCGCCCCGGCCCTGCGCTTCCTGGGCGTCGACATCGGTGCCACCTCGATCGATGTGGCCGTCACCAACGCCGAGTTGGAGGTCCTGGGGCATCTCAACCACCCCATGGACGTCCGCGAGGGACCCGTCGCCGTCTTCGAGCAGGTGCTCGCCATGGCGGCCAAGCTCAAAGTCTCCGGTCTCGCCGAGGAGTTCGACGGCGCCGGCATCGGGGTGCCGGGACCCGTCCGCTTCCCCGAGGGGGTGCCCGTCGCGCCGCCGATCATGCCCGGCTGGGACGGCTTCCCCGTACGGGAGGCGCTCAGCCAGGAACTCGGCTGCCCGGTCATGGTCGACAACGACGTGAACCTGATGGCCATGGGGGAGCAACACGCGGGCGTGGCACGCTCCGTGGGCGACTTCCTCTGCATAAAGATCGGTACGGGTATCGGCTGCGGCATCGTGGTCGGTGGCGAGGTCTACCGGGGGACGACCGGGAGCGCCGGCGACATCGGACACATCCAGGTCGAACCGGACGGCCGGGCCTGCGCCTGCGGCAACAAGGGGTGCCTGGAAGCTCACTTCGGTGGTGCCGCGCTCGCCCGCGACGCCGAGGACGCCGCCCGTACCGGACGCTCGCCCGAACTCGCCGCACGGCTCGGCGCGGCGGGGCGGCTCACCGCCGTCGACGTCGCCGCGGCCGCCGCCGCCGGGGATCCCACCGCGCTCGACCTGATCCGTGAGGGCGGAAACAGGCTGGGCCAGGTGATCGCCGGACTCGTCAGCTTCTTCAACCCGGGGCTCGTCGTGATCGGCGGCGGGGTGACCGGGCTCGGCCACACGCTGCTGTCGAGTGTCCGCACCCAGGTCTACCGCCAGTCGTTGCCGCTGGCCACCGGCAATCTCCCCATAGTCCTGGGGGAGTTGGGTCCGGTCGCCGGAGTCACCGGCGCGGCCCGGCTCATCAGCGACCACCTGTTCTCGCCGGCCTGACGGGCCGGTAGGCACCACCGTGTGACCCGGCCCCACAGGCCGGTGAGTACCACCGCGTCACCCGCGCCATCCGTACGAGCCGCACCACCCGTACCACCGCACCATCCGTACGAGCCGCGTCACCCGCACCACCCGTACCACCTGTACGAGCCGCACCACCCGTACGTGCACGAGTCGCACCGCCCGCACCACCAGCACCGTACGCACACCGCACAGGTACACGTACCCGCACACACACAGATACACGCGCACCACACCACCGCGCCGTACGCAAGCAACACCGCACACCCGTACGCCGGTTCCGCGCTGCCCGCAGCGCACCGCCCTGCCCGCGCAACGGCCGCATCCGCCGAGGGGATACGCCATGGCACCAGCTCCACCGGAAACCGTTCTGCTCACCATGTCCGGCATCACCAAACTGTTCCCCGGTGTCCGGGCCCTCGACGGCGTCGACCTGGAAGTCCAGGCGGGGGAAGTCCACTGCCTGCTCGGCCAGAACGGCGCGGGCAAGTCCACACTCATCAAGGTCCTCGCCGGGGCCCACCAGCCCGACGGCGGTGTGATCACCTGGCAGGGCGAGGCCGTCACCCTCAAGTCGCCCATCGCCGCCATGCGGCTCGGCATCGCCACCATCTACCAGGAACTCGACCTGGTCGAGGGCCTGTCGGTCGCCGAGAACATCTTCCTCGGGCACGAGCCGACCACCGCCGGCTTCGTCGTCAAGGGCCGCGAGGCCAGGACCCGGGCGACCGCGCTGCTCAAGCGGCTCGGGCACCCGGAGATCCAGGCGCACCGCCCCGTCGGCTCGCTCTCCGCCGCCCAGCAGCAGATCGTCTCGATGGCCCGCGCCCTCTCCCACGAGGTACGGCTCATCGTGATGGACGAGCCGTCCGCGGCGCTCGACCCCGACGAGGTCAACAACCTCTTCCGGATCGTCTCCACCCTCACCGCCGACGGGGTCGCCGTCGTCTACATCTCCCACCGGCTGGAGGAGATCCGCCGCATCGGGGACCGCGTCACGGTCATCAAGGACGGCAGGACCGTCGCCGTCGGCCTCCCCGCGAAGGAGACACCGACGCGCGAGGTCGTGGCGCTGATGACGGGCCGTAACGTCGAGTACGTCTTCCCCGAGCGCCCCGCCCCGGTCGACGCGCCGAGCGGCGAACCAGTCCTGCGGGTCGAAGGGCTCGCCAGGGAAGGGGAGTTCGCCCCCGTGGACCTCGAACTGAGGCCCGGTGAGATCGTCGGCCTCGCGGGGCTCGTCGGCTCCGGACGCTCCGAGATCCTGGAGACCATCTACGGCGCCCGCAAACCCACCGCCGGCCGGGTGCTGGTCAACGGTGTCGCCCTGCGCCCCGGCAGTGTGCGCGCCGCCGTCCGCGCCGGACTCGGGCTCGCGCCCGAAGAGCGCAAGGCCCAGGGCCTGTTGATGCTGGAGTCGGTCACCCGCAACGTGTCGGTCTCCTCCCTCTCCCGCTTCTCGCGGGCCGGCTGGCTCGACCACGCGGCGGAACGCACCGCGGCCAGGGACGCCGTCAGGGAGCTCTCCCTGCGCCCCGACAACCCCGAGGTGCCCATCCGTACCCTCTCCGGAGGAAACCAGCAGAAAGCGGTCCTCGCCCGCTGGTTGCTGCGCGGCTGCCGGGTCCTGCTCCTGGACGAACCGACCCGCGGGGTCGACGTCGGCGCGCGCGCCGAGCTCTACGCCGTGATCCGACGGCTGGCCGACGAAGGCCTCGCCGTTCTGCTCGTCTCCAGTGAGGTCCCCGAAGTCCTGGGCCTCGCCGACCGGGTGCTGGTGCTCCGCGAAGGGCAGGTCGTCCACCGGGCGCCGGCCCAGGAGCTCGACGAGCACCGTGTACTCGACCTCGTGATGGAAGGGAGCCCGACGCCATGAAACAGCCTGCCTCCGAGGCGCGGCAGGGCGGGCCGGATGCCGCGGCCGCCTCGCAACCGCCCTCGACCGTGACCTCCGCCGACACCGTCAAGGACCAGGAGCCGAAGGGAAGCAGGCCCTCGTCCGGGCTGCGGCTCGACGTCCGTAACCTCTCCCTGCTCGGGGTGCTCCTGGCGCTGGTCGTCGTCGGTGGCATCACCAAGCCGGAACAGTTCCTGGACACCAACAACCTCCAGCTGATCCTCACCCAGGCGTCGGTCATCGGTGTGGTCACCGTCGGCATGACGTTCGTGATCACCAGCGGGGGCATCGACCTCTCGGTCGGCGCGATCGTGGCCCTCGCCTCGGTGTGGGCGACCACGCTCGCCACCCAGGAGTTCGGCTTCATCGGCATCCTCTTCACCGCGATGGTGGTGGGGCTCGCCTGCGGCCTGGTGAACGGACTGCTGATCGCGTACGGCGGGATGGTGCCGTTCATCGCGACCCTGGCGATGCTCGCCTCGGCCCGCGGTCTCGCCCTCCAGATCACCGACGGCAAGACGCAGATCGTCACCGTGAACTCGGTGCTCGACCTCGGTATTCCCGACTCGTACGTCCTGGGGATCCCCCCGCTCGTGCTGGTCTTCGCCGCGGTCACCGTCGTCGGCTGGCTGGTCCTCAACAGGACGACCTTCGGCCGGCGCACCGTCGCCGTCGGCGGCAACGCCGAGGCCGCGCGCCTGGCGGGCATCGACGTCCGCAGGCAGCGGCTCTACCTCTACCTGCTCTCGGGGCTCTGCTGCGGTATCGCGGCCTTCCTGCTGATCATCCTGGCGGGCTCCGGTCAGAACACCAACGGAAACCTGTACGAGCTGGACGCCATCGCCGCGGCGATCATCGGCGGCACCCTGCTCAGCGGCGGTCGCGGCACCATCGTCGGCTCCGTCCTCGGTGTCCTGGTCTTCACCACGATCACCAACATCTTCGCCCTGAACAACCTCCAGAGCGATGTCCAGCAGATCGCCAAGGGCGCCATCATCGTCGCCGCCGTACTGGTCCAGCGCCGCACCTTGCGCAACGGCGAGTCCTGACTTCCGGTCTCGTCACCGCTCCCGAACGTCCCGCACCGTCCGAAGGGTTGAACCGCCATGCCAGAAACCAGCCGTAGAGGACTGCTCTTCGGCACCGCAGCGATCTCCGCGGGTGCCCTCCTCACCGCCTGCACCAGCAACGAGCCCGAGAAGAAGGAACCGGCGGCCAACAACCAGCCGGCCGCCACGGACGACAAGCCCGGCAAGCCGGTCACCATCGGCTTCGCAGGCCCCCAGGCCGACCACGGCTGGCTCAACGCGATCAACGACAACGCCAAGTCGCGGGCCGAGAAGTACTCCGAGGTGACGCTCGACATCACCGAGGGCTCCAACGACACCGCGGCCCAGATCGGCCAGGTCGAGACGCTGATCAACAAGAAGGTCGACGTCCTGGTGATCCTGCCGGCCGACGGCAAGGCGCTCACCCAGGTCGGTCTCAAGGCGATGCGCGCCGGGATCCCGGTCATCAACCTCGACCGCATCTTCGCCAGCCCGCAGGCGTACCGCTGCTACATCGGCGGCGACAACTACGGCATGGGCGTCAGCGCCGGTAACTACATCGGCGAGAAGCTCAAGGGCAAGGCCAACGCCAAGGTCATCGAGCTGGCCGGGATCGACGCCCTGGAGCTGACGCAGCAGCGCAGCCAGGGCTTCAAGGACGCCCTCAAGAACTACTCCAACATCGAGCTGGTCGCCCGCCAGGCGGCCGACTTCACGGTGGAGTCCGGCCAGGCCAAGATGGCGCAGCTGCTCCAGGCGCAGTCCAGCTTCGACGCCCTGTGGAACCACGACGACGACCAGGGTGTGGGCGCGCTGCGCGCCATCCAGCAGGCGGGCCGCAAGGACTTCCTGATGGTCGGCGGCGCCGGTGCCAAGTCGGCGATGGACGCGATCAAGGCCGACAACAGCGTCCTCAAGGCGACCGTGCTCTACCCGCCCACGATGGCGGCCTCCGCCATCGACCTGGCCCGCGCGCTGGGCCAGGCCAAGGGCATCGGCGGGCTCTCGGAGCTGGAGATCCCGGCGTCCGTGACCCTCTTCTCGGCCGTGGTCGACAAGACGAACGTCGACCAGTACCTGCCGACGGGCTTCAGCTGACCGGGCCCGGGGCCGGGCCCGCCCCGGCCTTAGGCCGCCCCCACCAGCGAAAGAGACGAGGAGTACTCCGTATGACCCCCAGGGAAGCGTCGGAGAAGGAGGCCGGCGCACCGCCGGTGCTCGGTATCGGCATGGTCGGGTACGCGTTCATGGGCGCCGCCCACTCGCAGGGGTGGCGTACCGCGGGACATGTCTTCGACCTGCCGCTGCGGCCCGCGCTCGCCGCGATCTGCGGCCGGGACGCGAGCTCCGTGGAGGCCGCCGCGCGCAAGCACGGCTGGGCCGCCGCCGAGACCGACTGGCGTGCGCTCATCGCACGCGACGACGTGCAGGTGGTCGACATCTGCACTCCCGGGGACAGTCACGCGGAGATCGCCATCGCCGCGCTGGAGGCGGGGAAGCACGTCCTGTGCGAGAAGCCGCTGGCCAATTCCGTGGCCGAGGCGGAGGCCATGGTGCGCGCCGCGGAAGCGGCGCGTGAGCGGGGCCAGTTGGCCATGGTCGGTTTCAACTACCGCCGGGTGCCTGCCATCGCGTACGCCCGGACGCTGATCGCCGAGGGCCGGCTCGGCACGCTGCGGCACGTCCGGGTCACGTACCTCCAGGACTGGCTGGTCGACCCGGCGTTCCCGCTGACCTGGCGGCTCAAGCGTGAGCACGCCGGGTCCGGGGCGCTGGGCGACCTCGGGGCGCACATCGTGGACCTCGCACAGTTCCTGACGGGGGAGCCGCTGGTGGGGGTGTCGGCGCTGGCCGAGACCTTCGTGAAGGAACGGCCGATCCTCTCCGGGGCGTCGGCCGGCCTCTCGGCCACCGGCGGCGGCGAGACGGGTCCGGTGACCGTGGACGACGCGGCGCTGTTCACCGGGCGGCTCGCCTCGGGGGCACTGGCGTCCTTCGAGGCGACCCGGATGGCGGCGGGGCGCAAGAACGCGCTCCACCTGGAGATCAACGGTGAGCTGGGCTCGCTCGCCTTCGATCTGGAGCGGCTCAACGAGCTGTCGTTCCACGACCACACCGAGCCCGCGGTCTCGTCCGGCTTCCGCCGGATCCTCGTGACCGAGTCCGAGCACCCGTACCTGGAGGCGTGGTGGCCGCCGGGCCACGCGCTCGGCTACGAGCACACGTTCGTGCACCAGGCCCGTGACCTGGTCGAGGCGGTGGCCGCCGGGAAGGATCCGGCGCCGTCCTTCGCCGACGGGCTCCAGGTGCAGCGGGTGCTCGCGGCGGTCGAGGACAGTGCCGCCAAGAACGCCGTCTACACCCCCGTACCGCAGCAGCACGCCTAGGAGGTAGCGCATGCCACGTCCGTTCA
Source organism: Streptomyces sp. SID3212 (assembly GCF_009865405.1). Classification (GTDB taxonomy): domain Bacteria; phylum Actinomycetota; class Actinomycetes; order Streptomycetales; family Streptomycetaceae; genus Streptomyces. The sequence continues at coordinate 5,789 of NZ_WWJY01000177.1, read as the reverse complement.
CTCTCTTCACCGGCCAGTGGGCCGATCTGCCCCTGGAGGAAGTCTGCCGCCTCGCCCGGGACTTCGGGTACGACGGCCTGGAACTCGCCTGCTGGGGTGACCACTTCGAGGTCGACAAGGCGCTCGCCGACCCGGGCTACCTGGCCGGGCGGCACCAGCTGCTCGACAAGTACGGGCTCAAGTGCTGGGCGATCTCGAACCACTTGGTGAGCCAGGCGGTCTGCGACAGCATCATCGACGAGCGCCACCAGGGAATCCTGCCGTCCCGCATCTGGGGCGACGGGGAGCCCGAGGGCGTCAGGCAGCGCGCCGCCGCCGAGATCAAGGACACGGCACGGGCCGCGGCCGCGTTCGGGGTCAACACGGTCATCGGCTTCACCGGCTCGTCCATCTGGCACCTGCTGGCGATGTTCCCGCCGGTGCCGCCCGCCATGATCGAGCGGGGGTACGAGGACTTCGCTGAGCGCTGGAACCCGATCCTAGACGTCTTCGACGCCGAGGGGGTGCGGTACGCCCACGAGGTGCACCCGGGCGAGATCGCGTACGACTACTGGACCACGCACCGCGCGCTGGAGGCCGTCGGCCACCGGCCCGCGTTCGGGCTGAACTTCGACCCGAGCCATTTCGTCTGGCAGGACCTGGACCCGGTCGGGTTCCTCTACGACTTCCGCGACCGGATCTACCACGTCGACTGCAAGGAGGCGCGCAAGCGCCTCGACGGCCGCAACGGCCGGCTCGGCTCGCACCTGCCCTGGGGCGACCCGCGGCGCGGCTGGGACTTCGTGTCGGCCGGCCACGGTGACGTGCCGTGGGAGGACGTCTTCCGGATGCTGGGGTCGATCTCGTACGAGGGCCCCATCTCGGTCGAGTGGGAGGACGCGGGCATGGACCGGCTGGCCGGCGCGCCCGAGGCCCTCAGGGACCTCAAGCGGTTCGACTTCGACCTGCCGACGGCGTCCTTCGACGCGGCGTTCGGCGGCGGCGAGTAGCGGAGGGTTCCGCACTGTCCTCGATCGCCGGGCGGGCCCGGTTCGGCCCGCCCGGCGATCGGGGCTCAGCCATGCCCGATTCCCGCTTTGTCCTGGGGCTGGAAAAAGTAGAACTTCACCTCTGCGCAAGGCCTTTCCGTTCGGGACGAACCCCGCTACCGTCCACTGAGGTGTACAGGACAGCGAGCTTCCGGTGTGACGGCGCACACCGGGGAAGAAGCCCCTGTCCCGGGGACCGGTGCAGGACGAGCACCGACCCCGCGAAGCGGACGACAAGCTCCGCGTCCCTTCAACTCGCAGGTACGAACAGCCCACTTGTGGAGGACTTTCGTGCACAGAAAACGCCCCAGAGCCAGATCCCTCCTCGCCCTCCTGACCGGCGCCCTGCTCGCCGGTTCGAGCCTCAGCGCCGTACCAGCGACCGCCCACGAGCCGGAGCCGCCGGCGGCGGCGGAAAGCTTTCAGCAGGTGACGCTCGCCAAGGGCGCCGCCGAGGTGGGCGAGCCGATGTCGCTCGCCGTCCTGCCGGACCGGCAGGTGCTCCACACCTCGCGTGACGGCACCCTGCGCGTCACCGACGCCGAGGGCAACACCACGGTCGCCGGCTCGCTGGAGGTCTACAACCACGACGAGGAAGGCCTCCAAGGCGTCGGCGTGGACCCGGACTTCGCGGAGAACCGGGCCATCTACCTGTTCTACGCGCCCAAGCTCAACACCCCGGCCGGCGACGCCCCCGAGAACGGCACCGCCGCCGACTTCGCCCCCTTCGACGGGTACAACCGCCTCTCCCGCTTCACCCTGAACGCGGACGGCACCCTCGACAAGGCCAGCGAGAAGAAGGTCCTCGACGTCGCCACCTCGCGCGGCACCTGCTGCCACGTCGGCGGTGACATCGCCTTCGACGCGGACGGCAACCTGTACCTGTCGACCGGCGACGACACCAACCCGTTCGCCTCCGACGGCTACACCCCGATCGACGAACGGACGGACCGCAACCCGGCGTTCGACGCGCAGCGCAGCTCGGGCAACACCAACGACCTCCGCGGCAAGGTGCTGCGCATCAAGGTCGCCGAGGACGGCTCGTACACGATCCCCGAGGGCAACCTCTTCGCCCCCGGTACGGAGAAGGCCCGGCCCGAGATCTACGCGATGGGGTTCCGCAACCCCTTCCGCATCAACGTCGACCAGAAGACCGGCATCGTGTACGTCGGTGACTACGGCCCCGACGCCGGCGCCGCGTCCCCGACCCGCGGCCCGGCCGGACAGGTCGAATTCGCCCGGGTGACCGAGGCCGGCAACTTCGGCTGGCCGTACTGCACCGGCGACAACGACCCGTTCATCGACTACGACTTCGCGACGAAAGCCTCCGGCGCCGCCTTCGACTGCGCCGCGCCGAAGAACAACTCGCCCCACAACACCGGGCTGACCGACCTGCCCCCGGCCCAGGCGGCCTGGCTGCCCTACGACGGCGGCAACGTCCCCGAGCTGGGCTCCGGCTCCGAGTCCCCGATGGGCGGTCCGGTCTACCGGTACGACGCCGACCTGGACTCCCCGGTCAAGTTTCCCGAGTCCTACGACGGCGACTTCTTCGCCGGTGAGTTCGGCCGCCAGTGGATCAAGCGGATCGAGCAGGACGAGAACGGCACCATCGGCTCGATCAACCCCTTCCCCTGGACCGGCACCCAGGTCATGGACATGGAGTTCGGCCCCGACGGCGCCCTCTACGTCCTCGACTACGGCCTCTCCTGGTTCGGCGGCGACGAACACTCCGCCGTCTACCGCATCGAGAACATCACCGGCGGACGCTCGCCCGTCGCCGTGGCCACCGCGAACAAGACCTCCGGCAAGGCCCCGCTGAAGGCGACCTTCTCCTCCGCGGGCACCGAGGACGCGGACGGCGATCCGCTCACCTACGCCTGGGACTTCGGCGACGGCGGCACCTCGACCGACGCCAACCCCGCGTACACGTACAAGAAGAACGGCACCTACACCGCGACGCTCACCGTCTCGGACGGTACGGGCCGCCACGGCAGCGCCTCCGTACGCGTCGTCGTCGGCAACACCGCCCCGAAGGTGACGCTCGAACTGCCCGCCGAGGGAACGCTCTTCAACTTCGGTGACAAGCTGCCCTTCAAGGTCACGGTCACCGACCCCGAGGACGGTCCCATCGACTGCGCCAAGGTGACGATCCGTTACATCCTGGGTCACGACAACCACGGCCACCCGATCACCTCCGCCAGCGGCTGCGAAGGCACCATCACCGCGCCCGCCGACGCCGAGCACGACCCCAACGCCAACATCTTCGGGGTCATCGACGCCGAGTACACCGACGGCGGGGCCGGCGGCCAGGAAGCGCTCACGAGCCACGACCAGGCGCAGCTCCAGCCCCGTCACCGGCAGGCCGAGCACTACAACGGCTCCTCCGGCATCAAGACGTACGACAAGGCGAGCGCCAACGGCGGCAAGACCGTCGGCGACATCGACAACGACGACTGGATCTCCTTCAAGCCGTACCACCTGGCCGGGTCCAAGACCCTCACGGCCCGGGTCTCCTCCGGCGGCGCCGGCGGATTCCTCGAAGTACGGACCGGCTCGGCCACCGGCAACCTGCTGGGCTCCGCGCCCATCCCGGTCACCGGCAGCTGGGACGTCTTCCAGGACATCGACATCCCGCTGAGGTCCGTCCCCGCCAAGACCGCCGAGCTGTTCCTGGTCTTCAAGGGCGCCACCGGCCAGGGCGCGCTGTTCGACCTGGACGACTTCCAGATCAGCACCGCCGTGCCCGGCAAGACCGAGAAGCGGGTCCTGGTCTTCTCCAGGACCGCGGGCTTCCGCCACGACTCGATCCCCGAAGGGGTCGCCGCGCTCAAGGAGTTGGGGAAGACCACCGGCATCACGGTCGACTCCACCGAGACACCGGGGCAGTTCACCACCAACAACCTGGCCCGGTACGACGCGGTCGTCTTCCTCTCCACCACCGGTGACGTCCTCAACGCCGACCAGCAGAAGGCGTTCGAGAACTACGTCGCCACCGGCGGCGGGTACATGGGCGTCCACGCGGCGGCCGACACCGAGTACGACTGGTCCTTCTACGGAGGCCTGGTGGGCGCCTACTTCTCGGGCCACCCCCAGATCCAGTCCGCCACGGTGCGCGTCGAGGACAAGGACCACCCGGCCACCGCCCACCTGGACGACGAGTGGCAGCGTACGGACGAGTGGTACAACTACCGCACCAACCCCCGCACCCAGGCCAAGGTCCTCGCCACCCTGGACGAGACCACCTACCAGGGCGGCACCATGAAGGGTGACCACCCGATCGCCTGGTGCCAGACGTACGAGGGCGGCCGGGCGTTCTACACCGGCGGCGGCCACACCAAGGAGTCCTACGCGGACGAGCCGTTCCGCCAGCACCTGCTGGGCGGGCTGCGCTACGCCGCCGGGCAGGTCAAGGCCAACTGCAAGCCGGACACGGGCTACCGGGACATCTTCAACGGCAAGACCCTCGCCGGCTGGAAGCAGGGCGGCCCCGGCAAGTTCAACGTCGTCAACGGCGAACTGCGCTCCGAGGGCGGCATGGGCCTGCTGACGTACCAGGCCAAGGAGCTCACGTCGTACTCGCTCAAGCTCGACTGGAAGCTCGACGGGGACGACAACTCCGGTGTCTTCGTGGGCTTCCCGGCCTCCGACGACCCCTGGTCGGCGGTGAACAACGGGTACGAGGTGCAGATCGACGCCACCGACGCCCCGGACCGCACCACCGGCTCCGTCTACACCTTCAAGTCGGCCAACATCAAGGCCAGGGACCAGGTTCTGCGCCCGCCCGGGCAGTGGAACAACTACGAGATCCGCGTGCAGGGTGAACGTCTCCAGATCTTCCTGAACGGCGTGAAGATCAACGACTTCACCAACACAGATCCGGCACGCAGCCTGAAGGACGGCTACATCGGTCTCCAGAACCACGGGGCCGACGACCAGGCGTCCTTCCGCAACATCCAGCTCAAGGAACTGCCCACCCCGTAAGGGCCGGACCGTTCCGTAAGGCTGGACCGTCGAGCCGGCGGCGGGCGGGGAGGCGCCGTACCCCCCGCCCGCCGTCCACCACCACACCACCGGCAGGAGGCATCCCGTGACGACGAACCGTACAGAGTCGACCGCACCGCGCACCGGAGTCTGGTTCGTCGGAGCGCGAGGCTCCGTCGCCACCACGGCCGTCGCGGGATGCGCCGCGGTCACCGCAGGACTGCACCCCGCGACGGGCATGGTCACCGAGACCCCGCCCTTCGCGGGAGCGGGACTGCCACCCCTCTCCTCCCTCGTCTTCGGCGGGCACGACACCGCCAGCTGCCCGCTGCCCAAGCGCGCCGAGGCACTCACCGCGGCGGGCGTGCTCCCGCACGGCCTGCCCTCCGCGATCCACGCCGAACTCACCGCCGCCGACGCCGAGATCCGCTCCGGCGGCCCGCACCCCGGCGACACCCGCGCCGACGACGAGATCATCGCCGCGTTCGCCGCGGACATCACCGCCTTCGCCCAACGCACCGGCGTGGTACGGACGGTGGTGGTCAACGTGTCCTCCACCGAGGCGGCCCCCGCGCCCGACGACCCCCGCCTGCCGGTCAGTTCGCTCTACGCGGCGGCGGCGGTACGGGCCGGCTGCGGCTATGTGAACTTCACCCCGTCCACCGGACTGCGTACCCCCGCCCTCACCGCCGCCGCCGCGGTCGCCGGACTTCCCCACGCCGGCCGCGACGGCAAAACGGGTCAGACGCCGCTCCGTTCCGTGCTCGCCCCCATGTTCGT
>NZ_WWJY01000176.1 GCF_009865405.1 Streptomyces sp. SID3212 | reverse complement strand
TCCGGCCGGGATGCGGGCGCTGTGGCGGGTACGGGAGGACGCGGCCGGGACCGCGACCCGGATGCCCGACGGCAGCGAGGCGTGGCCCGGCTGGGAGGACTGCGCGGTGCCCCCGGCCCGGCTGGGCGCGTACCTGCGCGACTTCCGCGCGCTGCTCGCCCAGCACGGCCTGCGGGGCACGCCGTACGGGCACTTCGGGGACGGCTGCATCCATGTCCGCATCGATTTCGACCTGTTGGGCGAGGACGGCGTACGGCGCTTCCGGCGCTTCTCGGAGGAGACGGCCGCGCTGGTCGTCGCGCACGGGGGCTCGCTGTCGGGGGAGCACGGCGACGGGCTGGCGCGGGCGGAGCTGCTGCCGGCGATGTACGGGCCCGAACTGGTCGCGCTGTTCGGCCGGTTCAAGGACGTCTGGGACCCGGCGGGCGGGATGAACCCGGGCGTGCTGGCGCGCCCGGCGCGGCTGGACGAGAACCTGCGGTTCGCCGTGCTGCCGCGCGAGCCCGTCGACGTGGTGTTCGCGTATCCGCACGACGGTCCCGGCGGGGGAGGGGACTTCTCGGCGGCGGTACGGCGCTGCGTGGGCGTGGCGAAGTGCCGGGTCGCCGGGCCGAACGAGGGGGCGGGGGTGATGTGTCCGTCGTTCCGGGCGACGGGCGAGGAGCGGCACTCGACGCGCGGCCGGGCGCGGCTGCTGCACGAGATGCTGGCGGGACGGGCGGGACAGGCGGGCGGGCCGGTGGGCCGAGGGGTGACCGACCCGGTGGTGACGGACGGCTGGCGGTCGACGGAGGTACGGGACGCGCTGGACCTGTGCCTGTCGTGCAAAGGGTGCCGGAGCGACTGCCCGGTGGGCGTCGACATGGCCACGTACAAGGCGGAATTCCTGCACCACCACTACCGGGGCCGGCTGCGCCCGGCCGCGCACTACGCGATGGGCCGGCTGCCGGTGTGGCTGCGGGCGGCGACCCCGTTCGCCCGTGTGCTGAACGCGGCGGCGCGGGTGCCGATGCTGGCGGCGCTGGCGAAGAGGGCGGGGGGAATCGCGCGGGAGCGCACGCTGCCGGCCCTGGCGCCTGAGACGTTCACCCACTGGCTACGAGGCCGTCAGGCGAGTGAGGCGCCCGCCCACTCCACCCCCCGGGTGACCCTCTGGCCGGACACCTTCACCGAACACCTCGCACCGGAGGTGGGGCGGGCGGCGGTCCGGGTGCTGGAGGCGGCGGCAATCGGCTGCGCGGTGCCGGAGGGCCGGGTGTGCTGCGGGCTGACGTACGTCTCGACGGGCCAACTGGACCAGGCACGCAAGGTGATGCGCCGCACGCTGGACCACATGCAACCTGTCCTGGACGCGGGCGGGCCGGTGACGGTCCTGGAACCGAGCTGCGCGGCCACCCTGACCACCGACCTCCCGGAACTACTGCCGGACGACCCCCGAGCATCCCAACTGGCCGCAGCGGTACGCACCTTCGCCCAAACCCTGGAGGAACAGGCCCCGGCCTGGACCCCACCCCACCTGAACCGCCCGGTCACCGGCCAGACCCACTGCCACCAACACGCGGTCCTCGGCGACGAGGCGGACCGCGGACTCCGCGAACGAGCTGGCCTGACAGGCGAGTTGAGCGGCGGCTGCTGCGGCCTGGCAGGCAACTTCGGCTTCGAGCGAGGCCACTACGAGGTGTCGACGGCGGTGGCGGAAGACGAACTGCTCCCGGCGGTACGGTCAGCACCCCCCGAGGCCGAACTCCTGGCAGACGGCTTCTCCTGCCGCACCCAACTGACCCACTTGACCGCCCACCACCCCCGCCACCTCGCCGAAGTCCTGGCGGAGGCGCTGGACCAGCGGTCGGAGGAGCCGTAGAGCCTGGTTCATGGGGCCCGACTCGTGAGGCCCGGCCCGCAGAGTCCGGCCGCTTGAAGGCGGCCTACGTGCCCGTGGCCAGTTGCCAGGCCAGGGTGGCCAGATCCTGGGTGGCCGGGTGGGCGGCGCCCTCGCGCCAGGCCAGGAAGACCTGGAGCGGTGGGGCGTCGGGGAGGGGGCGGTAGGCGACCCCGGGGTGGGGGTGCATGTCCGCCGTCGACGCGCTCGACACGCCCACCCCGCGGCCCGCCGCGATCCCCGTCAGCCAGTCGTCCGTGTTCGCCACCGTCACCGTGGACACCGGGCCCGCCTCCGGAGGCCACAGGGACGGGGTCGTCGTGCCCGAGACGGTGTTCACCAGGATCCGGTGGGGCGCCAGGTCCGCCAGGGTCAGCGTCGGGCGCGCCGCCAGCGGGCCGTCCGCCGGCACCGCCGCGACGCGGGGTTCCGTGAACAGCAGCTCCGTCACCAGCCCCGGCGTCCCCACCACCGCGGGTCCCCGCAGCAGCGCCGCGTCGACCTCGCCCCGGATCAGCCCCGCCGTTCGGTCGTCGATCCTGAGCAGCTCCAGCGGGGTCTCCGGGTGCTCGCGCTCCCAGCGCCGTAGCAGCGGTGTGGTGTACGGGCCGAAGGCCGACCACGCGTGCCCGAGCCGCAGCGGTCTGCGGCGCAGCCGGCCCGTGTCGAGGGCGTCGTCGAACGCCGCGACGGCGGCGGCCGCCCGCTCGCGGAAGGCGCGGCCCTCCGCCGTGAGGGCGAGGTGATGGGTGGAGCGCTCGGCCAGCCGTACGCCGAGGTGCTTCTCCAGGGCGACGAGGTTGCGGGAGACGGCGGGCTGGGTGAGGTGCAGCCGGGCCGCCGCCCTGGTCAGGCTGGACTCTTCGGCGATGGCCAGGAAGCAGCGGAGATGACGCAGCTCGATGCTCATGCGTGCGGAGCATAACGGCAGTCCAAAAGGCATTTCACGGGCGCGGCGCGGAGCCGTAACGTGAGTCCGGGCGTCAGCCTGCCCGACCACGACATTCTGGAGGTTTCCGGTGGATGAGCCGCGTACCGCTGCCGCTGCTCCCGCCGCTGCTCCCGCCGCTGCTTCCGCCACCGCCTCCGTCGCGGTGCCGGAGGTCTCGGGTGTCGTGGAGGCCGGGGGCGTCCCGGAGGCCGCGTCCCCCTCCCGCTCCCTCGGGCCCGTCGCGCTGGTCATCGGGGGCGGGCTCTCCGTGCAGTTCGGGGCCGCCATCGCCGTCCTGCTGATGCCCCGTACCGGCGCCCTCGGCGTGGTCTCCCTGCGGCTCGCGCTCGCCGCCGTCGTCCTGCTCGCCTTCTGCCGCCCCACCCTGCGCGGCCACTCGCGCGCCGACTGGGGCACGGTTGTCGTCTTCGGTACGGTCCTGGCGGCCATGAACGGGCTCTTCTACCAGTCCGCAGACCGCATCCCCCTCGGCGCGGCCGTCACCCTCGAAGTCCTCGGCCCGCTCACCCTCTCCGTGATCGTCTCCCGGCGGTGGGTGAACGTCCTGTGGGCGGGGCTCGCGCTGGCCGGGGTGCTGCTGCTCAGCGGCGGCGGGTTCGACCGGCTCGATCCGCTGGGCGCGGCGTTCGCGCTCTCGGCGGGCGCCATGTGGGCCGCGTACATCGTCTTCAGCGCGCGGACGGGCCGCCGCTTCCCGCAGGCCGACGGCCTCGCGCTGGCCATGGGGGTCGGGGCGGTGATCGCGCTGCCCTTCGGCATCGTGGAGTCCGGGTCCAAGCTGATCGTGCCGTCGACCCTCGGGCTCGCGCTGGCGGTCGCGCTGATGTCGTCCGTCCTGCCGTACACCCTGGAACTGCTCGCCCTCCGCCGCATGCCCTCCTCGACGTTCGCCGTGCTGATGAGCCTGGAACCGGCCATCGCGGCGAGCGCCGGGTTCCTCCTGCTGGACCAGGCGCTCTCCACCACCGAGGCGCTGGCGATCGCGCTGGTGATCGCGGCGAGCATGGGGGCGGTACGGACCCAGGTGGGGCGGCGGAAAGCGGGGCCGGGGAAGCGGGCGGCAGCTCGCGCGACGACCGCGCCCACCGCGACCGGGAGCGCCGGAGCAGGTGCCGAGAAGTAAAGCAAGCACGCTTGCTTGTTTCTCCGGCCCCTGAGATGCTCCGGGACACGCACACCGCCGTGTCCGAGTCCGAGGGAGCGCACCCGTGTCCGACTCTGCCTCAGTCCTGGACGATCTGCGCAGCGAGAGCGACGAACTCGACGGCCTGGTAGGTGAGTTGGGCGTACGGGACTGGGGCCTGGCCACCCCCGCCCCCGGGTGGACCGTGGCGCACCAGATCGCCCACCTCACCTGGACCGACAGCGCCGCGCTGCTCTCCCTGACCGACAAACGGGCCTTCGCCACGGAGGCGCGCAAAGCCCTCGCCGCGCCTTCCTCCTTCGTGGACGGCGGCGCGCGGGAGGGCGCCGCGCTCCCGCCCGGCGAACTCCTCGCCCGGTGGCGCGCGGGCCGCGACCGCCTGTGGGAGGCCCTGCGCGACACCCCGCCCGGCGCGCGTTTCTCCTGGTACGGGCCTCCGATGAGCGCCCCCTCGATGGCGACCGCGCGTCTGATGGAGACCTGGGCGCACGGCCAGGACATCGCCGATGCCCTCGGCGTGCGGCGCGTGCCGACCGCCCGGCTGCGGCACGTCGCGTGGATCGGGGTACGGACCCGCGACTACGCCTACTCCGTACGGGACGAGCCACCGCCCCCCGAGCCGTTCCGCGTCGAACTGACCGGTCCGGATGGGGAGTTGTGGTCGTACGGCCCCGAGGACGCGCCCCAGCGCGTGACAGGACCCGCGCTCGACTTCGGCCTGCTGGTGACCCAACGGGCCCACCGCGCCGACCTCGCCGTACGGGCCCACGGGGCGGACGCGGACCGCTGGCTGGACATCGCCCAGGCGTTCGCGGGCCTCCCGGGCGCGGGCCGCGCGCCGAAGGGGGAGGAGCCGAGATGACCGGAGGCGAGATACCCGGCGCCCCGACCCCCGGCG
>NZ_WWJY01000175.1 GCF_009865405.1 Streptomyces sp. SID3212 | reverse complement strand
CCCGGACCCGCGTGTCCCGAACCCGGCCCCCGAGCAGGTCCCACCGCGCCGCGAGATCCCGCCGTTCCCCGCGCGCGTCGACCCCACGGGCGGAGCCCTGCCGGGGGTCCGCGCGCCGAGCCCCGGCACGGACGACGGCACCCCCGTCACGGACGGCACGGTCGCCATCCGCGCCATGCGCCGCGGTGTCCCGTCGGGACCGGGCGTGGGTACGGGAACGGGTTCGGGCATCGGCGCCGGTACGGGTACGGGTGGCGGCATGGGTTCCGGTACGGGAGCCGACACCGGCGAGGGCGGTACGGACCGGCCCGCCGTCCCCGGCCAGATCCCGTCCTCCGGAGCGGCCAACCAGCCCCCGGTCGACAGCACGGTCGCCATCCGCGCCCTGCGCGCCGCCCGCCGGGCCAAGGACGAGGACGCCGCCGCCGGCCGTACGGACCAGGCCGACGGCGCCCTGCCGGTCCGCTCCATGACCCCCGGCGCGGCCGGGGCCGGCACCGTACCCCCGCAGTCCCAGAAGCAGCCCCCGCAACCGTCACCCCAGCAAGCCCAGCAGGCCCGCCCGTCCCAGCAACCGCAGCAGGCCCGCCAGGCCCCCGCCGGTGGGGGCTCCGCCTCCTGGGCCCAGCAGGTGCACCAACTCGCGCAGCCCGCGGGCGACCAGCCCGTCGTCCCGTGGAAGCCCCCTGTCAGCGACCCGTTCCTCCAGGCCGCGCAGGCCCAGGCGGCGGCCAGGCCCGGCGGGCTCGGCAAGCGCCTCGTGGCCCGGCTGATCGACACGCTCGTGCTCGGCGCGATCGTCGGGGCCGTCGCCCTGCCGCTCGCGGCCAAGGCCCGTACGCACGTGGACGAGAAGATCGAGGCGGCGAAGCAGACGGGCGAGACCGTCACCGTCTGGCTGCTCGACTCGACGACGGCCGGGTATCTCGGCGCCGTGCTCGGCGCGCTGCTGGTCGTCGGGGTCCTGTACGAGGCGCTGCCCACCGCCAAGTGGGGCCGCACGCTGGGCAAGAAGCTCTGCGGGCTCCAGGTGCGGGACATCGAGTCCCACGAGGCCCCGACCTTCGGGGCGGCCCTGCGCCGCTGGCTGGTCTACGGGGTGCTGGGGCTGCTCGCGGTGGGGGTGCTCAACGTCCTGTGGTGCCTGTTCGACCGGCCGTGGCGGCAGTGCTGGCACGACAAGGCCGCGCACACCTTCGTGGCGGGCTGACCGCGCGGCGGTGGTGAGGGGCGGCCGGGCCGTCTGACGGGGGATCGGCCGACCCTCCGTCAGCTCCGTTGGGCCCCGCTCTCCCGGGTCGGCCGTACCTCCGAACGGCGGGCAAGCCGTTGCGGGGCCTTCGCGGGCGCGGTGCACTGCCCCCATGAGCAACGACCGGCCGCCGCCCGACCAGGAGCCACCCGAGGACGACCCGTTCCGCAAGAAGCCGCGGCAGTCCCCGTCGTCGGAGGGCTCGGGACCGGAGGGCGCACGGCCGGGGGGTGACGGGCCGTCGGAGGAGGGCGACCGGCCGTCCGGGGACTCCCCGTACGGATCGCCCTACGGATCTCCGTACGGGGGAGCGGCAGGCGTCCCGCCCCCACCTCCCCCGGAAGGCTCCGACCCCTTCGGCGGCCCGCCGGGAAGCGGCCGGAGAGGCGGCCCCCCAGGAGGCGGCCGGTACGGGGGCGGGGGCGGCGGAGACGGTCCGTACGGCGGGGACCCGCTCGGCGGCGGCGGTCCCTACGGCGGCGCGGACCCCTACGCGGGCATGGCGCCCCTCGCGCCCTTCGGCAAGCGGCTCACGGCCCGGATCATCGACGTCCTCGTCATCGCCATCCCCGTGGCGATCCTCTCGCTCGCCGTCGGCGGCTTCGACACGTCGACGTCGAACGGGCACAACGAATGGAACGACTTCACCGATCAGGTGAACACCGGCAGGCAGTGGCTCTGGTCGCTCATCTCGCTCATCGCCTACATCGCCTACGACACCCTGCTGACCAAGAGGAACGGCCAGACGCTCGGCAAGCGCTGGCTGAGGCTGCGCGTCGCGATGCTCAACGACGGCGGGGTGCCGGACACGAACGCCTCGCTGCTGCGGGCCGTCATCCTCTGGCTGCCCGCGCTGCTCTGCTGCTTCTGCCTCTGGTGGGCGATCATCATCCTGACGATCTGGACGGGCAAGCCCTACCGACAGGGCCTGCACGACCGGGCCGCCAGGACCGTCGTCGTCTCAGCGGCGCAGTGAATGCCGGCCGGAGCGGGACTCGGCGCCCGCACCCGCGTGCACCCGGGCCTCCCCGGCACCGCCGTCCGGGGCACCGCCGGCCGTACGGGACCGGCCCGCGGCGCGCGCCGCCTTCGCCCGGCCGGGCAGCGGTACGGTCACGGCGACGAGCAGCCCCAGCGCGAGAGCCGCTATACCGATCACCGCGACGCCTATGCCCGTGGACGTACCGGAGAGCAGCAGCATGACGAGGGTCGAGCAGACGACCGTGGCGGAACCGTAGGCGAGCTGTGCGGCAGTCGGACGCGGCATGGCGGAATCCGTCCCTCGGAGCATCAGTGTGGTGTCTCGCGTGTCTCGCACGTACGCCGCACTGCCGCTCGCAGTGGTCGCACCGGTGATCGCACTGTCAGTCGCAGTCTTCGCCGACTCTACGACGGTGGATGCCCCCGCGGAACCAACAGTAAGCGTGAGATGACCCACGGTGCCGTCGCACAGGGGGCGCATGGAGTCACGCCCCCCGCCAAGTGGGCGATTCGGTGCGCCTGTTGTTCGCATGTCCCGGCCGGACCGGCATCCCGGCGCGGCCCGGAGCCCGGGGCCCCGGCGGGCCCGGGGCCGTACCCCGCCCCCGTCCGTATACCGGAGGTCCCCCCGCGCATAATGCACTTGACCAGTTCAAGTCAAGGTCTGGCTTTTCTCCTTCAACTCAGATCAAATACAGCCACTTATGACGCGCATACGCGCGCGGATCCCCCAACTCCCGGACCGCCGCCCGCATGCGCCGGGGAGGACAGCATCACGTGATCAGCAACCGACGGGCAAGAAGAGTGTCCGCGGTGATCGTGGCACTCGCCGCGACCGCCGCCACCGCTTCTGCCTTCACCACGGCACAGGCCGAGGGCAACCCCTCAGCCGGTTCGGCCGGCATCGAGCGCCGCGACCCGGCTCCTCAGAAGGCCGAGGTCGACCACGACCTCGACGGCCCGTTCAGCAAGCAGCAGGCGGCCGAGCGCAGCGCCGCCATGGAACAGGTCATCGCGGGTGACGCCAAGGTCGAGAAGCGCGGCGGCTCGCAGGTCGTCAAGCTCGGCAACAAGAAGTACGTCGAGCTGGGCCGCGAGAAGACCGACAAGATCTTCACCGTGCTGGTGGAGTTCGGCGACCAGGTGGACACCACCTCGCAGTACGACCCGGACGGCGCGGCCGGCCCCAAGCCGCCGGTCGTCAAGTACGGCGGCACGCCCGGGCCGCAGCACAACGAGATAGCCGAGCCCGACCGGAAGGTGGACAACTCCACCGCCTGGCAGGCCGACTACAACCAGCAGCACTTCCAGGACCTCTACTTCGGTGAGGGCAAGGACCGCAAGGGCAAGCCGAAGGAATCGCTGAAGACCTACTACGAGAAGACGTCCTCCGGGCGTTACTCGGTCGACGGCGAGGTCTCCGACTGGGTCAAGGTCCCGTACAACGAGGCCCGTTACGGCTCGAACTACTGCGGCAGCTCCAACTGCGCCAACGTCTGGGACGCGGTCAAGGACGGCGTCACCGCGTGGGCCGCCGACCAGAAGGCCAAGGGCCGGACGGACGCCCAGATCAAGACGGACCTCGCCGGCTACGACCAGTGGGACCGTTACGACTTCGACGGCGACGGCAACTTCAACGAGCCCGACGGTTACATCGACCACTTCCAGATCGTCCACGCGGGCGAGGACGAGTCGGCCGGCGGCGGCGCCGAGGGCGCCAACGCCCTGTGGGCGCACCGCTGGTACGCGTACGGCACCGACGCGGGTCGCACCGGCCCGGCGGAGAACAAGTCCGGTGGTACGCAGATCGGCGACACCGGCATCTGGGTCGGCGACTACACGATGCAGCCGGAGAACGGCGGCCTCGGCGTCTTCGCGCACGAGTACGGCCACGACCTGGGCCTGCCCGACCTGTACGACACCGCGGGCGGCGACAACTCCACCGCCTTCTGGACCCTGATGTCGTCGGGCTCCTGGCTGGGCAACGGCAAGGACGCCATCGGCGACCGGCCGGGCGACATGACGGCCTGGGACAAGCTCCAGCTCGGCTGGCTCAGCTACGCCAAGGCCAAGGCCGCCACGAACTCGACCGTCAAGCTGGGTGTCTCGGAGTACAACACCAAGAACCCGCAGGCGCTGATCGTGGACCTGCCGCCCAAGGAAGAGACCACCACGGTCGTGAAGCCCGCCGAGGGCTCCAAGCAGTGGTGGAGCGACATGGGTGACGACCTCAAGAACACCCTCACCCGCTCGGTCGACCTGACGGGCAAGTCCACGGCGTCCCTGGAGCTCCAGGGCTGGTGGGACATCGAGGCCGACTACGACTACCTGTACGCCGAGGTCTCCACGGACGGCACCAACTGGACGCCGGCCGAGGGCACCGCGGACGGTCTGCCCATCACCCGTGACTCGGCCGACAAGCCGGCGCTGACCGGTGGTTCGGGCGCGTACAAGAAGCTCGTCTACGACCTGAACGCCTACGCGGGCAAGAAGGTCGACGTCCGCTTCCGCTACCAGACGGACGGCGGCGCGGGCGGCAAGGGCTTCGCGGCCGACGCGATCAGCGTGGTCGCCGACGGTGCCCCGCTCTTCACGGACAACGCCGAGGGCGACGACGCGGGCTGGACCGCGAAGGGCTTCTCGCGCATCGGTGAGTCCTTCACCCAGGACTACCCGCAGTACTACATCGCCGAGAACCGCCAGTACGTGTCGTACGACGAGACCCTCAAGGTCGGTCCGTACAACTTCGGGTTCGCGGCGCCGAACGACAGCAAGGTGGAGCACTTCCCGTACCAGACAGGTCTGCTGATCTGGCTGTGGGACACCTCGCAGAAGGACAACAACACCAGCCAGCACGCGGGCGAGGGTCTTGTCCTGCCGATCGACGCGCACGCGAAGGCCGAGAAGTGGGCCGACGGGTCGCTGATGCGCAACCGCATCCAGGCCTACGACTCCACGTTCAGCTGGTGGCCGACGCAGGGTCTGACGCTGCACAAGGCGAACGTCGCGGCCAAGATCAAGCCGAAGCTGGGCTCGCCGGTCTTCGACGACCGCAAGGGCACCTACTACGACCCGGCGAACCCGCAGGGAAGTGTGCAGGTTCCTGACACGAACACGAAGATCACGATCGTCGGTCAGCCGCTGGACGGCCAGACGCTCACGGTCCACGTGGGTCCCTCCGGTCGGTAACCGGAAGTAACCGCAGGTCAAACCATGATCGGCCGTCGCCCTCTAGCGGGCGGCGGCCGATCGTGTTTAGGTGCGTCCTACGGGCGTCTTATTGACAAGACGTCTCATGACGACGCTCGACCGGCACACGGGGGAGAGGAAGACCATGGCAGGCGGAGGCTTCAGCAGACTCCCGAACGGCACGGTGGTGGTGGCACTGACCCTGCCCAGCCCGACGACCGAGGGCGGCACGGTCCGCGTCCTGGTCCACGCGGGAAACCGCGCCCGCGCCCTGACCAGGCTGCGGAATCTGGGGCTCCGGGCGGTGTACCTGCGGGGGAACGCGGAGCCGCCGACGCTGGACGAGATCACGGCGGTGCTGCATCACCCTGACGGGCTGCTGTGGCGGACGACTCCGGAGTGCGTGGAGGAGCTGTGGCAGCCCATAGGGGCGTTGCTGAGGGGGCCGGTGGGGCGGGCGGCGTAGGGCCGCTTGCGGCCGTGTGTGGGCGGTTCTGTGGCCCCTGCCGGTGGGGTGGGCACGGCCTCCGGCCGTAGGTGTCCTCAAGCGCCGGACGGGCTTGATTTGTCGTGGTGCCGGGGGGTGGGGCCTCCGGAGGCCCCACCCCCCTCACGTGGGACGGGTGGATCAGGCCACCACCGGCTTGCCGGTGAGGGTCACTCCTGCTGTGCGCATCTCGTCCAGGGCGCGGTCCGTCGTTTCTCGGGACACGCCTGCCGTCAGGTCCAGGAGTACGTGGGTGACGAATCCCTCACTTGTCGCGTCCAGGGCCGTCGCGCGTACGCAGTGGTCCGTGGCGATGCCGACCACGTCGACCTCGGTCACTTCGCGCTCGCGGAGCCAGTCCGCCAGGCCGGTGCCGTTCTCGTCCGTGCCCTCGAAGCCGCTGTACGCCCCCGTGTACGCGCCCTTGTCGAAGACCGCGTCGATCGCGCCGGACGCCACCGCCGGGGCGAAGTTCGGGTGGAAGCCCACCCCCTCCGTTCCGGCCACGCAGTGCGCCGGCCAGGTCGTCTCGTAGTCCGGGACGGCCGGCGCCTTGGCGAAGTGGCTGCCCGGGTCGATGTGGTGGTCGCGGGTCGCCACCACGTGGCGGTACACGGCGGTCGCCTCGCCGATGAGGTCGGTGATGGCGGCGGCCACGTCGGCGCCCCCCTCCACCGCGAGGCTCCCGCCCTCGCAGAAGTCGTTCTGAACGTCGACGACGATCAAGGCGCGGTGCATGGCGGGTTTCCTTCGGTGGGAGCGGACGGCTTCGGGGCGGTTGTGAGCCTAGGGGGAGGGGACGGTCATCGGTCAGACGTAAACGGTCGGAATCACCGGCTCCCCGCGCGAGAGCTGGATCGCCGACATCGGCAGCCCCGCCCGCGCCGCGATGTGCCGGTCCCGCGCCGCGTCCAGCGGCTCGCGGGCCACCACCCTGCCGCCCTTGACCAGCCGCACCAGCAGCTGGTCGTCGAGCAGCTCGGGCGGTACGGCCCCGGTGCCGAGCACCTCCGCCTCGGCGCGGCCCTCCGCGTCCCGCCGCCGCGCGGCCCACTTGCGGCCGCCGATGGACGTCTTCCCGCCGAGCGACTTCTTCGCCACCGGTACGAGCTCCGCCGCCGGGTCCGCGGACTCCGCGCGTGCCACGATCTTGTAGACCATCGAGCAGGTGGGGTGCCCGCTGCCGGTGACCAGCTGGGTGCCGACGCCGTACGCGTCCACCGGGGCCGCCGCCAGCGAGGCGATCGCGTACTCGTCCAGGTCGGAGGTGACCACGATCCGGGTGTTCACCGCGCCCAGCTCGTCCAGCTGCTGCCGTACCCGGTGCGCGACCAGCAGCAGGTCGCCCGAGTCGATGCGGACGGCGCCCAGTTCGGGCCCGGCGATCTCCACCGCGGTACGCACGGCCTCCGCCACGTCGTACGTGTCCACCAGCAGCGTCGTGCCTCGCCCGAGCGAGTCGACCTGCGCCCGGAACGCGTCGCGCTCGGTGTCGTGGAGCAGCGTGAAGGCGTGCGCGCTCGTGCCCACGGTCGGAATGCCGTACCGGAACCCGGCCGCGAGGTCCGACGTGGTGTCGAACCCGCCGACGTACGCGGCGCGCGCCGCCGCCACCGCCGACAGTTCGTGCGTGCGCCGCGCGCCCATCTCGATCAGCCGCCGCCCCCCGGCCGCCGCCGACATCCGGGAGGCCGCCGCGGCGATCGCCGAGTCGTGGTTGAGGATCGACAGGATCACGGTCTCCAGCAGCACGCACTCGGCGAAGGAGCCCTCCACGCGCAGGATCGGCGAGCCCGGGAAGTACGTCTCGCCCTCCGGGTAGCCCCAGATGTCCCCGCCGAAGCGGTACGAGGCCAGCCAGGCCAGCGTCTCCTCGTCGACGATCTCCCGCTCCCGCAGGAAACGCAGGACGTCCGCGTCGAAGCGGAAGTTCTCCACGGCGTCCAGGACGCGCCCGGTGCCCGCGACGACCCCGTACCGGCGCCCCTCGGGCAGCCGCCGGGTGAAGACCTCGAAGACCGAGCGGCGGTCGGCCGTGCCGGCCCGGAGAGCGGCTCGGAGCATGGTCAGCTCGTACTGGTCGGTGAAGAGCGCGGTCGACGGCACGTCCACCGGCAGCCCAAGGTCCGCAGTGTTCATACGGACGATGCTACCCCCAATACTCGTCAGAGTGACGATTTCTTTTCCGCCGCCTCCCGCGTCACCGCCGGAGTCGTTTGTGCGACCGGCCCCCCTGGGTGGCAGCATGGGTCGTGCAGGGCTGAATCCCGGGCTGCAACCGGCAGAGAAGAAGGTCGTCCCGAACCGTGAGTGTCGCTCCGACAGAGATCGAACGCCCCGAATCGGCCGAGGAGACGTTCGTCGTCCCCGAACCCGACGTGCCCTGGCTGACGATCGTCCACAACGACCCGGTCAACCTCATGAGTTATGTGGCGTACGTCTTCCAGGCGTATTTCGGCTACTCCAAGGACAAGGCACACAAACTGATGCTCGACGTCCACCACAAGGGCCGCGCGGTCGTCTCCAGCGGCAGCCGCGAGGAGATGGAACGCGACGTGCAGGCGATGCACGGATACGGCCTCTGGGCGACCCTGACCCAGGACCGCGACTGATGGCCGGGCACTTCGAGGCCACCCCGGGCGGCGGCGCGGCCGTCGCGCTCGACGAGGTGGAGATCTGGATCCTGCGCTCCCTGGCCATGCAGCTGCTGGAGCTGATCGGCCCCGGCGACGAGCCCGCCCAGGGCGAGGACCCGCTCGCCGCGCTCTTCGCGGTCGGCCCCAGCGAACCGCCCGAGGACCCCGCGCTGGCCCGGCTCTTCCCGGACGCGTACGGCGACGGCGACGACGAACTGAAGGAGTTCTCCTCGGAGTTCCGGCGCTTCACGGAGAACGACCTGCGCGACCGCAAGCGCGCCGACGGCATCGCCGTCGTCCGCTCGCTCGACGCGCTGGGCCCCACGGGCGAGGCCGGCGCCGTCCTCAAGCTGAGCGGTGAGGAGTGCCTGCACTGGCTGGGCGCCCTCAACGACCTCCGGCTGACCATAGGTACCCGCCTGGAGGTCACCGACGAGGACGAGGGAGCCGAGCTGTACCGGCTGCCCGACACCGATCCGCGCAAGCCGATGGTGATGGCGTACCTCTGGCTCGGCGCGCTCCAGGAGAGCCTCATCGAGACGCTGTCGGCCTGACGGCCGTATCCGGGGGGCGTATCCGGGGGGATCGAACCGGCCCGCTGCCGACGACGGCGCGGGCCGGCAGGCAGAAAGGGCGCATCACCATGACCTCTGCGCAGGTCGACCAGGGGCAGGACGACGGCGGCGGAGCCGCTCCCCGTACCGGTGAGGACCACACCGGCGAAGAGGGCTACGAGCGCGGACTGGGCAGCCGGCAGGTCCAGATGATCGCGATCGGCGGGGCGATCGGCGTCGGCCTCTTCATGGGCGCCGGAGCGAACATCGCCAAGGCGGGGCCCAGCATCATCCTCATGTACGCCCTCGCCGGCGTCGTCATCTTCTTCATCATGCGGGCCCTCGGCGAACTGCTGCTCTACCGCCCCGTGTCGGGCTCCTTCGCGGAGTACGCCCGGGAGTTCCTCGGCCCGTTCTCCGGGTTCGCGACGGGGTGGACGTACTGGCTGATGTGGGTGGTCACCGGCATGGCCGAGCTGACCGCCGCGGCCATCTACATCCACTTCTGGTTCCCCGCGATCCCGCAGTGGGTCAGCGCGCTGGTGTTCCTCGTGGTCCTCTTCGGGGTGAACCTGATCTCGGTGAAGATCTTCGGCGAGGTCGAGTTCTGGTTCTCGATGATCAAGGTCACCGCCATCATCGGCATGATCGTGATCGGCCTCGGCGTCCTCACCCTCGGCTTCTCCGAGGCCGGTGACACCGCGCGGGCCTCCAACCTCTGGGCGCACGACGGCGTTTTCCCGAACGGCATCGGCTCCAGCCTGATGACCCTCCAGGGCGTGATGTTCGCCTACCTCGCCGTCGAACTCGTCGGCGTCACCGCGGGCGAGTCGCAGAATCCCGGGAAGACCCTCCCCAAGGCGATCAACACCCTGCCCTGGCGCATCATCGTGTTCTACGTCGGTGCGCTCTCCGTCATCCTCGCCGTCGTCGAATGGACCGAATTCTCGGCCGGCACCAGCCCGTTCGTGTACGCCTTCGAGAAGATGGGCATCCCGCTCGCCGCGGGCATCGTCAACTTCGTGGTCCTCACCGCCGCGCTCTCCTCCTGCAACTCCGGCATGTACTCCACCGGCCGGATGCTGCGCGGCCTCGCCGCCAACAGCGAGGCGCCCAGGGCGTTCGGCAGGCTCAACTCCCGCAGGACCCCGGCACTGGGCATCACCGTCTCCGCCGCCCTGATGGGCATCGGCGTGATCCTCAACTACATCGTCCCGGAGAAGGCGTTCGGATACGTCACCTCCGTGGCGACCGCCGCCGGGGTCTGGACGTGGCTGATGATCCTGGTCAGCCACATCCGCTACCGCCGCGCCGTCGACGCGGGCCGCCTGCCGGCGTCCCCGTTCCCGGCCCCCGGCGGGGCGGTGTTCAGCTGGGTCGCGGTCGCCTTCCTGGCGCTCGTCACCTGCCTGATCGCGTACGACAAGGACGCGCGGGTCTCCCTGTACGTCGGCGCGGTCTGGGCGGTCGGTCTCGTGGTGGGCTGGCGGCTCCTCCAGCGCCGTACGGCCGGCAGCGAGGGGCCCGGGTACGCCTCCGCGGCGGAGTGACCGGCTCCTGTACGGGGCCGGCGCCGCGGCCCGGCCCCGCCCTCCGCGGGGCCGGGTCCGTTTATATTTCCAGCATGCTCACCATCAGCCAGGCCCTGCACGACCAGATCGTCGCGCACGCCCGACGCGACCACCCCGACGAGGCCTGCGGCGTGGTCGCGGGCCCGGCCGGCACCGGACTCCCCGAGCGCTTCATCCCCATGCTCAACGCCGCGCGCTCGCCCACGTTCTACGAGTTCGACTCGGCCGACCTGCTCAAGCTCTACCGGGACATGGACGACCGCGACGAGGAGCCGGTGATCGTCTACCACTCCCACACGGCGACCGAGGCCTACCCGTCCCGTACCGACATCACGTACGCGAACGAGCCCGGAGCCCACTACGTGCTGGTCTCCACCGCCGACAGCGACGGCCTGGGCCCCTTCCAGTTCCGCTCGTACCGCATCGTCGACGGCCAGGTCACGGAGGAGGACGTCGAGGTCGTCGCCGAGGCGCCGGAGGGCGTCTGAGAGACTGACCGGCGAACCCGAGGCGGCAGGAACCCAGGAAGCCGGTGCGAATCCGGCGCGGTCCCGCCACTGTGACCGGGCCCCCAGGACAGACCCTGGACGGCCCGGCAGCCAGGAACTGACCTGCCGCCCTTCTTCCACCAACCAGGGGACGCGGAAATCCCCTGGAGGAGGCCCAGCCGTGCATGTCGTTCCCCGGCGCCGCCGCGCGCTCATAGCCGTCGCCCTGTCCGCCGTTCTGCTCCCGCTCGCCGCCTGCGGCGACAGCACGGACGGCAAGGACGCGACCGGCGCGAAACCCGCCGCCGACGCCCCCCGGGGCTTCCCGTACACCGTCACCAACTGCGGTGTGACCACCACCTACCAGGCCCCGCCGAAGCGGGTGGTCACCATGAACCAGCACGCCACCGAGGTCATGCTGGCCCTCGGCCTCCAGAAGTCCCTGGTCGGCACCGCCTACCTGGACGACAAGATCCTCCCGGCCTACGCCGAGGCCTACGCGGACGTCCCGGTCCTCGCCAAGGAGTACCCCTCCAAGGAGAAACTCCTCGCCGCCAACCCCGACTTCGTCTACGGCGGCTACTCCAGCGCCTTCGACGCCGGGGACGGCCGCGCCCGCGACGCGCTCCGGAACTCCGGCGTGAACACCCGGCTCAACCTGGAGAACTGCACCCAGGGCAAGACCACCCTGGACGACGTCTACCAGGAAGTACGGGAAGTCGGCCGCACCTTCGGCGTCCCCGACCGCGCCGAGAAGTGGATCGCCGACGCCCGCGCCACCGTCGCCGGCACCGCCGAGAAGCTCAAGAAGGTCAAACCACTCTCCGTCTTCGTCTACGACAGCGGCGACAAGGCCGCCTTCACCGCCGGCGGCAAGGGCATCGGCAACGAACTGATCACCCGCGCCGGCGGCCGCAACGTCTTCGCCGACCTCGACAAGTCCTTCGGCGACGCCACCTGGGAACAGGTCGTCGCCCGCAGGCCCGAGAGCGTCGTCATCTACGACTACGGCTCCACCACCGTCGCCCAGAAGGAGAAGCGCCTCCTGGACGACCCCGTCCTCCAGGACGTCCCGGCGATCAAGAACAAACGATTCGCCGTCATGCCCCTCTCCGAGGTCGTCCTCGGCGTCCGCGCCCCCGGCGCCATCGCGGAACTCGCCGCGCAACTCCACCCCGAGACCGTGAAGTAAGACCCGGTGAGCGCCACCCCCTCCCCGCCCGCCCCCGGGCGGATACGCCACACCCTCGTGCTGACCGGCCTCGCCGCCGCACTCGCCACCGCCGTCGTCGCGGCCCTCGCCCTCGGCTCCGTCCGCATCCCGCCCGGCCAGGTCGTCGCCGCCCTGACCGGGCGGGCCGACCCCGGCCCCTTCCGTACGATCGTGCTCGACGTACGGCTCCCGCGCGTCCTCCTCGGCGCGGTCGTCGGCGCCGGACTAGCCGTCGTCGGGACCGTCCTCCAGGCCCTCGTACGCAACCGGCTCGCCGACCCCTTCCTCCTCGGCATCTCCTCCGGAGCGTCCACCGGCGCCGTCCTGGTCCTCGTCCTCGGCATCGGCGGCGGCGTCACCACCACCGTCGCCATGCCCGCCGCCGCCTTCGCCGGCAGCCTCGTCGCCCTCGTCCTCGTCTACGGACTCGCCCGGCGCGGCGGCGAACTGACCGGCGGCCGGCTCGTCCTCGCCGGCGTCACCGTCTCGTACATCCTCACCGCCCTCACCACCCTCGTCCTCGTCGTCTCCGCCCGCCCCGAGCACTTCCAGGAAGCCCTCTACTGGTCGATGGGCGGCCTCGGCAGCGCCCGCTGGTCCACCCTCCTGCTCCCCGGCGCCGTCCTCACCCTCGGCACCGCCGTCCTCATGGCCCTCGCCCGCCCGCTCGACCTGCTCCTCCTCGGCGAGGAAGGCGCCACCGCCCTCGGCCTGGACACCGCACGCTTCCGCGCCGCCGTCTTCGTCCTCGCCTCCCTGGTCACCGGCGTCATGGTCGCCGCCAGCGGCGCCGTCGGATTCGTCGGACTGCTCGTCCCGCACGCCGCCCGTATGGTCGTCGGCGCCACCCACCGGGTCCTGCTGCCCGTCGCCGCGCTCGGCGGGGCCGTCGTCCTCGTCGCCGCCGACCTCGCGGCCCGTACCGTGGCCGCCCCCCAGGACATCCCCGTCGGCGTGCTCACCGCGCTCACCGGCGGGCCCTTCTTCCTCTGGCTGATGCGCCGCCGCCCCGAAGGAGCCCCCGTATGACGAGCCAGGAAGGAGGACCCGTATGACCGCCTCGCTGTCCCTCGAAGGACTCTCGTACGAAACGGGCGGACGCCTCCTCGTCGACCGCGCCGACCTCACCACCGCCCCCGGCGAGACCGTCGGACTCGTCGGCCCCAACGGCAGCGGCAAGACCACCCTGCTGCGGTGTGTGTACGGGACCCTGCGCCCCACCCACGGACGCGCCCTGCTCGACGGGCGCGACCTCCACACGATGACCCCCAAGGAACGGGCCCGCCGCGTCGCCACCGTCCCGCAGGACGGCGGCACCGAGTTCGAACTCACCGTCAGGGAGGTCGTCGCCATGGGCCGCTCCCCGCACAAACGCTTCTGGGAGGCCGACACCGCCGCCGACACCACCCTCGCCGACGAGGCCCTCGCCCAGGTCGGGATCGCCGGCCTCGCCCCGCGCGCCTTCCCCACCCTGTCCGGCGGCGAACGCCAGCGCGCCCTCGTCGCCCGCGCCCTGGTCCAGCGGCCCGCGCTGCTCGTCCTGGACGAGCCGACCAACCACCTCGACATCAGCCACCAGCTCGGCATCCTCACCCTGATCGAGCGGTCGGCGACCACCAGCCTCCTCGCCCTCCACGATCTCAACCTCGCCGCCCACTACTGCGACCGGATCTACGTCCTCCGGGCGGGCAGGATCGTCGCCTCCGGCACCCCGCACGACGTCCTCACCCCCGCACTCCTCGACACGGTCTACGGAGTGAAGGCCGAGGTCAGCGAGCACCCGGTGACCGGCAGACCCTTCGTGGTCTACCTGCCGCCGTCCACCTGACGAACACCATTCGTCCGCCGGACGAGACGGCCTATCGGGATGCGAAGCGGGAATCGATACGATGACCGCATGGTTCTTCCCGACGTGAGCGACAAGACGCCGAGCACCCCGCTGCTCCTCGTGGCGCGGCTGCACGTCGACCTGTGCCGCCTCGCCAGCGCCATCTGTCCCGGCGCGTGTCCTGACGCGGTCGGCTGAGCCCGAGACGCGCGCCGGTCACGCGGTCCTACCGGCCGCCCCGACCGGGAACGAGAGCCTCCGCCAGGCCCGTACGCCGTCCGCACCCGCACCTCCGCACCACCCCCTCCGCGCGGGGGCGCGAGCCGCGCGCCCATACTTCTCCCGCCCGGCCCGTTCTTCCCGCCCCGCCGTACCGACAAGGAGCCCACGTCATGGCCATCGAGGTCCGCATCCCGACCATCCTCCGCACCTACACCGACGGAGCGAAGGCCGTCCAGGGCACCGGCGACACCCTCTCGGACCTGTTCGCCGACCTCGACACCCGCCACGCCGGCATCCGCGAGCGCCTCATCGACCCGGCCGCCGGCAACCAGCTGCGCCGCTTCGTCAACGTCTACCTGAACGACGAGGACGTCCGCTTCCTGGACGGCATCTCCACGGCCCTCTCCGACGGCGACAGCGTCACCATCCTCCCGGCGGTCGCCGGCGGCGCTCCCGAGACGCACACGGCCTGATGCGCTACGAATCCCCGCTGGCGGCGGTCGGCAACACCCCTCTGGTACGGCTTCCCCGGCTCTCGCCCTCGGACGACGTCCGGATCTGGGCCAAGCTGGAGGACCGCAACCCGACCGGCTCCGTCAAGGACCGGCCCGCCCTGCACATGGTCGAGCAGGCCGAGAAGGACGGGCGGCTCACCCCGGGCTGCACGATCCTGGAACCCACCAGCGGCAACACCGGCATCTCGCTCGCGATGGCGGCCAAGCTCAAGGGCTACCGCATCGTCTGCGTCATGCCGGAGAACACCTCACG
The DNA here is from genome assembly GCF_009865405.1 of Streptomyces sp. SID3212. Lineage (GTDB taxonomy): Bacteria > Actinomycetota > Actinomycetes > Streptomycetales > Streptomycetaceae > Streptomyces. The sequence continues at coordinate 1,175 of NZ_WWJY01000175.1, read as the reverse complement.
GGAGCGGCGCGACCTGCTCACCATGTGGGGCGCGGAGATCATCCCGTCCCCGGCGGCGGGCGGCTCCAACACGGCCGTGAAGGTCGCGAAGGAGCTGGCGGAGAAGAACCCCGACTGGGTGATGCTCTACCAGTACGGCAACCCCGACAACGCGGGCGCCCACTACGCCACCACCGGCCCCGAGATCCTCGCCGACCTGCCGTCCGTCACCCACTTCGTGGCCGGCCTCGGCACGACGGGCACGCTCATGGGCGTCGGCCGGTTCCTGCGCGAGCACAAGCCCGACGTCAAGATCGTCGCGGCGGAGCCCCGCTACGACGACGTCGTGTACGGGCTGCGGAACCTGGACGAGGGCTTCGTACCGGAGCTGTACGACGCGTCGGTCCTCACCACCCGCTTCTCCGTCGGCTCGGCCGACGCGGTGACCCGTACCCGTGAACTCCTCCAGCAGGAAGGCATCTTCGCCGGCGTCTCCACCGGCGCCGCGCTCCACGCGGCGATCGGCGTCGGCAAGAAGGCGGTCAAGGCGGGCGAGAGCGCGGACATCGTGTTCGTCGTGGCGGACGGCGGCTGGAAGTACCTGTCGACGGGCGTGTACACGGCGGCCACGACGGAAGAGGCGATCGAAACGCTGCACGGCCAACTGTGGGCGTGAGCGGGAACACGTCGAGCCCGTCCCGGCACCCCTCACCGTCAAGCCCGTTCCGGTACCCATCCAGCCCGTCCGGCGATTGAGGACACCCGGCGGCCGAAGGCCGTGTGCCCCACACCCGCCCCACTGCCGCACACGACCCCGCCCCCGTCACCCCGCCAGGTCCCGCACCCGCTCCCACAACGCCGGATCCACCCGCGACGCCCGCCGCCGGAAGTCCTTGAGCCGTACGCTCCTCAGCTCACCCGTCTCCAGGTAGCTCCGGCGGCCCTGCGCGTCGCCCACCGTGTCCGGCGGCAGCAGGATGACCCCCGGGCCGTCGTGCTGCTTCGTCGTGATCTTCACGACCCGCGCGCTGTTCCCCCGGACCGACAGGACCAGACACGGCCGGTCCTTCGACCCGGGGCCGTCCTCGAACGGCACGTTCGCCCACCAGATCTCCCCCGGGACGGGCCGCCCCGTCCGCTTCGGCGCACGGGCCGGCCGCCCCGGCGGCCTGGTCCTGCCACCGGGCCCGCGCCCG
>NZ_WWJY01000174.1 GCF_009865405.1 Streptomyces sp. SID3212 | reverse complement strand
GGCCTCCATCCGCCCGGCCACCAGGCCGGCGGAGCGCTCGCGGTCGGCGAGGGCCGCCGCGATCAGCCGGCGCTGGGCGACGCCCGGTTCGGAGCCGCGCCGCAGGACGTCCTCGTGCAGGAGGCCGGCCAGCGTGCTGTCGTCGGTGGCGACGATCCCGCCGAGGTCGATGCCGTGGTCCTTGGACAGGCCGAGGGTGACGGCGGTGGCGAGGCCGAGGATCTCCTCGGCGACCTCCCACATCTTGCGGCCCCGCTCCCCGTCCTCGTGTGCGGCAACGAAGGCGGCGTTCTCCAGCACCCGGGTCGCGTCCAGGACGAGCGGGACCCGGTGGGTGTCCGCCACGGCCCGGATCCGGCGCAGGTTCGCCAACGACAGCGGGTGGCCGCCGAGGGCGTTGGTGCTGGTCTCGACGCAGACGAAGGAGACCCCGCCGGGGTGGGCGGCGAGCGCGCGTTCCAGGTCGTCGACGTCCAGGTCGCCCCGGAAGAGGGGTGGCCCGTCGGGCGTGGCGGCCGTACTGACCGTCAGCGGTACGAATCCGTGGTCGACCTGGTGCAGCGCCCAGGTCGGGAACAGCTCGTTCTGTACGACGAGCCCGCGCCGGCCGGGCCAGGCACGGCAGAGCAGCGCCTCCGCGGAGCGGCCCCGGAGGGTGGGGACGACGTACCGGAAGGGCAGCAGGCCGGCCAGGTCCTCGGCGGGTCCGCCGCGGGCGGTGGCGCGGGCACGCAGTGCGGCCGTGCCCTCGGCCACGTAGTCGGTGTCGAGTTCCGTCCAGGAGTCGGTGACGAGGTCGAAGTCGGCCTCGCCGGAGGGGAGCAGGAGGGGGTTGTATCCGTGCGCGGCGAGGCGCCGCTCGCGGAGGGTGATGGTTTGGGTGCCTGGTGCCGTGGCCGTGGCTGTGACTGTGTCCGTGACTTCGGCTGTGTCCGTGGCTGTGGCTGTGTGCGGTACGGTCTGCGGCAGGGGCTCCGGTACGGGCGCGGGCGTCTCCCGTAAGAGGGGGGTGGGCTGGGTGGTCCGGGGGGCGGCGGGGAGCCGGGCCGCCGAGACCTCGGGGTTGGCGATCATCAGGATCAGCTCGCCGACATCGGTCGGCTCGGCGTCGGACGGCCGGCAGAGGTAGACCGGCAGGTTGACGGGCCGGAACTTGTTCTTGAAGCGGAAGTTGCCCTCTCCGGTGAACACTCCGGTGGACCGCAGCTCGGTCAGCGCCCGCTCGGCCACCGGATCGGCATTCTCCGAGGAGCACAGCCGTACGCCCAGGCTGGCCCCGAAGCTGAACATCGTGCGGCCCTCGGCGGCGAGCAGCCGCACGATCTCCACGACGGTGAACTCCAGTCCTCCCATGGGCGTTTGCTCGGAGTAGAACTCCAGGTCCAGCAGGTAACCGTTCTCCGAGGGGATCCGGGTCACGATGACCGCGCTGCGCAGCTCGTTGCCCGCGTACGTCAGGAACATCCGGTGGCGATCCGCGAGCAGCCCGCGGCCGATCTCGTCGCGCACGGTGAACACGTACGGATTGACCATGTCCTTGGTGGCGCACCAGTCCTGGATCAGCCCGGCGATCGCGCCGTCGGTGGCCGGGTCGGAACCGACGCGGTACTCGGTGACCGAGACGCCGGGCATCCGCTCGAAGCGCTGCACCATGTAACGGAGGCGCCGCATCTGGGGCCCTGACAGGGTGAACTCCTGGATGTCCTGCATCCGTTGGACCACGCCGAAGGGCGTGGCAGAGAACGGGCGTCCGCCGGCCTCCTCCAGCCGGATCATCGAGAGCAGGTTGGGCTTCAGGCCGTGGCGCTCCGCGTGGTCGGTGTACTCGGCAGTCAGTCCCGGGAGGTCTTCCTCCGACCCGACGTAGCTCCACGCCAGCAACGAGCCTTCCCGCTGGGAGAAGTTGAAGTAGGCGCGCCGGGCCGAACCGAGGAAGATCAACGGAGCGATGTCCCGGCCGGGCAGGCCGCCCTCCTTGGCATGCAGTCGGTCGAGCTCGGCGATGACCTCGGCGATCTCCGGGTGGCCCTCCAGCTCACGCTTGCGTACGACGACCGGACCGCCCGCCGACGGCTCGGCTGCCAAGTCGACTGTCCCTGACTTGACTTGATCGATCATCAGATCTTCGGCACGGGCGTCGTGTGCGGTGGACAGGTGGTTCGCCAGGGCGCCCACCGTGGGGTGGTCGAACAGCAGGGACTTGCGCTGCGGCCCGAACCTCCGCTCCAGAGCGGAAACGACCCTGAGCATGTCGAAGGAGGTGAAGCCCTGATCGGCGAAGTTTGTCCCGGCCTCCACCGAGCGCTCGGCTGTCGCCTCGATGAACAGGGTGAGTTGACGCTCTGTCAGATTTGGTGTGTCAGCAGGACCTCCGAGGGCGGCGGCGACGGCCGCGCTCAACCGGTCGACGGAGTCCTGTTCGTAGAGTTCCACCGCTTTGAGGTCCAGGCCGTAAGTCTCGTTGAGCAGCCGGACCAGGTCCATCCTGAAGATCGAGTCGAGCCCCAGCTCGCCGAAGGACTGATCGGGCGACAGTTCCTCCTCGGGGGTTCCGAGGATGTCGGACAGCAATGTGGTGACGGTACGGCGGACTTCGTCCAGCGGGGCGCCGGGCTCGGCGGCGGGGGCCGGCGGTGTGTGGGGCACGGACACATGCGCGGTCTTGGTCGGGGCCGGATCCGGATCCGGGATCCGTACCGGTGCGTGCTGCTCGACGGACGCCCCGAGCGGGGCCAGTTTCACCCGCTCCCGGGAGGACGACGAAGGCGAGGACGGTGACGATGCGATGGTGGCCTCCAGGATCGGTTGGGGGGCGCCGGGCGCGAACCAGTGACGGACACCCGCGAAGGGAACGGCGGGCAAGGGAGTACGGCGCGGCAGCGGGCCGGTCCACAGGCGACTCCAGTCGACCGCCGCACCCTCGACCCAGGCACGGGCCACTCCGTCGATGTCCCCGTACGCCTCCGCTGCCGGGGCTCCAGGGCGGGCCGTACCTCGGTGGCCGCCGACCGGACATACGCCCCGGGCCGCCGAGCGGAGGCCGCGTACCAGCTCCGCCCGGTCGCGTACCACCAGCGCTAGGCGCTCAGGGCACTCCTCGCGCCCGGTCTGCACCGTACGGGCCACCGCTGCGAGGGGCGGCTCCCGCCGTTCCAGGTGATCGGCCAACAGGCCCGCGTACCGCTCCAGTTGTACGGCGGAGGGCGCGGACAGCACCACCAGGCGCGGGCTGCCGTCGTCGGCGGCGGGCTCCGACTCCGGCTGTGGCTCTGGCTCGTACGACTCCAGCACCACATGGGAGTTGGTCCCGCCGAACCCGAACGAGCTGACCCCGGCGCGCCGTACGGGCACGCCGTCCGCGCCCGCCAGTCCGTCCCACCGGACCGGTCCTTCGACGATCCGAAGCGGTGTCCCGGCGAGCCGGATGTGCGGGTTGAGGCGGTCGAGGTGCAGGTGGGGCGGGAGTTGACCGTGCTGCATGGCGAGCAGCACCTTGAGGACCCCGGCGATGCCCGCCGCCGCCTCCAGGTGACCGATGTTGGTCTTCACCGATCCGATCGCGATATGCGGCCGGTCGGGCAGCTCCCGGCCCCGGTCGGCATACAGAGTTGTCAGTGCCTGCTTGACGCCTTCTATCTCTACCGGGTCACCGAGGCTGGTGCCTGTGCCATGTGCCTCCAGGTAGCCCAGGAGGTCGGGGTCGGTGCCGGCCGCGCGATGCGCCCGTACGAGAACCCGGGCCTGGGCCTCGGGGTTGGGCGCGGTCAGCGAACCGGAACGGCCGCCGTGGCCGACCGCCGTCCCGGTGACCACCCCGTAGACGTGGTCACCGTCGGCGAGCGCGCGGTCGAGCGGCTTGAGCAGGACGACCCCGCATCCCTCGCCCCGTACGTAACCGTCCGCCGCCGCGTCGAAGGTCTTGCAGCGGCCGTCCGGACTGAGCATCCCGGACTGCTGGAAGGAGACGAACAGGGCCGGACTGAGAAGGACGTTGACGCCGCCGACCAGAGCCTGCTCGCACTCCCCCGCCGCCAGTGCGCCGACCGCGTGGTGGATGGCCACGAGTGAACTGGAACAGGCGGTGTCGACGGATTCGCTCGGGCCACGCAGGTCCATGAGGTACGAGACCCGGTTGGCGAGGATGGCGTGCGCGACGCCGCTGGCGCTGTGCGCCTCCACCGGGGCCGTGTCCTTGCCGAGCAGGTCGGCGTAGTCGGAGGTGGAGACACCGGCGAACAGGCCGGTCGCGGTCCCTGCCAGATCGGAGGGCCGGTAGCCGGCGTCCCAGACGGCCCGCCAGGTGGTTTCCAGGAAGAGCCGCTGCTGAGGGTCCATCAGGGCGGCCTCACGCGGGGCGATGCCGAAGAAGCGGGCGTCGAAGCGGCTCACGTCGGCCAGGAAGCCGCCCCGGAAGGCGGCGGAGCCGGGGGCGCCCGCGAGTTCCGTACGGTCCTCGGGTACTCCCGACACCAGATCCCGGCCCGCCAGCAGGTGGTCCCAGAACTCCTCCGTGCCGGCGGAGCCGGGCATCACACCCGCCATACCGACGACCGCGACCTGGAACGGGCGGGGGTGTGCGCCGGGTAACGGCGGCGCGGCTACCGCGCCGGCGGCGGGGGGAGGGGCGGGACTCTGCCCCACCGGAGACTTGGGTCCCGTCACCTGCTCCGCCGGCGCCTCTGGCTCGGCCACGGCGGCGGGCGTGTGCCGCGCGGACGTTTCTGCGGCGTGGTGGCGGCCCAGGTAGGCGGCGAAGGAGGCCAGGTCGGGGCACTCGAAGAGGACGGTCGGCAGCAGATCCAGGCCGTAGAACTCGTTGACCTGGTTGATCAGTTCGGTCAGCGTGATGGAGTCGAATCCGAGCTCCAGCAACTGGGCGTCGAGTTCTACCTCTTGTGGATCGACCAGCAGGAACCCGGCGGTCATCGACCGTAGTTCGCGCTCCAGCTCGGCCATCGGCGGCTCCACGGGGCCGGCGGACTCGGTGGAATCCCCCGTGACGGCGACGGCAGGCGTGGCAACGGGCTCCGCCGAGGGCACCGGCCGTTGGACGACCGTGACCCGTACCTCCTGACCGCCCCCGGCCAGATCGAGGGCCCGCAGCCCGTTGGCGGTGCTCATCGGGGCCATGTCCCAGCGGCGCGCGAGGAGTTCGCGCGTGGCGGTGTCCACACTCATGCCGCCGTCCGCCCAGAGCGGCCAGGCGATGGAGACGGTGCGCCCGGTCCGGAGGCCGGCCGCGTGGCGCTGGGCCCGCTGCTCGGCGAACTCGTCCAGGAAGGCGTTGGCATAGGCGTAGTCGAACTGGCCGGGGTTGCCGCTGTAGGCCACCACCGAGGAGTAGAGGACGAAGAAGTCGAGCGGCTGGCCGGCCGTCGCCTCGTCGAGCGCGACCGCGCCCGCCGCCTTCGGAGCGAGTACGGCGTCGAGGTCCGCCCGGCTCTTGGACACCGCGCGGGAGTCGCGGGTGACACCTGCCGCGTGCACGACGCCGCGTAGCGGGCCGTACCGCGCCACGGCGTCGGCGACCAGCCGGTGCGCCTGGCCGGCGTCCGAGACGTCTGCGCGCAGGTACGCGACGGTGCCGGTGCCCCGGTTCAACTCGTCCACCACGCCCTGCCGTTGGACGTCCAGTTCGGAGCGACCCACCAGGAGGACGGTCACCCGCTCGCGGGACATCAGCAGCCGCGCGGTGTGCAGGCCTAGCGGTCCGGCCCCGCCGGTGATCAGGTACACGCCGTCCGGGCGTGGCCGGAGTTCCGCGGTGGGCGGGGGGACGAAGTCCCGCAGCACCCTGGTCTGCCGCTCGCCGTTGCGGTGGCGGACCTCGGCGGCGGCCCCCGGCCGGCATCCGGCCAGCTCCGCCACCAGCGCG
>NZ_WWJY01000173.1 GCF_009865405.1 Streptomyces sp. SID3212 | reverse complement strand
GTGGACGCGGTGGCCGAGCGGGTCGCGCGCGGCGGCCGGCTGGTCTACGCGGGCGCGGGCACGGCGGGGCGGCTGGGCGTCCTGGACGCCAGCGAGTGCCCTCCCACGTTCAACACCGCCCCGGAGCAGGTCGTCGGCCTGATCGCGGGCGGGCCCGGCGCGATGGTGACGTCCGTCGAAGGCGCGGAGGACTCCAGGGAGTTGGCCGCCGCCGACCTGACCGCGCTCAAGCTCACCGCGGACGACACGGTGGTGGGTGTCTCCGCGTCGGGCCGCACCCCGTACGCCGTCGGCGCGGTCGAGTACGCGCGCGGTCTCGGCGCCCTCACCGTCGGCCTGTCGTGCAACGCGGACAGCGCGCTGGCGGCTGCCGCCGAACACGGCATCGAGGTGGTCGTCGGCCCCGAGCTGCTCACCGGGTCGACCCGCCTCAAGGCCGGTACGGCGCAGAAGCTCGTCCTCAACATGATCTCGACAATCACGATGATCCGGCTCGGCAAGACGTACGGGAACCTGATGGTCGACGTCCGCGCCTCGAACGAGAAGCTGCGGGCCCGCTCGCGGCGGATCGTCTCCCTGGCGACCGGCGCGTCGGACCCGGAGATCGAGGCGGCGCTCGCGGCCACCGACGGTGAGGTGAAGCCCGCCATCCTCACCATCCTCGGTGAGGTGGACGGTCCCCGCGCCGAATCGCTCCTCGCGGAGTCGGGGGGCCATCTGCGCGCGGCCCTGAAGGCGGCCCGCGCCACCTGAGCGACCGCCCCGGACGCCCGGTCGCCACCTGAGGGACCGCCCCGGACGCCCGGTCCCTCGGCCCGCCCCCGCATGGGGAAGTGTGAAACCATGCCATAAGGGATATGTGCGGGCGGATGGGATCTCACTGATGGTCGATGGCGAGGGCGATGCCGGAACAGCGGTGCCCGGCGCCGACGGCCGCCCGATGGCGTCCGGTCCCCCGCAGGACCGCCCCGTACAGGCAGGTCCCCCGCACGCCGGCCCCGCCCAGGACGCCCTCGACGTGGCCGGCGCGGCCGTGGCCGTCGTCGACGCGCGCGGGACCGTCATCGGCTGGACCCGGACCGCGGAGGAGCTGCTCGGGTACCGGGCGGCCGACGTGGTGGACCGTTCCGCCACCCGTCTGCTCCACTCCCGCGAAGCCCGCGAAGCCCCCGACGACGGCGACGGCCCCGGCACCCCCGGAACCGCCCCCTCCCCCCTCGTCCCGGCCTGGTCCGCCCGCGTCCGGGCCGGCGAGCCCTGGTCGGAGCTGGTCGAGCTGCGCCACCGGGAGGGGCACGGCATCCACGTCACCCTCCAGGCCTCCCCGCTGGCCGGCCCCGGCGGCCGTACCGACTGGTTCCTCTCCGCGGCCCCGCTCGCCGAGTCGTCCGTACGGCCCACGATGAACGGCGTGGTGGTCAGGTCACTCCTGGAGGGCGCCCCCATCGGCCTGTCCATCTGGGACGCCGACCTGCGCTGCGTCTGGCTCAACAGCACGGTCGAGCGCCAGAGCGGCGCCCTGCGCCACGAGCGCCTCGGCCTCCGGGTGACCGAGTCGCTGCCGGGGTTCGACACGGACGCGGTCGAGGCGGCGATGCTCCAGGTCCTCAGGACCGGCACCCCGGTGATCGACCACGAGTTCCGCTGGATCGCCCAGGACCTCCACCAGGAGCGGGTCTTCTCGTCCTCGTTCTTCCGGCTCGACGGGATGGACGGCAGGCCCCTCGGGGTGTGTTCCATCGCCGTGGACATCACGAGCAGTTGGGCGCGCGAGCGGCTCTCCGTCCTCAGCGAGGCGGGTACGCGGATCGGCACGACGCTCGACGTCATGAACACCGCCCAGGAGCTGGCCGACGTCGCCGTGCCGCTCCTCGCCGACTACACCACCGTCGACCTCGCCGAGACCCTGCCGCTCGGCGGGGAGCCCCTCGAACGGCTGGAGTCCGGGGACGGCACGATCCCGGTCTTCCGGCGCGGCGGGGTCGCGTCCATCCACGAGGGAAACCCCGAGTCACTGTGGGCGATCGGGGAGGCCGTGTACGTCCCCCGGGTGTCGCCCTTCATGTCCGCCATGACCACCGGGAAGTCGCAGTTCGAGCCCATCATCAAGACGGGACCCGGCTCCTGGCTCGACAACGACCCCGGCCGGCGCAGGGTCATCCGGGAGACCGGGGTCCACTCCATGATCGTGGTCCCGCTGCGGGCGCGCGGCACGATCCTGGGTGTCGCCGTCTTCACCCGTAACGACACCAAGGCGCCGTTCGGCAGGGACGACCTCCTGCTGGCCGAGGAACTCGCGGCGCGGGCGTCCCTGAGCCTGGACAACGCCCTGCGCTACACCCGCGAGCGCACGGCGTCCCTTGCGCTCCAGCGCAACCTGCTCCCCCGCCACCTGTCGGGCGGCCACGCCGTGGACGTCGCCGCGCGGTACCTCCCGGCGGATCTGCACGACGGGGTCGGCGGCGACTGGTTCGACGTGATCCCGCTGTCCGGCGGGCGGGTCGCCCTGGTGGTGGGGGACGTCGTCGGACACGGGATCAACGCGGCGGCGACGATGGGGCAGCTCCACACGGCCGTCCACACCCTGGCGGACATGGATCTGCCGCCGGACGAACTGCTCGCCCACCTCGACGACCTGGTCGTCCGCCTCACCGAGGAGGACGCGGAGCCCGACGCCGAGGACTACAGCACGCCCGTGATGGGCGCGACCTGCGTGTACGCGGTGTACGACCCCGTCACGCGCCGGTGCACCATGGCGCGTGCCGGCCACCCGCCCCCGGCGATCGTCTTCCCGGACGGCACGGTCACGTTCCCGGAGCTGCCGGCCGGGTCGCCGATCGGCCTCGGGCTGCTGTCCTTCCAGTCGGTCGAGATGGAGCTGCCGGAGGGGAGTGTCATCGCCCTCTACACGGACGGCCTGGTCGAGACCCGCGAGGCGGACATCGACGTCGGGCTGGGGCGGCTGGGCGAGGCCCTGGCCAGGACCGGTGGTACGGGCGGTCCGCTGGAGGAGGTCTGCGCGGAGGTGGTCGGCACGATGGTGTCGACGGACGCGTCCCAGGACGACGTGGCGCTGCTGCTGGCCCGTACCCGCTCGCTGCCCCCGGACCATGTGGTCACCTGGGTGCTGCCCACCGACCCCGCGCTGGTGGCGAACGCCCGCGCCCTGGCCGTCGCCAAGCTCTCGTCGTGGGGTCTGGACCAGCTGGCGGCCACCGTGGAACTCATCGTCAGCGAACTGGTCACGAACGCCGTCCGGTACGGCGCCGGTCCCATCCGCCTCCGCCTGATCCGCCACGTCGCCCTGGTCTGCGAGGTCTTCGACTCCGACGACCGCTCCCCGCGCCTGCGGCACGCCCGCGCGGAGGACGAGAAGGGCTGGGGCCTGTTCCTGGTCGCCAAGCTGTCCCACCGCTGGGGCACCCGCACGGCCCCGGGCGGCAAGATCGTCTGGGCGGAACTGGAACTGCCGCTGGGCGCGGCGGGGCCGTAGCGGCCCGGGGCACCATAGAGGCGAGGAGGCCACACCATGATCCCCAGCCCCGGCACCGAGGCACGGCCGCAGATGTCCCTCGACGACTTCGAGGAACTCGCCCGCAGGGCCCCCAAGGGCGTCACGCTCCAATTCATCAGCGGAAAACTCCAGGTCAAACCGTTGCCCGACCAGCTCCACGGGGCCATCGTCATGTGGCTGCTGGAGCGTTGCCTCCAACAGCGTCCCGACCTGCGCCTGTATCCGGAGCAGGGCCTGAAGGTGGAGAGCTACCGCAAGGGCCGGGCCCGGGCGGACGGGGCGCTCGCGCCGGTCGCCCTCACCCTGGAGACGCAAAAGCTCAAGGACTACACCCGCTGACCCGGCCCCCCGCTCCGGAAACGCCCGAGGGCGGCACCCCCCGGAAGGGGTACCGCCCTCGGTTCAGGAACGCTCCGAGCCGGTGCCGTACAGCCGTACGGCGGCGGGCTCAGAAGTCCATGTCGCCGCCCGGCATGCCGCCCGGGGCGCCGGCGGCGCCGGCCTTCTCCGGCTTGTCGGCGATGACGGCCTCGGTGGTGAGGAACAGCGCCGCGATGGAGGCCGCGTTCTGGAGAGCGGAACGGGTGACCTTCGCGGGGTCGATGATGCCCTCGGCGATCATGTCCACGTACTCGCCGGTCGCGGCGTTGAGGCCGTGACCGATCGGCAGGTTGCGGACCTTCTCGACGATAACGCCGCCTTCGAGACCACCGTTGACGGCGATCTGCTTGAGCGGAGCCTCCAGCGCGAGCTTGACGATGTTCGCGCCCGTCGCCTCGTCACCTTCGAGCTCGAGCTTCTCGAACACCGAGGAAGCCTGGAGCAGAGCCACGCCACCACCGGCGACGATGCCCTCCTCGACGGCGGCCTTGGCGTTGCGCACCGCGTCCTCGATGCGGTGCTTGCGCTCCTTGAGCTCGACCTCGGTCGCGGCGCCGGCCTTGATGACGGCCACGCCGCCGGCCAGCTTCGCGAGGCGCTCCTGGAGCTTCTCGCGGTCGTAGTCCGAGTCGCTGTTCTCGATCTCGGCGCGGATCTGGTTCACGCGGCCGGCGACCTGGTCGCTCTCGCCCGAACCGTCGACGATGGTGGTCTCGTCCTTGGTGATGACGACCTTGCGGGCGCGGCCCAGCAGGTCGAGACCGGCGTTCTCCAGCTTGAGGCCTACCTCTTCGGAGATGACCGTGCCGCCGGTGAGGATGGCGATGTCGTTCAGCATCGCCTTGCGGCGGTCACCGAAGCCCGGGGCCTTGACGGCGACGGACTTGAAGGTGCCGCGGATCTTGTTGACGACCAGGGTCGACAGCGCCTCGCCCTCGACGTCCTCCGCGATGATCAGCAGGGGCTTGCCCGACTGCATGACCTTCTCCAGCAGCGGAAGGAGGTCCTTCACGTTGCCGATCTTGGAGTTGACGATCAGGATGTACGGGTCGTCCAGGGACGACTCCATGCGCTCCATGTCGGTGGCGAAGTACGCCGAGATGTAGCCCTTGTCGAAGCGCATGCCCTCGGTGAGCTCAAGCTCCAGACCGAAGGTCTGCGACTCCTCGACGGTGATGACGCCTTCCTTGCCGACCTTGTCCATCGCCTCGGCGATGAGCTCGCCGATCTGGGTGTCGGCGGCGGAGATGGAGGCCGTCGAAGCGATCTGCTCCTTGGTCTCCACGTCCTTGGCCTGCTCCAGCAGGGCACCGGAGACGGCCTCGACGGCCTTCTCGATCCCGCGCTTGAGGGCCATCGGGTTGGCGCCGGCCGCCACGTTGCGCAGGCCCTCGCGGACGAGTGCCTGGGCGAGGACGGTCGCGGTGGTCGTACCGTCACCGGCGACGTCGTCCGTCTTCTTGGCGACTTCCTTGACCAGCTCAGCGCCGATCTTTTCGTACGGGTCCTCGAGCTCGATCTCCTTGGCGATGGAAACACCATCGTTGGTGATCGTGGGGGCGCCCCACTTCTTCTCGAGGACGACGTTGCGACCCTTGGGACCAAGGGTGACCTTGACGGCGTCGGCGAGCTGGTTCATCCCGCGCTCGAGACCGCGCCGTGCCTCCTCGTCGAACGCGATGATCTTGGCCATGTGAAGTGGTCCTCCCGGACTGGGGTGGATTGCTCCGGACCGCGCCCGCGCCCGCGACGGACGGCCTGAGAGCCCGGCGGTTCCTTGCTCCACCGGTCCCTCCGGGCCTCACTGACCCGGTCCATAAGTTGTCACTCTCACTTGCAGAGTGCTAACGCCAATGATTAGCACTCGACCCCCGAGAGTGCAAGCTCCTCCCCCGGCCCGGCACCCCCGCGCGGGGGTCCCGTACACGCACGAGGGGCCCGTATCCCTGTATGGGATACGGGCCCCTCGGCGTGAGTGCGTCGGTGGCCGATCGCGCCGGGATCAGACGGCGAGCTTGACCATGTCCGCCTGCGGACCCTTCTGGCCCTGCGAGATCTCGAACTCAACTCGCTGACCTTCTTCAAGGGTGCGGTAGCCGTCCATCTGGATCGCGCTGTAGTGGACGAATACATCCGCACCACCGTCGACCGCGATGAAGCCGTAGCCCTTCTCCGCGTTGAACCATTTGACGGTGCCCTGAGCCATGCCTTACTCCCCTATTACTGCCGGAACGCTTCGACCGCGGCTGAATGTATCTGCCCAACTGCCCTCTGCAACAGGTCAATCGGACGAGAAATCTGGGCACGACCGAACACACATAGCGACGGATTGACTGCGTTCCGGGGCAAGTCGGGCCAGGCAAACCACACATGTGCCCGCAAAAGTCACCGGGAGTTCGACCCCAGGTTGTCGCGTTCTCGTATGCGCTCGGCACCGGCCGCGAGGGGGTGTTCCCAACTCTACCGCGCTCAACCATAAAGAATGGCCCCCTCCGCTTCCTGTGCGGAGGGGGCCTTCCACGTATGCCGGGCGTCCCCGTGATCCGGCGTCAGCAGCCGCCCGCGACCGCCGGGATGATCGAGATGCCGGCGCCCGCGGGGGTCGCCGTCTGGAGGCCCTGCTCGAACCGGACGTCGTCGTCGTTCACGTACACGTTGACGAAGCGGCGCAGCTTGCCCTCGTCGTCCAGGACGCGCGCGGCGATGCCGGGGTGGCTGGCCTCCAGCGACTGGATGACCTCGGAGAGGGTCTCGCCCTCCGCCGGAACCTCGGCCTGGCCACCGGTGTACGTACGGAGGATGGTGGGGATGCGGACCTTGACGCTCATGGTGGGGTGCCTTCCTTCAGTGATGGGCGGGGCGCGGCGCGGTGGCTCAGTGGGCCAGGCCGGCGGCGCGGAACGCGTCGAGGCTCGGGCGGATCGTGGCGGTGGGGCCGGTGGTCGGGGCCACGGCGTCCAGCGTCTTGAGACCGTCGCCCGTGTTGAGCACGACCGTCGTCAGCGCCGGGTCGAGCAGGCCGGCGTCGATGAGCTTCTTCGTCACGCCGACGGTCACCCCGCCCGCGGTCTCCGCGAAGATCCCCTCGGTACGGGCCAGCAGCTTGATCGCGTCCACGATCTGCTCGTCGTTCACGTCGTCCACCGCGCCTCCGGTGCGGCGGGCGATGTCGAGGACGTACGGGCCGTCGGCCGGGTTGCCGATCGCCAGGGACTTGGCGATGGTGTTCGGCTTCTGGGGCCGTACGACGTCGTGGCCCGCCTTGAAGGCGGTGGAGACCGGGGAGCAGCCCTCGGCCTGGGCGCCGAAGATCTTGTACGGCTTGTCCGCGACGAGGCCCAGCTTGATGAGCTCCTGGAGGCCCTTGTCGATCTTCGTGAGCTGCGATCCCGAGGCGATGGGGATGACGAGCTGGTCGGGCAGCTCCCAGCCGAGCTGTTCGCAGATCTCGTACGCGAGTGTCTTGGAGCCCTCGCCGTAGTACGGGCGGAGGTTGACGTTCACGAAGCCCCAGCCCTCGCCGAGCGGGTCGCCGATCAGTTCGGAGCAGAAGCGGTTGACGTCGTCGTAGTTGCCCTCGATGCCGACGAGTTCACCGCCGTACACCGCGGCCATGACGACCTTGCCCTGCTCCAGGTCGCTCGGGATGAACACGCAGGAGCGGAAGCCGGCGCGGGCGGCGGCGGCGCCGACGGCGCCGGCCAGGTTGCCGGTGGAGGAGCAGGAGAGCGTCGTGAAGCCGAAGGCGCGGGCGGCCTCGACGGCGATGGCGACGACGCGGTCCTTGAAGGAGTGCGTCGGGTTGCCGGAGTCGTCCTTCACGTACAGGCCGCCGGTGACGCCCAGTTCACGGGCGAGGTTGTCGGCCTTGACGAGCTTGGTGAAGCCGGGGTTGATGTTCGGCTTCGACGCCACGTCGGCGGGGACGGGCAGCAGCGGCGCGTAGCGCCAGATGTTGTCGGGCCCCTCGGCGATGCGCTTCTTCAGCTCTTCGGGGGTGCCGCTCGGCAGGTCGTACGCCACTTCGAGCGGCCCGAAACAGGACGCGCAGGCGAAGATCGGGCCGAGGTCGAAGCGCTCGCCGCATTCGCGGCACGAGAGGGCGGCGGCGGGTCCGAGGTCGACGGCACCGGGGGTGACACCGGGCGTGGGGACGGTCTGCACAGACATGGAGGCGAGGCCCTTTCCTCATCTTCCTCACGACGTACTTCGCCGCAAGACGGAATTGGCACCTTCCCCACCATGACCTCGCGGTCGGCGGGAGGGTTGCCGGGGCTTCAACGGGCCGTTCCCTCTGCCCCTCTGGATGAGCGGTATGGCATCGGATCCGGGGTCGGTCCCGCGATCCGAGCGTTTGTCCACCGGACGACCCCCGACATGCGGTGGTCATTCGTGTTGTTCAAGACTGTAACCGAAGGAGCGGACCGCGGAGATAGTGGTCCGCACCGCGAGATGGATCACTTTCAGGGAGAACCGACCGTGCTGGAAGAGGTGGAACGCTGGCTGACCAGGCGTTCCTGGTCCGTGGCCGACCGTACGCCCGACCGGCTCCTGGCGGCGAAGGCCGCGCGTGGCACGACCGTCAGTGTGGTGCTGCCCGCGCTGGACGAGGAGGGGACGGTCGGCGGGATCGTCTCGGTGATCCGGCGCGAGCTGATGGAGAAGGCGCCGCTGGTGGATGAACTGGTGGTGATTGATTCCGGTTCGTCCGACGCGACGGCGAAGGTGGCGGAGGAGGCGGGCGCGCGGGTGGTGCGCCGGGACGACATCCTGCCGCGGCTGCCGGCGCTGCCCGGCAAGGGCGAGGTGCTGTGGCGGTCGCTGCTGGTGACGGGCGGGGACGTGGTGTGCTTCGTGGACGCGGATCTGCGGGAGTTCTCGGCGGACTTCGTGACGGGGATCGTGGGGCCGCTGCTGACGGAGCCCGACGTCCAGCTGGTGAAGGCGATGTACGACAGGCCGCTGGCGGCGCCGGGGGCCTCGGTGGGCCAGGGCGGGCGGGTTACGGAGCTGGTGGCGCGTCCGCTGCTGAATCTGCACTGGCCGCGCCTGGCGGGGTTCGTCCAGCCCCTCGGCGGGGAGTACGCGGCCCGGCGGACCCTGCTGGAGCGGCTGCCGTTCCCCGTCGGGTACGGGGTGGAGCTGGGGCTGCTGGTGGACGCGCTCCACTGTGTGGGGCTGGACGCGCTGGGCCAGGTGGACGTGGGCACGCGGCTGCACCGGCACCAGGACGACCGGGCGCTGGGGCGGATGGCGGCGGCGATCTACCGGACGGCGCAGCTGCGAATGCCGCGGGCGCAGGTGGGGACGCAGCTCGGGGCCCATCTGGGGGCGCAGCTGGTACGGCCCGAGCTGACGCAGTTCGAGCGGGGCGAGAGCGGTTTTGAACCGCGTACGTACGCCGTGGACACGGAGGAGCGGCCGCCGATGCGGGAGATCGCGGAGTACACGGCCGGCCGCGCGGCGTAATCACCCCGCTTGATCCTATTTACCTATATTGCAGGCTTATGGAGACTCCTCTGAGCTTGTGGTTCCTCGCGGCGGCACACGGCGGCGTCACGGCCGAGCGGCTGTGGCTGCTGGGCGGGGTGGCGGTCGCGCTGACGGGGGCGGGGGTGGTGGCGCTGGCGGCGGCACGGGGACGCGGGGGCGACTGATTCCCCCGCACGGTCGCTCTCCGTACGTTTGAGCGTTTCCCGTACGGGCTAGATTTCGGCACATGGTTTCCGAGCAGGCCGCCCAGGTCCTCGTCGCGTCCAACCGCGGCCCCGTCTCGTACACGCTCCGCGACGACGGAGCGCTGGAGGCCCGGCGCGGCGGCGGCGGGCTGGTGTCCGGCCTCTCCGCCATCGGCCCCGACACGGACGCGGTGTGGGTGTGCGCGGCGCTCGGCGACGGCGACCGCGAGGCGGTACGGCGTACCGGCGGCCGGCTGGACCCGGAGGACACCGGCGGGCAGCGGGTACGGATGCTGGGCATCGCCCCCGAGGTCTACGCGGACGCGTACAACGGGGTGGCCAACTCCACGCTCTGGTTCGTCCACCACCTGCTCTACCAGACCCCGCTGGAGCCGTCCTTCGGCGCGGAGTTCCGGGCGCAGTGGGCGTCGTACGAGGCGTACAACCGCGCGTTCGCCGAAGCCCTGGCGGACGAGGCGGCCGACGGCGCGTCGGTCCTGATCCAGGACTACCACCTGGCGCTGGTCCCCGGCATGCTCCGCGCGCTCCGCCCCGACCTGCGGATCGGCCACTTCTCGCACACCCCCTGGGCGCCGGTGGACTACTTCCGGCTGCTCCCCGACGACATCGCGCGCCAGCTGCTCCGGGGCATCCTGGGCGCGGACCGCGCGGCGTTCCTGACCCACCGCTGGGCGGACGCCTTCACGGCCTGCTGTACGGAGCTGCTGGGCGGCACCGGCAACACCAGGATCGGCGTGCACGGCCTGGGCGCGGACGCGGACTTCCTGCGCGAGCGGGCGCACCGCCCCGACGTGGACGAGCGCATCGCGTCCCTGCGCGAGGAGATCGGCGGGACGGACCGGCGGACGATCGTCCGGGTGGACCGTACGGAACTGTCCAAGAACATCGTCCGCGGCCTCTTGGCGTACCGGCAGCTGCTGACCGACCATCCGGAGTGGCGCGAACGGGTGGTCCACGTGGCCTTCGCGTACCCCTCCCGCCAGGACCTCTCGGTGTACCGCGACTACACGGCCGAGGTCCAGCGGGTGGCGGACGCGATCAACGAGGACTTCGGCACGGACGGCTGGCTCCCGGTCGTCCTCCACGTCAAGGACGACTTCGCCCGCTCCCTGGCGGCGTACCGCCTGGCGGACGTGGCCCTCGTCAACCCGATCCGCGACGGCATGAACCTGGTCGCGAAGGAGATCCCGGTGGTCTCGGAGAACGGCTGCGTCCTGGTCCTGTCCCGCGAGGCGGGCGCGTACGAGGAGCTGGGCGAGGACGCGCTGGTGGTGAACCCGTACGACATCACGGCGACGGCCGCGGCGCTCCACGAGGCCCTGACGATGCCCCAGGACGAACGCGCGGAACGCACCAAGCGCCTGGCGGCGGCGGCCACGGCCCTCCCTCCGTCGCAGTGGTTCCTGGACCAGCTGGAGGCGGTGCGCGCCTGAGGGCGCGGGGTCGCGTGTCGGGCGGCGTGCTCTAGGCGGGGGCGCGCTCTCTAGCCGGCCCTGTCAGGTTCGGGACACGGCCTGTGCCAAGGCTGCCAGGAAGTCGGCGACGGCGGCGGGGCCCGGGAGGGTGAGGTCGGCTCGGGTGGACAGCTCCGGGACCTCGGTGCCGCTGCACACCAGGAGGCCCGGGTGGCCCTTCGCGCGGAGGGTGTCCACCGCCGCGTAGGCCGGGAGGTCGCCCAGGTCGTCGCCCGCGTACAGGACGGTCTCGGCGCCTGATTCCTCCGCGTACTTCGTCAGCGCCACGCCCTTGTCCACGCCGGGCGGGCGCAGTTCCAGGACCATGCGGCCCGGTTCCAGGACGAGGCCGTGACGGGTCGCCAGGGCGGCGAGGGGGGCGCGCAGGGTGTCGAAGGCGGCCTGGGGGTCGGCGGCCCTGCGGGTGTGGACGGCGAACGCCTGGCCCTTGTCCTCGATCCAGGTGCCTTGGGCGGTGTCTTGAGCGGTGCCTTGCGCGGTGTCTTGCGCCGTGCCTTGCGCCGTGCCTTGCGCCGTGCCTTGGGTGGCGGCGTGTCCGGCTCCGTCGAGGAGGGCGGGGAGTTCGGCGCGGGCCGCCGAGACGCCCGGGTGGGGGGCGGGGGCGCGTACGGTGCCGGTGGCGGCGTCCCAGCGCTCGGCGCCGTAGTGGCCGAGGACCACGAGGTGGTCGAGGCCCGGCACGCCCGCGAAGCCGCCGAACTTCACGGCGAGTTCGGCCGGCCGCCCGGTGATCACCACGATCGAGGCGACGTGCGGCGCGAGGGCCGCGAGGGCGGGGACGGCGCGGGGGTGGGCGCGGGCCTGTTCGGGATCGGGGACGATTTCGGCGAGGGTGCCGTCGAAGTCGAGAGCGACGATGGCGCCGGCGGGGTGCGCGAGGAGTGCGGTGAGGCCGTGGGTGCCGGCGGGGGTGGAGGGACTTGGCAGGGGGCCCATGTCTCCGACCTTATCGGTTACCGATTGTCCTCAATCGCCGGACGGGCTTG
>NZ_WWJY01000172.1 GCF_009865405.1 Streptomyces sp. SID3212 | reverse complement strand
CCGGTGGCGCGCCGCCGGCCGAGCCGCTGAGCCCCCGCCGGGTCCGGCTCGTGTTCTTCGGGCTGATGCTCGCCCTGCTGCTCGCCGCGCTGGAACAGATGATCGTGGCGACCGCCCTGCCCAAGATCGTGGGGGAGCTGCACGGCCTGGAGCGGATGTCCTGGGCGATCACCG
Organism: Streptomyces sp. SID3212; assembly: GCF_009865405.1. Lineage (GTDB taxonomy): Bacteria > Actinomycetota > Actinomycetes > Streptomycetales > Streptomycetaceae > Streptomyces. Next base: position 7,374 of record NZ_WWJY01000172.1, on the reverse strand, counting down.
CGTATCTGCTGACCTCCACGATCGGTCTGCCGATCTACGGCAAGCTCGGCGACCTCTTCGGCCGCAAGGGCGTCTTCCAGTTCGCGATCGTCGTGTTCGTCATCGGCTCGGCCCTGGCCGGCTGGTCCCGCACCATGAACGAGCTGATCGCCTTCCGCGCCGTCCAGGGCGTCGGCGCCGGCGGACTGATGATCGGCGTCCACGCGATCATCGCGGACATCGTGCCGCCCCGGCAGCGCGGCCGGTTCATGGGGCTGATCGGCGGCGCGTTCGGCCTCGCCTCGGTGGCGGGTCCGCTGCTCGGCGGGTTCTTCACCGACCACGTGTCCTGGCGCTGGTGCTTCTACTTCAACGTGCCCTTCGGCCTGCTCACCCTCGCCGTGGTCTCCGTCGTCCTCACCCTCCCCAAGCCCACCAGCCGGGGCCGGCTGGACATCCTTGGCGCGCTGATGCTCGCCGCCGCCTCGACCTGCCTGGTGCTGCTGACCAGTTGGGGCGGTACGGAGTACGCGTGGGGCTCACGCGTCATCCTGGGACTGGCCGCGGGCGCCGTCGGAACCACCCTGCTGTTCCTCGTCGTCGAGCACTTCGCGCCCGAACCGATCATCCCCCTGCGGCTGTTCCGCGACTCCGTCTTCACCCTCACCGGTCTGATCGGCGCGGTGCTCGGCCTCGCGCTCTTCGGGGCCGCCAGCTATCTGCCGACCTTCCTCCAGATGGTCGACGGCGCCTCCGCCACCGAGTCGGGCCTGTTGATGCTGCCGATGATGGGCGGCATCGTCGTCGCCTCCGTCGTCTCCGGCCAACTCATCAGCCGTACCGGCCGCTACAAGATCTACCCGGTGGTGGGCGGCGCGCTGTCGGCCGCCGGGATGTGGCTGCTGTCCCGGCTGGACGCCGACACCTCCATGCTCGAATGCGGCTTCGCCCAGGCGGTGTTGGGCCTCGGCATCGGGCTGGTGATGCCCGTGCTCATCCTCGCCGTGCAGAACGCGGTGCCGCCCTCCGACCTGGGCGTCGCCACCAGCGCCAACAACTACTTCCGGCAGATCGGCGGCAGCGTCGGCGCCGCCGTCTTCGGCACGCTGTTCGCCAACCGGCTCGCCGACGCGCTCGCCGACCGGATCCCGGCGGGCGCCGCGCTGCCGAACGCGCACTCCATCACCCCGCAGATGGTCCACGCGCTGCCGCCCGCGCTGCGGGACCACTACATCCAGGCGTACGCGGACGCGATGCCGCGGATCTTCCTCTATCTCGTGCCGGTGCTCGTCCTCGGCCTGTTGCTCGCCTTCTTCCTCAAGGAGAAACCGCTGGTGTCCTACAACGCCCCCGCCGCCGAGTCCTCCGCCGTCCCCGCCGCGCGCGCCGCCGCGAACGGCGCCCCGGTCGCCGCGCCGTCCCCGTACGCCCCGGGAGTGGCCGTCTGCGGCATCGTGCAGCACTACGACGGCAGTACGGTCCCGCGCGCCGCGCTCACCCTCATCGACGTCCAGGGGCAGCAGATCGGACGCGGGGCGAGCGGCGAGGACGGGCGGTACGCGCTGAGCGTGCCGGGCGCCGGCTCGTACGTGATGATCGCGGCGGCCGGCGGCCACCAGCCGCAGGCCGTCACGGTCACCGTCGGCGAGCGCCCCGTCGAACTGGACGTGGTCCTCGGCGGCGCGGGACGCCTCGCGGGCGCGGTGCTCACGGCGGACGGCACGCCGGTACGGGACGCCGCCGTGACCCTCACCGACGTACGGGGTGACGTGGTGGCGTCCACCCGCAGCGGGCGCGAGGGCGCCTATGTGATCGGCGAACTGGTCGCGGGGGAGTACACGCTGGCCGCGAGCGCCCCCGCCTTCCGCCCCGCCGCGCTCCCCGTCAGTGTGCAGTCCTCCCGCGAGACCCGGCAGGACATCGAGCTGGCGGGCGGGGCGGTGCTGCGCGGTACGGTACGGGCCGGGGGCGGCCGGCCCGTCGAGGACGCCCGCGTCACGCTGCTGGACGCGGCGGGCAACGTGGTCGACACCCTCACCACCGGCTCCGACGGAACCTTCCGCTTCGTGGATCTCTCTTCGGGGGAGTACACGGTGATCGCGGCGGGCTATCCGCCGGTCGCCACGGTGCTCCGGATGGCGGGCGGCGGACGCACCGAACGCGACCTCCAACTGGGTCACGCGGACTGAGCGAAGCGCGCCGCGGGACCGTTGAAAAGCTGACTGAATTTCAGTCAATTCCCAGGCGTGCGCGGGCGCACCACCTATTAGTTCATTGCCCGGCGCTTCTCGTGCGCGGGGCCGTACCGTGGTGGGCGGAGCCGCAGATCCTGGCGGCAGGGAAGGAGCCTTCCAGCCATGGACAGTGGTGTTCCGCCGGGGCCGCCGCAACAGCCGCTCGCGACGGCAGGCCGGATTCCGCTCGCCGTGGTCGTCGTGGACCGCGACGGCCTCGTGTCGCACTGGTCGACCGGCGCACGGCGTCTTTTCGGCCACTCCAAGGACGAGGCGGTGGGCCGGTCCGCCAGCGATCTGATGCCGGTGGCCGGCGCACTCGCCGACGAGGAGACGGGCCTCGCGCACGACGGATACGCCGGAGAGAGCCGCGCCACGTTCGACGGCCACGACGAGCTGGGCCCCGACCTGCACACCCGTGGCTCGTACCCCACGGCGGGGCGCGCGGCGCTCTCCGAGGACGGGCGCGAGCGGCTCGACGTGCTGTGGTGGGCCTACCCACTGGTCGGTCCCGGACCGGGCCGCCATCTCGTACTCGCCGCCGACGCCGCCCAGTTCGGCGCCGACGGGGCCTCCCCCGCTTCCGACGCCGAGGGCGAAGCGGTGAGGCAGGCCGACGTCCAGCGGATAGCGCCGGGCTTCGCCCTCCACACGGACTTCCCGGACGCGGAGGCGCTGGCCAGGCGCCTGCCCGACATCCTGCCGAACATGAGCCCCGCCGAATCCACCCGCATCGTCTCGCAGGTGCTCGAACTGGGCTATCCCGTACTGGAGTTCAGTCACCACGACCGTGTTCCCGTCACCCCGGACTGGGGTGTGCCCCGGCGGGTGGCGTCCCGGCGGAGCCGGCTGACCGTCGTGGAGGAGGACGGCGGGACCCGGCGCGGCGGCGCGCCCCGGCCCGAACTCGACCTCGAATACGCCGCGGTGCGCGAGAGCCTGGAGTTCCTGAACGAGGTGAGCCGCCGGATCGGCTCCTCCCTCGACCTGGAGCGCACCATCCGAGAGGTCACCAGCGCCGCCGTCCCGCGCTTCACCGACTTCGCCGGTACGCACCTGCGCGCCGCCGTCCTCGCCGGGGAGGGGTTCCCGGACGGGCCGCCCGACGTCACCACCGTCTGGCACCGCGTCTGGGTCGAGCACAACGACGAACCGGGCCGCTGGGACGACACCGTGCCGATCGGCGAGGCCATCTCCTTCCCGGAGCACACCCCGTTCTTCCAGTGCATGGTCACCGGGGAGCCGGTCCTCATCCCGACGCTCAGCGAGGAGGACGGCGACCGTATCTCGGGCGAGTTCGAGAAGCGCGACCTGCGGCCGCTCATCAACAACCGGTCCCTGCTGCTGGTCCCGCTCAAGGCCCGCGACGTCGTGCTCGGCTTCATGGTCCTGATGCGGCGCCCCGAGCGGGAGCCGTTCGACGACATGGACCGTACGACCGGCGCCGAACTGGCCGCGCGGGCGGGCCTCGTCCTCGACAACGCCCGCATGTACACGTACCAGGAGAACGTGGCGGAGACCCTCCAGGACAGCATGCTGCCGACGGTCGCCGCGCGGATGGCCGGCTGTGACACCGCCACCCGCTACCTGCCGGGCACCCGGCTCGGCCGGATAGGCGGCGACTGGTTCGACGCGGTGAAATTGCCCGGTTCCCGTACGGCGCTGGTCGTCGGCGACGTGATGGGGCACGGGCTGCGCTCCGCGGCGATGATGGGCCAACTGCGCACCGCCGTCCAGACGATGGCGACCATGGAGATGCCGCCCGCCCAACTGCTGCGCAATCTGGACGACTTGGCCCAGCGGCTCGGCGAGAGCTATCTCGCGACCTGCCTGTACGCGGTGTACGACCCGATCCGCTCCGAGCTCCAGATCGCCAACGCCGGGCACATCCCGCCCGTCCTGGTCCGCGCCGCCGACGGCCGGGCCGAGGTGCTCGACCTGCCGACCGGCGCGCCCATCGGGGTCGGTGGTGTGGCCTTCGAGACGGCGGTCGTCCGCGTGGCACCCGGTGACCGGCTGGTGCTGTGCACCGACGGTCTGGTGGAGGTGCGCGGCGCGGACATCGGGGAGGGCCTGGCGGCGCTCTGCGAGTCCGCCGCCCATCCCGCCGCGTCGATGAACGACGCCTGCGACACGATCATCCGCGCGCTGAACCCCCGGGGCGGGCGCAAGGACGACGTGGCGCTCCTGATGGCCCGGCTGAACGGCATCCCGGACGGTGACGTCGCCGAGTGGCAACTGGCCCTCGATCCACGCGAGGTGGCACGTGCCAGGCGGCTGGTGCACGGCCGGCTGCTCGACTGGGGCCTGCCGGACGCCGTGGAGACGGCCGAACTGATGGTCAGCGAGCTGGTCACCAACGCCGTCCACCACGCGCGCTCGCACCACGTCGGGCTGCGCCTGGTCCGCACCGACGCGCTGCTGTGCGAGGTCCAGGACGACGAGCCGGCCCCGGCGACCCTGCTGAGCGCGAGCCGGGAGGACGAGTTCGGCCGGGGACTACGGGTGGTGAGCAGTCTCGCCCGGGAGTGGGGGACGAGCAGCACGCCGCACGGCAAGACGGTGTGGTTCGAGCAGGCCCTGGGCCAAAAGGGGCGGGCCCGTCGGGCGAGCCGGTGAAAGACGTTCCCGACCCCTTGCCGGGCAGGCGTTCCGACCGGTAGGCCGGTGCTGCACAACTCTGCTTCTGACGGCTTGACTTGGGGAGACGCACATGGATGTGTCGCAGCGCTACCGGGACGCCTGGGAAGGGTACTGGCGGGAGACCTCCGACGCCCCGGGGGAGGCGATCTGGGACTCGGACGCCTCCCTCAGCGCCGTACCGCACAGCGCGCTGCTGCTGCCGTACGCCGATGTGTCACTGCCCGTGGTCGACCTCGGCTGCGGCAGCGGCACCCAGACCCGCTATCTGGCGACGCTCTTCGCCCGCGCGATCGGCGTGGACCTGTCGCTGGCGGCGGTGGAGCACGCGCGCCGCGCGGACACGGCCGGGGCCGCCACGTACGAACAGCTGAACCTGGTCGACGCGGGCGCGGTGGAGGCATTGGGGGAGCGGCTCGGCGACACCAACGTCTACATGCGCGCCGTCATCCACCAGAGCGAGCCGCAGGACCGCGCGTCGGTCGCCGGGGCGGTCGCGCGGCTCCTCGGGGCGCGCGGACGGGCGTTCGTCGTCGAACTGAGATCCGCCTCGAAGGCGGTGTTCCAGCAGGCGGTGGAGGCGGGCACGCCCGCGAAGCTCCAGCGGGTCTTCGACCACGGCCTGCGGCCCGCCGGGGCGGCCGACGAGGAGGTTCCCGAGCTGCTGCGCGCGGCGGGCCTGAAGATCCTGGACACCGGCGACACGGCGCTCCCGCAGACGGAGCATCTGCCGGACGGCACCAGGATCGACCTGCCGGCGCGCTGGTTCGTGCTCGCCCGGGAGTGAGCGGTACGGGCCCGGAGTGAGTCCTACGGGCCGGGAGCGAGTCTCACGGGCCCGGAGTGAGCGGTACGGGCCGGACGTGAGCGGGACCGGCCCCGGGGGGCGCGAAGGGGGGCGGGGACAGGGCGTGGCCGGGGTCGGGAGGGCGTACGAGAGGCGTTCCCGGGCCCGGAGCGTGCTTCGGCCGCCGGGTCGGTGTGAGTTGCCGCCCGGCGTGTCGTGGCACACGATGGCGTTCCGGTGGTCCGCCCGCGGCGGGTGATTTCTGGGAGCCCACATGGCCTTGTACTTCGGGAACAGTTCGGACTCTTTGGTCATCGACGCGCTGGCCGGCTTCGCCCGGGCCCACGGCGATCTGGTGGCGCACGACGTCGAGCACGGTTTCGTACGGGCCCTGCACACGTCCCCCGCCAGACGGGTGGGCCTGGTGTCGGGCGGCGGCGCGGGGCACGAGCCCCTGCACACGGGATTTGTCGGTCTGGGCATGCTGGACGCGGCCTGTCCGGGCCGGATCTTCGCCTCACCGCACAACCGGCAGGTCTTCATGGCGTCCCGGGCGGTGGCCCGTGAGGACGGCGTACTCCACCTGGTGAAGAACTACACCGGGGACCGCATCAACTTCGGCATCGCGGCGGAGCGCCTCGTCCACGAGGGCATCGCCTGCACCCGGGTGCTGATCGACGACGACCTCGCCTCGGAGTCCGAGGAGATCGCGGCGGGCCGGCGCGGCACCGGCGCGACCGTGCTGGTCGAGAAGGTGCTCGGGGCCGCCGCCGACACCGGGCTGGGACTGCGTGACCTGGCGGACCTCGGGACCGACCTGGTGTCCCGCTGCCGGAGCCTCGCCGTCGCCTCCGCGTCGCACACCGCCCCCACCACGGGGCTGCCCGCCTTCGAGCTGCCGATCGACCGAATGGAGTACGGCGTCGGGATCCACGGCGAGCGCGCGGACCACACCGTCCCCCGGCAGCCGGTCCGGGAGCTGGTCGGGAACATGGCGGGCGCGCTGGAGAAGTCCCTGGGGCTCGGCAAGGGCGCGTCCGTGATCCTCCTGGTCAACGGTCTCGGCTCCCTCACCCGATTGGAGCTGTACGCCGTGCTGGCCGACGCGGCCCGGGTCCTCGACGCGCGCGGCATCACCACCGAGCGGGTGCTGGTGGGCGATTTTGTCACCGCGCTGGACATGCGGGGCTTCTCCCTGTCCGTGATGGTGGCGGACGCCGAGACGGTCAAGCTCTTCGACGCCCCGGCCCGTACCGCTGCCTGGCCCCGCTGAGCCGACCGCTCTCCGTCACCTGGGCGGCAGCGCCGCCGACCCGAAGAGAGGCAGGACGCCATGCACGTCGACGGAACGTTCACCGACGGCTGGATGCGGCGCTTCGCGGCATCCGTCTCCGCCACCGAGGCCGAACTGACCGCGCTCGACCAGGCGGCCGGGGACGGCGACTTCGGCACCAACCTCATGGCGGGACTGGACGCCACACTCCGCTTCCTCGGCGATCCGCCCACCGGCCCGGGGGACCCGGCGGCCCCCCTGCGCGCCGCGGCCACGGCCTTCCTCGACGAGGTGGGAGGGACGAGCGGACCGCTGTTCGGGCTGCTCTTCCACGAGCTGGCGGTGGCCGCCACGGACGCGGGGCCCGAGCTGACCGTGAGCGCGCTGGCCGCCGGCGCGGGCGGTGGGCTGTCGGCGATCCGGCGGGTCGGGGAGGCCGCCCCCGGCGACAAGACGCTGGT
>NZ_WWJY01000171.1 GCF_009865405.1 Streptomyces sp. SID3212 | reverse complement strand
CCGGACGTAAAGCGTGTTTTGTGGCGCATGGCTACCGTGAATGTTCGGGGGACCGGAACGCGCCGTAAAACATGCAGTCCGGACATACGTACCTCCGCAGGCCCCGGCCCCCGTCACCACGGCACACCCAGCCCGTCCGGCGATTGAGGACAACCAGTAAGCGCAACCAAAAACCGCGCCGCAACCGGCTAGAAGACCCCCAGCGCCGCCGCCGCCCCCACGGCCCCCAAAATCATGAACACCGGCGTCAGCACCTTCAGCTCCACCCAGCTACCGGCACGGAAACGCATCGGCTTAGGCGGCCCCAGCGCATACCACCGCTTCCGGCCCAGCGGTATCGGCCACAGGATCGGGCAGCCCGACACCGTCAGCGCGTCCCCGATGTCGTGGACCAGCGCGCCCAGCACGATCGGCAGGCCCAGCCACAGGTACTCCTGGCCGGGCGCGGTGAACAGCCAGTCCGAGCCGTTGCCCGGCTTGTCCAGGATGCCCGCGAGGTTCCACGCGGACGTCGCCCCCAGGAGCCACACCAGGATGTCGCTCGACATCCTCGCGGCCCTCCACAGCAGCCCCTCCACCGCGAGCACCAGGTGCACGAAGAGGATGAACAGCACCGCCCAGCGCCCGCCCACGAGCGCCAGCCCGGACGCGCCCGCGCCGATCGTGACGGCCCACAGCCAGGTGTGCGTGAGGGTGCGGTGGCCCCCGCTCCTGCGGGGATCGCCGGGCTTCTTCGTCGCCTTGTAGACGGCGTACGACAGCTTGTCGACGATCTCGCACATCCGCTTCGAGACCGGGCCGAACGCCCTCGATATCGTCGCGGCCTTGTGATCCAGGTCGGGGGCCAGCGCGGCCCCCGCGGTGATCAGCGCGCCGACCACCAGAACAGGCCACGGCATGCTGTGGCCGGTGGCCGCCGCCGCGGCGCCCACCCCCAGCCAGGCCGCAGCCCCTGACAGTGAGTGTGCCGGTCCCATCATGCGCGTATCCGCCCCATTGCAGTTGTGGTGAAGCTCAGTTGACAGGGCAGAGTACCGCTCATGATCTTCGGCCGAGCGGCCGGTTCCCGCCGGAGGGCGTGAGGCAGGCAAGATGGGGTGGTGACCCTCATTGATCAGCTGCCGCCGACCGCCGACCCCGATGCCCTTTTCGAGGCCTTCACCACCTGGGCCGAGGGCGAGGGCATCACGCTCTACCCGGCTCAGGAAGAGGCGCTGATCGAGGTGGTCTCCGGGGCCAACGTGATCGTGTCCACCCCCACGGGCTCCGGAAAGAGCCTGATCGCGGCGGGTGCGCACTTCGCCGCGCTGGCGCAGGACAAGGTCACGTTCTACACCGCGCCGATCAAGGCGCTGGTCTCCGAGAAGTTCTTCGACCTGTGCAAGCTCTTCGGCACCGAGAACGTCGGGATGCTGACCGGCGACGCGTCGGTCAACGCCGACGCCCCGGTCATCTGCTGCACGGCGGAGGTGCTCGCCTCCATCGCGCTGCGGGACGGCAAGCAGGCGGACGTCGGCCAGGTCGTGATGGACGAGTTCCACTTCTACGCGGAGCCGGACCGCGGCTGGGCCTGGCAGATCCCGATCCTGGAGCTGCCGCAGGCGCAGTTCATCCTGATGTCCGCGACCCTCGGCGACATGTCGCGGTTCGAGGAGGACCTGACACGCCGTACGGGCCGGCCGACGACGGTCGTCAGGTCGGCGACGCGGCCGGTGCCGCTGTACTACGAGTACAAGCTCACGCCCATCACCGAGACCCTGACGGAGCTGCTGGAGACCAAACAGGCGCCGGTCTACATCGTGCACTTCACGCAGGCCGCCGCCGTCGAGCGGGCGCAGTCGCTGATGAGCATCAACATGTGCAGCCGCGAGGAGAAGGACAGGATCGCCGACCTGATCGGCAGTTTCCGCTTCACCACCAAGTTCGGCCAGAACCTCTCGCGGTACGTACGGCACGGGATCGGCGTGCACCACGCGGGCATGCTGCCCAAGTACCGGCGGCTGGTCGAAAAGCTCGCGCAGGCGGGGCTGTTGAAGGTCATCTGCGGTACGGACACGCTCGGCGTGGGCGTCAACGTGCCCATCCGTACGGTGTTGTTCACCGCCCTTACCAAGTACGACGGCACGCGGGTACGGACGTTGCGCGCCCGGGAGTTCCATCAGATCGCCGGGCGGGCGGGCCGGGCCGGCTTCGACACCGCCGGGCTGGTCGTCGCGCAGGCGCCCGAGCACGTCGTGGAGAACGAGAAGGCGCTCGCCAAGGCGGGCGACGACCCGAAGAAGCGCCGCAAGGTGGTCAGGAAGAAGGCGCCCGAGGGCTTTGTCGCCTGGTCGGAGACGACCTTCGACAAGTTGATCGGCTCCGATCCCGAGCCGCTGACCTCGCGTTTCCGGGTCACGCACACCATGCTGCTGTCGGTCATCGCCCGGCCGGGCAACGCCTTCGAGGCGATGCGCCACCTGTTGGAGGACAACCACGAGCCGCGCAGGCAGCAGCTCCGCCACATCCGCCGGGCCCTCGCCATCTACCGCTCGCTGCTGGACGGCGGGGTGGTGGAGCGCCTGGAGACCCCGGACGCGGAGGGCCGGATCGTCCGCCTCACCGTCGATCTCCAGCAGGACTTCGCGCTCAACCAGCCGCTGTCCACCTTCGCGCTGGCCTCGTTCGAGCTGCTGGACCCCGAATCGCCGTCGTACGCCCTGGACATGGTGTCGGTCGTCGAGTCCACGCTGGACGATCCGCGGCAGATCCTGGCAGCCCAGCAGAACAAGGCGCGCGGTGAGGCGGTCGGCGCGATGAAGGCCGACGGGATCGAGTACGAGGAGCGGATGGAGCGGCTCCAGGAGGTCACGTACCCGAAGCCGCTGGAGGAGCTGCTCGTCCACGCGTACAACGTGTACCGCACCAGCCACCCGTGGGTCGGCGACCACCCCGTCTCGCCGAAGTCCGTGATCCGCGACATGTACGAACGGGCTCTGTCCTTCACGGAGTTCACGTCCCACTACGAGCTGGCCAGGACCGAGGGCATCGTCCTGCGCTATCTCGCGGGCGCGTACAAGGCGCTGGAACACACCATTCCGGACGATCTCAAGTCGGAGGACCTGGAGGATCTGACGGCCTGGCTCGGTGAGATGGTCCGTCAGGTGGACTCCAGTCTTCTGGACGAGTGGGAGCAGCTGGCCAACCCCGAGGTGGAGACGGCCGAGCAGGCGCAGGAGAAGGCGGACCAGGTACGGCCGGTCACGGCCAACGCGCGGGCCTTCCGGGTCCTGGTGCGCAACGCGATGTTCCGCCGGGTGGAGCTGGCCGCGCTGGACCGCGTCAACGACCTGGGCGAGCTGGACGGCGAGTCGGGCTGGGACGCGGACCGGTGGGGCGAGGCGATGGACGCGTACTGGGACGAGTACGAGGACCTGGGTACGGGCCCCGACGCCCGCGGGCCCAAGCTGCTGGCCATCGAGGAGGACGCCGAGCACGGCCTGTGGCGGGTCAGGCAGACGTTCGCCGACCCGAACGGCGATCATGACTGGGGCATCGGCGCGGAGGTGGATCTCGCGGCCTCCGACGAGGAGGGCCGGGCGGTCCTGCGCGTCACGTCGGTGGGCCAGCTCTCCGCGGTGCGCTGAGAACCGGCCGGGAGAACAAGGGCAGAAGGAGCACATCATGACCAACCCCGCCGAGCGGCTCGTCGACCTCCTCGACCTGGAGCGGATCGAGGTCGACATCTTCCGGGGCCGCAGTCCCCAGGAGTCCCTGCAACGGGTCTTCGGCGGCCAGGTCGCGGGCCAGGCGCTGGTCGCGGCCGGCCGTACGACCGACGGCGACCGGCCGGTCCACTCGCTGCACGCGTACTTCCTGCGCCCGGGCCGTCCCGGTGTCCCGATCGTCTACCAGGTGGAACGGGTCAGGGACGGCCGGTCGTTCACCACCCGCCGGGTGACGGCCGTGCAGGAGGGCCGGACGATCTTCAACCTGACTGCTTCCTTCCACCGCCCCGAGGAGGGCGGGATCGAGCACCAGCTGCCGCCGCGCCTGGACTTCCCCGACCCCGAGTCGCTGCCGACGGTCGCGGAGGAGGTACGGGAGCATCTGGGCGCGCTGCCGCAGTCGTTGGAGCGGATGGCCAGGCGCCAGCCGTTCGACATCCGGTACGTGGACCGGCTGCGCTGGACGCGGGAGGAGATCAAGGACGCGGATCCGCGCAGCGCGGTGTGGATGCGCGCGGTGGGGCCGCTGGGCGACGACCCGCTGGTGCACACCTGCGCGCTGACGTACGCGAGTGACATGACCTTGCTGGACGCCGTACGGATCCCGGTCGAGCCCCTGTGGGGCCCACGTGGGTTCGACATGGCGAGCCTGGATCACGCCATGTGGTTCCACCACCCGTTCCGCGCCGACGAGTGGTTCCTGTACGACCAGGAGTCGCCGATCGCGACGGGTGGCCGGGGCCTGGCGCGCGGCCGGATCTACGACCGGGCGGGCACGCTGCTGGTGTCGGTGGTGCAGGAAGGTCTCTTCCGGCGCCACGCCGCGGCGGGATGAGCCGCGGCACCTGGTCAGAAGCCGGGGATCGGGTCCTGGTCGGCCTCGCGCCGCCGGGTCCTGATGTCCGGCGCGGGCGGGTGCAGCTTGGCGTCGCAGTCCGGCCCCAGACCGCTGCGCCGGGAGGCCGTACCCCTCAGTGGGCGGCCGCACATGCGGCAGCGGACCAGTCGGCCGGCGGGCTCCGGCACAGTGTCCGGCACGGCACCCGGCAGGGGCCGGCCGGCCGCGGGTCGGTCCGGCGGGAACAGCTCCGGCTGCGGGGAATCGGGCATGCCCCACGTCTACCACCCCGGCCGCCGCGCCGGTACGGCAGGCCGGTCGGCGACCGCCCGGCCCCTTGATCGCCGCGTGGCCGGCAGGTCCACAATGGGAGCGGACCACCGCCTGTACCAAGGAGACCCAGGATGACTCTGTACGACATTCCGCTGCGCACCCTCGCCGGTGAGCCGACCTCGCTCGCGGCGTACGAGGGCAAGGCCGTCCTGGTCGTGAACGTGGCGTCCAAGTGCGGTCTCACCCCGCAGTACGCCGGCCTGGAGCGGCTCCAGAAGGAGTACGGCGACCGGGGGTTCACCGTGCTCGGGGTGCCCTGCAACCAGTTCGCCGGGCAGGAGCCGGGCAGCGCCGAGGACATCCAGACGTTCTGCTCGGCGACGTACGGGGTCAGCTTCCCGCTCCTGGAGAAGACCGACGTGAACGGTGACGCCCGTCACCCCCTGTACGCGGAGCTGACCAGGACGGCCGACGCCGAGGGCGGCGCGGGCGACGTGAGCTGGAACTTCGAGAAGTTCCTGCTCTCCCCCAAGGGTGAGGTCGTGGCCCGCTTCCGGCCCACCACGGAGCCCGAGGCCCCGGAGCTGGTCGCGGCCGTCGAGGCACAGCTGGCCGCCTGACCGCCGACCGTCGTACGGCTGCCCCCGCCGGAACGTTCCGGCGGGGGCACTCGTACGCCCGGGGACGCGTACGCCCGGGGATCCCGCTACCGGATCGGCATGCCCGACAGTGTCCGGGCGATGACCAGGCGCTGGATCTCGCTGGTCCCCTCGAAGATCGTGTAGATCGCGCTGTCGCGGTGCATGCGCTCCACCGGGTACTCCCGCGTGTAGCCGTTGCCGCCGAGTATCTGGACGGCCTGCGCCGTGACCTCCTTGGCGGTCTCGCTGGCGTACAGCTTCGACATCGAGCCCTCGGCCGCCTCGAAGGGCCGCCCCGCGGCCGCCATCCAGGACGCCCGCCACACCAGCAGGCGCGCGGCGTCGACGCGGGTGCGCATGTCGGCCAGCTGGAAGGCGATGCCCTGGTTGTCGATGATCGGCCGGCCGAACTGGGTGCGGGTCCTGGCGTAGTCGAGCGCTACCTCGTACGCGGCCCTGGCGGTGCCGACCGCCATCGCGCCGACCGCCGGGCGGGACGCCTCGAAGGTGGCCATGGCCGCGTTCCGCACCCGCTCGCCGCCGGGCGCCGCCGTGCGCTCGCGGGCGCGGGCGAGCCGCTCGTCCAACTTCTCCTTGCCCCCGAGGAGGCAGTGGCCGGGGATCCTCACGTTCTCCAGGACCACCTCGGCGGTGTGGGAGGCGCGGATGCCGTGCTTCTTGAACTTCTGGCCCTGGGAGAGTCCCGGGGTGCCGGGCGGTACGACGAACGAGGCGTGGCCCTTGGTGCCGAGGGCCGGGTCGACGACGGCGACCACGACGTGGACGTGGGCGATGCCCCCGTTGGTCGCCCAGGTCTTGGTGCCGTCGAGGACCCATTCGTCCTTGGCCTCGTCGTAGACGGCGCGGGTCCGCATGGCGGCCACGTCGGAGCCGGCGTCGGGTTCGGACGAGCAGAAGGCCGCCAGTTTCACGTCGTCGGCGTCGCCGTACATCTGCGGCACCCACGTGCCGATCTGCTCGTCCGTGCCGTTGGCGAGGACTCCGACGGCCGCCAGGCCCGTACCGACGATGGACAGGGCGATGCCCGCATCGCCCCAGAACAGCTCCTCCATCGTGAGGGGGATCCCGAGGCCCGTAGGGTCGAAGTACTGCTGGGCGTAGAAGTCGAGGGAATAAATTCCGATCTTGGCGGCTTCCTGGATGATCGGCCAGGGAGTCTCCTCACGCTCGTCCCACTCGGCGGCGGCCGGGCGGATGACGTCCGCGGCGAAGCCGTGGAGCCAGTCACGGACCTGCTTCTGGTCGTCGTCGAGTTCGAGCGTGAACGCGGCCATCGTGCCCCTCCGGTACGGTGTCGCCAGGGTTTGTTACTGGCGGTAACCGCAGTCTGTTACCCGCAAGTAGCCGATGTCAACCGGCCAAGGAGCGGGCGGCATTGCCGGGCGGCGGGGTGTTACGTTGCCCGGGCGTCACGGATATATCGCAGGGCGGGGAGAGACACGATGGAGACCACACAGCAGGCCGAGCAGCAGCGATCGGCGCGGCAACGCCGGCGGCAACTGCTGGAAGCCGCGGACCGGGTGGTGCTCCGGGACGGCCCCCAGGCCTCCATGAACGCCATCGCCGCGGAGGCGGGCATCACCAAGCCGATCCTGTACCGGCACTTCGGCGACAAGGGCGGGCTGTACCGGGCCCTGGCCAAGCGCCACACGGACGCGCTGCTGGACGCCCTGCGGGCCGCGCTCGACGCGCCCGCGGAGCGCCGCCAGCGGGTGGAGGCGACGCTCGACACGTACCTCGCGGCGATCGAGGCGAGGCCGCAGGTCTACCGCTTCCTGATGCATCCCGCCGAGGACAGCCAGCCGTCCGAGCAGGGCTTCGACGTGGGCCGCCACTCGGTCCCGCTGCTGCGGCGCCTGGGTGAGGAATTGGCCAAGGTCATCGAGGAGCGCGTCGACCTCGGTCCCGGCAGCGAGCAGCTGGCGCGGGTCTGGGGACACGGCATCGTCGGCATGATGCACGGCGCGGGCGACTGGTGGCTCGGCGAACGCCCCTGCCCGCGCGAGCAGTTGGTGCACAGCCTGGCGGACCTGCTGTGGGGCCGGCTGGCGGTCGCGGGCGACCGCACGGGCGGACCGGCGTTCTGAGGTGCCCCCGACCAGGACGAGGGCGGTACGGGCCGGTGCCGTACGGGTCCCGCGTACCGGACATCAGACCGTACGGACTCCCGGCACCCGGCGCCCCGCCCGCAGCGCCCGCGCCCTGCGCCACCCCGTGAGCCGGTCGGTGTACACCGTCCCCTCCAGGTGGTCGCACTCGTGCTGGAGGCAGCGGGCGAAGAAGCCGGTGCCCTCGACCCGTACCGGCTCGCGGTCCAGGGTGAACCCCTCCACGACGGCCCGGTCGTACCGCTCGGTTCCGGCCTCGACGCCGGGCAGCGAGAGACAGCCCTCGGGCCCGCGGAGGACAATGCCGTCCAGCTCCGTCAGCCGGGGATTGACCAGGTGCCCGAGATGACGGACGTCCTCGTCGTCCGGGCAGTCGTACACGAACACCCGCTGCGCCACCCCGATCTGACCGGCCGCCAGGCCGACACCCCGGGCCTCGTACATCGTCGCGAAAAGGTCCTCGACCAGCTCCGCGAGCGCGGGACCGAAGTCGGTGACGGGTTCGCAGGGGGCGTGCAGCACCGGATCGCCCAGCAATCTCATGGCTCGTACTCGCCCGGAACTGCCGGGGATCGGACGGTTTCGCATGACGCTCAGGGTACGGTCCAGCGTGACCCCCGCCTTCTGCCCGGTGCCGCGGTTCGGGGCCCTGGCCGGATCTCGATAGGCTGACCCACGGACCGACGCAAGGAGGATCAAGGACGATGGCAGGCAACACGGAGCCGCTGTCGCCGCGGGCCAAGTTGGCCGTGACGGCGGGCAAGGCCGCGGCGGCGGTGTCGCGCGCGGCTGGCCGCGGCAGCGGATCGGTGATCGGCGGGAAGGTGGCGCTGAAGCTCGACCCCGATCTGCTGGGACGGCTGGCGCAGCACCTGGACGTCATCCTCGTGTCGGCGACGAACGGCAAGACCACCACCACACGGCTGATCGCCGAGGCGCTGGGCGCCGCGGGACCCGTCGTGTCGAACGCGCTCGGCGCCAACATGCCGGCGGGGATCACCTCCGCCCTGGCGGGCGGCTCGGACGCGAAGTACGGCGTGATCGAGGTGGACGAGAAGTACCTCGCCGGTGTGGCGCGGGACACCACGCCGAAGGCGATCGCGCTGCTGAACCTCTCGCGCGACCAGCTCGACCGCGCCGCCGAGACCCGGATGCTCGCCGAGAAGTGGCGGGAGGGCCTGGCCGGCACGAAGGCCGTCGTCATCGCCAACGCGGACGACCCGCTGATCGTCTGGGCCGCCTCCTCCTCCCCCAACGTGGTGTGGGTGGCGGCGGGCCAGGAGTGGAAGGACGACGCCTGGTCGTGCCCGTCCTGCGGTGGTGTGATGCAGCGCCCCGGGGACGACTGGTTCTGCGGCGAGTGCGGTTTCCGCAGGCCGTCGCCGAGCTGGGCCCTGCACGGCGACCACGTCCTGGACCCGCACGGGTCGGCGTGGCCGATCCACCTCCAGCTGCCGGGCCGCGCGAACAAGTCGAACGCGGCCACCTCCGCCGCCGTCGTGGCGACCTTCGGGGTCCCGCCGCAGGTGGCGCTGGAGCGGATGTACCAGGTGCAGGCCGTCGCCGGCCGGTACGACGTGGTGTCCTTCCACAACCGTGACATCCGGCTGCTGCTGGCGAAGAACCCGGCGGGCTGGCTGGAGACGTTCTCCCTGATCGACCCGCCGCCGACGCCCGTCGTGCTGGCCGTCAACGCGCGGGGCGCCGACGGCACCGACACCTCCTGGCTGTGGGACGTGGACTACACCCGGCTCGCCGGGCATCCGATCTTCGTCCTCGGGGACCGCAAGCTCGACCTGGCCGTCCGTCTGGAAGTGGCCAATCTCGACTTCCGGGTGTGCGAGACGCTGGACGAGGCCGTCCAGCAGGCGCCCCCGGGCCGTATCGAGGCGATCGCCAACTACACCGCGTTCCAGGACCTGCGCCGAAGGGTCGGTAACTGACCGATGGACCCCCGGACCCAGAGAGCTTCGGAAAGGCGAGCGAACATGAGCGAGAGCAGCCTGCGGCTGGTGTGGATCTATCCAGACCTGCTGAGCACGTACGGCGACCAGGGCAACGCGCTGGTCGTGGAGCGCCGTGCCAGACAGCGCCGCCTGGGTGTCACGCGCGTGGACGTCCGCAGTGACCAGCCGATCCCGACCTCCGGCGACATCTATCTGATCGGCGGCGGTGAGGACCGGCCGCAGCGGCTGGCCGCCGAGCGGCTGCGCCGGGACGGCGGGCTCAGCCGTGCCGTGTCCAACGGCGCGATCGTCTTCTCGGTCTGCGCCGGCTACCAGATCCTCGGCCACGAGTTCATCAACGACCTGGGCGAGCGCGAGGCCGGCCTCGGGCTGCTCGACGTGGTCTCCACCCGCGGCGAGGGCGAGCGGTGTGTCGGTGACGTCCTCGGCGACATCGACCCGCGGCTCGGCCTGCCGCAGCTGACGGGCTTCGAGAACCACCAGGGCGTCACCCACCTCGGCCCGACGGCCCGCCCGTTCGCGCAGGTCAGGCTGGGCAAGGGCAACGGCACGGGGGACGGTACGGAGGGCGCGTACAACGACACCGTCTTCGGTACGTACATGCACGGCCCGGTCATGGCACGCAACCCGCACATCGCGGACCTGCTGCTGAAGCTGGCGCTGGACGTCAACGCGCTGCCGCCGACGGACGACCGCTGGTACGACGCGCTTCGCGCCGAGCGCATCTCCGCTGCGGTCCAGCCCGCCTGAGGCCTTGCTCACGGCCCGCCCGGCGGCCCGCGCGTACCCCTGGTGGGTGCGTCGCGCGGCGCCGGGCGGCTGTCCAGCAGTCGGACGGCAGGTTCGGTCCTGACACTCCCCGCCGGTAGGCTGGCCGAGATCGGGCCGGACAGAGTGGTGCGGCCTCCAGCCCACGTTGCAAAGGTATTCCGGGCCATGCGAATTGGTGTGCTCACCTCAGGCGGGGACTGCCCCGGCCTCAACGCCGTCATCCGGTCCGTCGTACACCGCGCCGTCGTCGACCACGGCGACGAGGTGATCGGCTTCCACGACGGCTGGCGGGGTCTCCTGGAGTGCGACTACCGCAAGCTCGACCTGGACGCGGTGGCCGGGATCCTGGCCCGGGGCGGGACGATCCTCGGCTCCTCGCGGGTCCAGCCGGCGCACCTGCGCGACGGGGTGGAGCGGGCCAGGGGCCACGTCGCGGACCTCGGTCTGGACGCGATCATCCCGATCGGCGGCGAGGGCACGCTCAAGGCGGCCCATCTGCTGTCCGAGGCCGGGCTGCCGATCGTCGGAGTGCCGAAGACCATCGACAACGACATCCCCTCGACCGACGTGACGTTCGGCTTCGACACGGCCGTGGGGGTCGCCACCGACGCGCTCGACCGGCTCAAGACCACCGCCGAGTCCCACCAGCGGGTCCTGATCGTCGAGGTCATGGGCCGCCACACCGGCTGGATCGCGCTGCACTCCGGCATGGCCGCCGGGGCCCACGCCATCGTCGTCCCCGAGCGCCCCTTCGACATCGGTGAGCTGGCGGCGCTGGTCGGCAAGCGGTTCTCGGCGGGCAAGCGGTTCGCGATCGTGGTGGTCGCCGAGGGCGCCAAGCCGCGTGAGGGCTCGATGAAGTTCGACGAGGGCGGCACGGACGTGTACGGCCACGAGCGCTTCGCCGGGGTGGCCGGGCAGCTCTCCGTCGAGCTGGAGCAGCGGCTCGGCAAGGAGGCCCGTCCGGTGATACTGGGCCACGTCCAGCGCGGCGGCACGCCGACCGCGTACGACAGGGTCCTCGCGACCCGGTTCGGCTGGCACGCGGTCGAGGCGACCCACCGGGGCGAGTTCGGCATGCTGACGGCGCTGCGCGGCACGGACATCGTGATGGTGCCGCTGTCGGAGGCCGTGGCGACGCTCAAGACGGTGCCCGCGGAGCGGTACGCCGAGGCGGAGTGCGTGCTCTGAGTTCCCGTACAGATTTCCGTACACATTCCCGTACGCCTGAAGACACCGCCCCCGGTCGCAGTCGCGGCCGGGGGCGGTTCTAGTCTGGTGCGGACAACCGGCACGAATCGCCGCGGCACCACTCGTCACTCGGGAGCGCACGGATGGATCACAGCGGGCACGGCATGACCATGGATCTGCCGCCGTTCACGCTGGGACGGGCGCTGGAGTACTCCCCCGACTATTTCTTCCTGACGGGCTGCCTGCTCGCGCTCGTGCTGTACGGCTGGGGCGTGGTGCGGCTGCGCCGCCGCGGCGACGGCTGGCCGGTGGGCCGCGCCGTCGGGTTCACGCTCGGCGTGCTGACCGTGGCCCTGGTGATGTGCACGAAGCTGAACGACTACGGCATGGTCATGTTCAGCGTCCACATGGTCCAGCACATGGTGATCAGCATGGTGTCCCCCATCCTGATCCTGCTGGGCGCGCCGGTGACGCTGGCCCTGCGGGCGCTGCCGGTGGCGCGGCGCCGGGGTCACAAGGGGCCGCGCGAGCTGCTGCTCGCGGTCCTGCACAGCGGATTCGTACGAGTGATCACGCACCCGGCCTTCACCATCCCGCTCTTCATCGCGAGCCTCTACGGGCTGTACTTCACCCCGCTCTTCGACTTCCTGATGGGGTCGAAGACCGGGCACATCGCGATGATGGTGCACTTCCTCACCGTGGGCCTGGTCTTCTTCTGGCCGATCATGGGCATCGACCCGGGGCCGCACCGGCCGGGCTATGTGATGCGGATGCTGGAGCTGTTCGCGGGGATGCCGTTCCACGCGTTCTTCGGGATCGCGCTGATGATGGCGAGCGAGCCGATGATCGGCGCGTACCGTACGCCTCCGGCCTCGCTCGGCATCGACGCGCTGAGCGACCAGACGGCGGCGGGCGGTATCGCCTGGGCGTTCAGCGAGATCCCGTCCGTGCTGGTGCTGGTCGCCCTGGTCTTCCAGTGGTACCGCTCGGAGCAACGGGTCGCGACCCGCTCCGACCGGGCGGCCGACCGGGACGGGGACAAGGAGCTGGTGGCGTACAACGCCTATCTCGCTTCGCTCCAGACACGGGGACAGTAGCGCGAACCACCCGTCGGGGGCGACGATAGCCCTCACGGCCCCGGCCGGGAGGAGGACGTACATGTCCGGTTCCACAAAAACGATGGGTGGCATCACCGTCGGTGCCCTGGTCCTGGTGACCGCCTACACGGCGGCACTGGGCAGCAACGGGTGGCTCTGGTTCGGGTGGGTGGTACTGGGCCTGCTCACCATCGGGATGGCCGCCTCGCGTTCCTGACGCCCCTGACGCCCCTGAAGAAGTGCGCCCGGCAAAGGCACCGCTACGTGTGTAGCGGTGCCTTTGCCGTACGCGCCGCCGGAGCGCGTCTGGGCCGTGCTCACCGAGCCCGCGCACGTGGCGAGTTGGTTCGGACAGGGGCAGCCCACCCCCGTCGACCTGCGCCCCGGCGGCACGATGGACCTCGACCACGGCGCGTACGGCCGGTTCCCGACGACGATCGTGACGGTCGATCCGCCACACCGCTTCTCGTACCGCTGGGCGAGCGCCTACCCCGGCGAGCAGGCGGTGGAGGGCAACTCCACCCTGGTCGAGTTCACGCTCGCGGCGGAGGGCGAGGGCACCCGGCTGCGTGTCGTGGAGACCGGCTTCGCGGATATCGTCATCCCCGAGGACCGGATCGACACGGCCTCCAGGAAGAGCCACACCGAGGGCTGGACGGAGATGGTCGTGAACCTCAAGAAGTACGCGGAGCAGCTCGCGGCATGACGGCGGACGCTGACCGGGACCCCGTCAGGGACGTGCTGTCCGCGCCGGCCGACCCGACCCGCCGGCGGATCCTCGACGTTCTCGCCGCCCACGGTGAGGCGACCGCGACGGTCCTGGCGGCGGAGCTGCCGGTCAGCCGCCAGGCGATCGTCGAGCACCTGGCAGTCCTGGACCGGGCGGGGCTGGTGGCCGGCCGCCGGGCGGGGCGTGAGGCGCGGTACGCGGTCAGGCCGGCCGGACTGGGCGCCACGGCACGGTGGATGGACCGGATCGCCGCCGACTGGGACGGCCGGCTGTCCGCGATCAAGCGGCTGGCGGAGGACGACGATCCGGCCTGAGGCGGCGACACCGGTGGCCCCCGGACCGACCTGACGGGTCGGGTCCGGGGGCCACCGGTTTCTCTGATCCGGGAGAGGTTCTATTTGGTCTCGGGGGTACGGACCGGCGCGTTGCCGTTCAGGTTCGGGGACGCCGGGGTGCCGCCGTTGCCGGTCGCGCCCTGCGCGCCGGGGCGCTGGAGCGAGTTCAGGATCGCCAGGCCCTGGCTCACCAGGCCCGCCACCATCTCGTTGAGGCCGTCGGTCCCGTTGAGGACGGTCAGGTTGGCGCCCGCCATGCCCCGCGCCGCCGCGTCGGCGAGGGCGGGCAGGTTCTCCACCGTCCGGTTGGCGGCGATGAGTTCCTGGTTGCCGTTCTTGAGGGACTCGGCGCGGGCGCTGTTCGCGTCGGCCTGGGCCTGCGCGAGGGTACGTTCCGCGTACGCCGAGCCGTCCGCCTCGAACTTCGCCCGGTCACGGGAGGCTTCGGCCAACGTGCGCTGCCGGTAGGCCTCGGCGTCCGCCGGGCGCCTGACCTCGGCTTCGAGGCGCTGTGCGGCGAGGAGCGCCTGGCGCGTCGCCAGCGAGGTCTGCTCCTCGATGACTTCCTGGGAGGCCCTGGCCTCGGCCAGCGGTCCCGCCTGCGCGGCGCGGGCGTTGACCTGCTCCGTCTCGGCGTGGAAGCCCGCGCGCTTGATCGCGGTGTCCCGTTCGTACTCGGCCTTCAGCGCGGCGGCCTGCTGTTCGCGTTCGGCCGCTTCCTGGTCGGACTTCGCCTGGGCTATACGGGCCTGGCTGGCGACGGCCGCCGCGTGCGGGGCGGCGAGGTTCTGGATGTAGCCGGTGGCGTCCTCGATCTCCTGGATCTGGAGGGCGTCGACCACGATCCCGAGCTTCTCCATCTCGCTGTGGCTGCCCTGCTTCACCTCCTGGGCGACCCGGTCACGCTCGCGGATGATCTGTTCGACGGTCAGTCCGCCGATGATGGAACGGAGGTGACCGGCGAAGATCCGGCCCACCAGCTCCTCCATCCGGTCCTGCTCGGCGAGGAAACGCCGGGCCGCGTTGGCGATCGACACCGCGTCGTCGCCGACCTTGAAGACGGTCACCGCGCGCACGTTCAGCCGGATGCCCTGCTGCGTGACGCAGTCCTCGACTATCTCGGCCTCCCGCAACGCGAGGGACAGCATGCGGGCCTTCTGCTTGATGGGCATGACGAAGCTGCCGTGCCCGGTGACGATACGGAACTGCGTGTCCTGCGCCTGGCGTTTGGAGCCGGAGATGAGCATCGCCTCGTTGGGCGCGGGAACATGCCAGAACAGCATGGTGGGACTCCTGTCGTACCGCGTGGTGCGTGTGTGGGATTGCTCAGGAGGAATGAGGGATCACGGGGAAAGGGAGCTCGGGAGGAAGAGGGAGCTCAGGAGGGAAAGGGCTCCACGATCACCGAGCGGGCCGAGATCGACTCGACGACGATCACGCGGAGGTTCCGGCCGATCGGCCGGTCCGACCAGGCCGCGTAGGCCTCGGATCCGCCTCGTACGGCGACCAGTACTTCGCCCGGGCCCTCGGCGGGGATCGGAACGGTCACCCGGCCGATCGCGCCGACCGGGCTCTGCGCGGAGTCATCTGCCACGGACATACGTCGTCGCCCCACCCGTTTCCCTGGCGCGGGGCTCCCTGGCGCCGGGCGCCGCTCCGCGCTTCCGCACAGCCGGTGTGTCAGCCGCGATCATGAGCGACCACGCCTTCCGGAGGACCGTGCCTCCGACGTCGTTCCTCGTCGAGGACGCCACCGGCAGAACGGCCGGTGACGACAGATCCTCGATACCTCTCACAGTACTCCGCGAAGCGTCAGGAAAGGCTCACTGTCGGCGATGTTCCCGGGCCCCACCCCGGGGTACCCCCGGAAAGGAACTTAGTCTAGCCTTACCTAAGTTTTGCGCCCGGTCCGTGGGCGCGGGCAGGGATTCCGGAGGGGCGCGGTGGAGTGCGGTGGGGGCTGAAGTCCCAGCAGGACGGGACGTCCTGAGGCGAGTGGTCACCGGACAGCGGCGCGATGTGCTCCTCGCGTCGCTGCTCGCGGCCGGGCACCAGGGCGGCGAGGCCCTCGTCCCCGTCCTGGTCGGCGTGGTGATCGACCGGGCCGTCGCCGAGGACGACGGAGGGGCCCTGGGGCTGTGGATCGGTGTGCTGGCCGTCGTCTACGTCGGGCTCTCGTTCAGCTTCCGGCACGGCGCCCGCCTCTCCGAGCGGGCCGCCGTGGTCGCCGCGCACCAACTGCGGACCGCCCTGGTGGCGCGCGTGCTGGAGCCGGGGGGC
>NZ_WWJY01000170.1 GCF_009865405.1 Streptomyces sp. SID3212 | reverse complement strand
CCCTGGGCGCGGCCGGGCGGGCACTTCAGGGCCGGGCCGCCGCCTGCGACCGGGCGGCGGAGGTGGCGGCGGCCCAGGGGGCGGAGCTGGTGCGGTGTGTGCTGACGGGGGAGATCGCGGACGTGAGCGTACGGGCGCGGTTCGGCCCGTACGGCCCGGTGGTCAGGGCCCGGGCGGGACCACCGCTACCGGCGCCGGTCCCTGCTCGGGCCCGGGCGCGGGTCGAGGCTCGGGTTCCGGCCGGGACTCAGGTTCGGAGCTGGGACGGGGTCCGGGGTGGGGCTCAGCTTCGGACCGCGCGGGCGGCACGGTCACCGTGGGCGTCGCCGCCGACACCGTTGCCTCTGAAGCCTCTGAAGCCTCTGAAGCCTCTGAAGCCTCTGACGTCGGCGTCGGCGCGGGGGCGGGCTCCGGCTCCGGGATTCGCGTCGGCTCCGGCTGCGGGGCAGCTGTCGGCCGACCCGGGCTCGGGGGCTGTGTCCCGGGGGTGGGCACGGCCTCGGAGTCCGCCGGTGCGGCCTTGAGCAGTTCGGTGAGGAGGCGGACCGCGCCGCGCTTGTGCAGGGGCTCGTTGCCGTTGCCGCACTTCGGGGACTGGACGCAGGAGGGGCAGCCCGCCTCGCACTCGCAGGACGAGATCGCCTCACGGGTGGCCGTGAGCCATGCGCGGGCCGTGTGGAACGCGCGCTCGGCGAAGCCCGCGCCGCCGGGGTGGCCGTCGTACACGAAGACCGTCGGCAGCAGCGTGTCCGGGTGGAGCGGTACGGACACCCCGCCGATGTCCCAGCGGTCGCAGGTCGCGAAGAGCGGCAGCATCCCGATCGAGGCGTGCTCGGCGGCGTGCAGGGCACCGGCCAGCTGTTCCGGGTTGACCCGGGCGGCGTCGAGCTGGTCCTCGGTGACCGTCCACCAGACGGCCCGGGTACGCAGGGTGCGGGGCGGGAGGTCGAGCTTGCTCTCGCCGAGCACCTCGCCCGTGATGAGCCTGCGGCGCAGGAAGGAGACGACCTGGTTGGTGACCTCGACGGAGCCGTAGCAGAGGCGTCCCGCGCCCCAGGGGATCTCGGTGTCGGTCTCCAGGACGGAGATGGCGGTGGTGTCGCGGGCGGTCGTGGAGTACGGCGGGCTCGCCTCCTCGACCAGGGCGACCGAGTCCTCCAGGTCGAGCTGTTTCACCAGGTAGGTGCGGCCCTGGTGGAGGTGGACGGCGCCGTCGTGGACGGCGGCGTGCGAGGCGGGTTCGTCGACGGTGCCGAGCAGCCGGCCGGTGGCCGCCTCGACGATCTGGACGGGCCGGCCTCCCTCGCCCCGGATGTCGGCGAGATCGGCGGCGCGCTGCCTGCGGGTCCAGTACCAGCCGGACGCGCGCCGCCGCAGCAGCCCGGCGGACTCCAGCTGGGGGAGCAGCCCGGCGGCGGCCGGGCCGAAGAGCGGCAGGTCGGCCTCGGTGAGGGGCAGCTCCGCGGCGGCCGCGCACAGGTGGGGGGCGAGGACGTACGGGTTGTCCGGATCGAGGACGGTCGACTCGACGGGCTGCTGGAACAGCGCCTCGGGGTGGTGGACGAGGAAGGTGTCCAGCGGGTCGTCCCGTGCGACCAGGACGGCCAGCGCCCCCTGCCCGGCGCGGCCCGCCCGCCCCGCCTGCTGCCACAGCGAGGCGCGGGTGCCGGGGTAGCCGGCGATCAGGACGGCCTCCAGGCCGGACACGTCGATGCCGAGTTCCAGGGCGGTGGTGGCCGCGAGGCCGAGGAGTTCGCCGGAGTGCAGGGCCTTCTCCAGGGCGCGGCGTTCCTCGGGCAGGTAGCCGCCCCGGTAGGCGGCGACCCGGCGGACCAGGGAACGGTCGACCTGGGCCAGCCGTTCCTGGGCGATGACGGAGATGAGCTCGGCGCCGCGCCGGGAGCGTACGAACGCGACCGTACGGACGCCCTGGAGGGTGAGGTCGGTGAGGAGCTCGGCCGTCTCGGCGGTGGCGGTACGGCGGACGGGCGCGCCCTTCTCGCCGTGGAGCTCGGTGAGCGGGGGTTCCCAGAGGGCGAAGACCAGCTCGCCGCGCGGGGAGGCGTCGTCGGCGACCTCGTGGACGGGCAGGCCGGTGAGCCGTCCGGCGGCCAGGGCGGGCTGCGCGGCGGTGGCGGAGGCCAGCAGGAAGACGGGGTCCGCCCCGTAGCGGGCGCAGACACGGCGCAGCCGCCGCAGCACCTGGGCCACGTGCGAGCCGAAGACGCCCCGGTAGGTGTGGCACTCGTCGATCACGACATAGCGCAGGGAGCGCAGGAAGGAGGCCCAGCGGGGGTGGGACGGGAGTATCCCCCGGTGCAGCATGTCCGGATTGGTCAGGACGTAGTTGGCGTACTGCCTGACCCACTCGCGCTCCTCGACGGGCGTGTCCCCGTCGTAGACGGCGGGGCGTACGCGGGTGCCCAGCGGGGCGGCGAGTTCCTTGACGGAGCGGCGCTGGTCGGCGGCGAGGGCCTTCGTGGGAGCCAGGTACAGGGCGGTCGCGCCGCGCCCGTTGGGGGCCTCGGAGCCGTCCAGGAGGGTGCTCAGCACGGGAGCGAGGTAGGCGAGGGACTTGCCGGAGGCGGTGCCGGTGGCGATCACGACGGATTCGCCGTCCAGGGCGTGCTCGGCGGCGGTCGCCTGGTGGGCCCACGGATGATCGATTCCGGCCCGCTGGACCGCGTCGATCACCTCCGCGCGGATGCGATCAGGCCAGACCGCATGACGACCCGCCCTCGGGGGCAGGTGCTCCGTATGGGTGATGCGCGCAGCACGGCCCGCCCCCGCGGCGAGCCGGTCGAGGACCGTGCCGGGGGAGGGGCGGCTTTCCCCGCTCTCGGCGGGTCCTTGGGGGCGGTGATTCCTGGCCATCGGCATCGAGTGTGTCACTGGCATGACGGACAATGGTCCCAAGGCGTCGTGCATGGCTGCTGGTAAGTGATTGAATGCCATCGCGGCTGGCGATACGTCCCCTGGCTCCGTCGGGGAGACCCGAGGGGCGACCGCTCGATAGCAAGGTGCTGGAGGATCCGTGGACCTGTCTCTGTCGACTCGCAATGTGTCCGGCCCTGGTGGCGACCGTACGGTCGTCGAGGTCGGTGGCGAGATTGATGTGTATACCGCGCCCAAGCTGCGCGAGCAGTTGGTCGAGTTGGTGAACGACGGCAGCTACCACCTGGTTGTCGACATGGAAGGCGTGGACTTCCTGGACTCCACCGGTCTCGGCGTGCTCGTGGGCGGACTCAAGCGGGTGCGTGCGCATGAAGGCTCGCTGCGTCTGGTCTGCAACCAGGAGCGCATTCTCAAGATCTTCCGGATCACCGGTCTGACCAAGGTGTTCCCCATCCACACCACGGTCGACGAGGCCGTGGCGGCCACCGACTGAGGTCGGTCGCCACCTTCCGGAGGAAGGGCGGTGGGCTCCGGGCCGTGTGCCCGGGCGCCCGCGTCCTGTGAGTTTGCACGCTCGTACGTTCGAGGGGGATCGCATGGCCACCGTTGAACTCCGCTTCAGCGCCCAGCCCGAACATGTCAGGACGGCCCGTCTGGTGGCGGCCGCCGTGGCGCGCCGGGCCGGCGTCGATGAAGCTGTGTTGGACGAGGTCAGACTCGCGGTCGGTGAGGCATGCAGCCGGGCGGTCGGGCTGCATCGCAGTCACCACATCACCGCCCCGGTGAGGGTGGTCCTCATCGAGGAGGAGAAGACCTTCTCCATCGAGGTCGGCGACGAGGTGCCGAGCACGGGCAGCGTCGCCACCGAAGCCCCCGAGACGGGCGGCGGAGCGCCGGCCGGCGATCTCTACGACCATGACGCCGACGGTGAGGACGAGATGGGACTCGCCGTCATCAGCGGGCTCGTCGACGACGTCGAAGTCACCTCGGACGACGACGGTGGCGTCATCCGGATGACCTGGCCGACGGCCCATGCCGTGGCGCTGCCGTGAATTCCTGATTCCCTTCAAGACTGGCCCTGCCGTGCAGGGCTCTTCTTGTTCTACGGGGGCGTTGCCCCGCCGCGTCGGCCGTCGCCCGCTCCCCACGCCTCGCTCCTCGCGCCCCGCGCACAGAGGGGCGGCGAGGGTGAGGTGTCTCTCCCCTGCTGCTGGTGCAAATGGCTCCAATGCGTTATCAACCGGACGTCCGGCGCGCGGGTGTAGCCCACATGGCGTGTATGTTCCGGGGCCGAGAGCCTTGGAAGGGACCAAACCGGTGAACAAGAAGCTTGTGGCCGCGCTGTCCGGCGGTGCGGCACTGCTCATGGCGCTGACCGGCTGTAGCAGCGGCGACGACAGCGACAACAAGGTGAACGACTGGGCGAAGCAGGTCTGCGACCAGGTACAGCCACAGCTGAAGAAGATCGCGGACGCCAACGTCTCCATCCAGCAGGTCACCTCGGACAGCAGCAAGCCGGCCGACGTCCAGAAGACGGACTCGGCGGCCTTCCAGTCCATCTCGGACGCCTACAAGGCCCTGGGATCCGCCGTGAGCGGCGCGGGCGCCCCGCCCGTCAAGGACGGCGCGACGACCCAGCAGGAAGCCGTCAAGGAACTCAACGCCACCTCGGCCGCCTACGCGGGCCTCAAGCAGAAGGTCGACGCGCTCGACACCAAGGACCAGGCGAAGTTCGCCGACGGCCTCACCGGTGTCGCCGAGGAGCTCGACAAGCTCAGCAAGAGCGGTGACGACGCGCTCCAGAAGCTCCAGTCCGGCGAGGTCGGCAAGGCCATGGCGAAGCAGCCCGGCTGCCAGAAGCCGTCCCCGTCCGCCTCGGACGCCGCGAGCCCGTCCGCGGCCTCGTAACCCTGTCCGCACCCTGTCCGCGGACCGACGACCCCGTCCGCACGCTCGTCACCGCGGGGAGGACTCGCGACACCGCGGCCCGCCGCGCCCCTTCCGGGCGGCGGGCCGCGGGCCGTTGTCAGTGACAACCGCCACAATGGAGAGGTGAGTACGACCAGCCTTCCCTCGCCCGACCACTCGTCCCGACTCCGTGAGGTCCTCCTCGCCGCGGACTTCACCGCCGACGGTCTGCTCGACCTGCTCGGCGCCCCGGCCTACACCGCGCTCGCCCGCAGCGAGACCGTGCCCGCCCTGCGTGCCACCGAGGGCCACACCGCGCTCGAATCGCTCGTACGGCTCTTCCTGCTCCAGCGGCCCGTCGCCCGGGAGCACGCGGAGCGCGCACTGGCGCTGCCCGAGGCGCTGGCCGGGGGCTGGATCACCGAGGACGGGGACGAGATCCGCGCCACGGTCGACGTACGGCCGTACGGCGGCCCCGAGGGGCAGGACTGGTTCATCGTCTCCGACCTGGGCTGCGCCGTCGGCGGTGCCGGAGGCGTCGGGGACCACGACGAAGGGGTCGTGCTCGGCGTCGGCGGGGCCTCGACGACCTTGGCCGGAATCACCGTACGGACCCCGGTGGAGAGCGCCCTCGACCTCGGCACGGGCTCCGGCATCCAGGCGCTGCACGCGACCCGGCACGCCACACGCGTGACGGCCACCGACCTCAATCCGCGCGCCCTCGCCTTCACCCGTCTCACCCTGGCGCTCTCCGGGGCGCCCGAGGCCGACCTGCGCCAGGGGTCCCTGTTCGAGCCGGTCGCGGACGAGACGTACGACCTCATCGTGTCGAATCCGCCCTTCGTCATCTCGCCCGGCGCCCGGCTCACCTACCGGGACGGCGGCATGGCCGGCGACGACCTGTGCCGGACGCTGGTGTCGCAGGCGGGGGACCGGCTGAACCGGGGTGGGTACGCGCAGTTTCTCGCCAACTGGGAGCACGTGGAGGGGGAGGAGTGGCAGGAGCGGCTGCGCTCCTGGGTGCCGCGCGGCTGCGACGCGTGGATCGTCCAGCGGGAGGTCCAGGACGTCACGCAGTACGCGGAGTTGTGGCTGCGCGACGGCGGCGACCACCGGAGCGAGCCCGAGGCGTACGCGGCGCGGTACGGGGCGTGGCTGGACGAGTTCGAGTCCCGTGGGACCAAGGCGGTCGGCTTCGGCTGGATCACGCTCAGGAAGTCCGGCGCCGAGCAGCCGTCGGTCGTCGCGGAGGAGTGGCCGCACTCGGTGGAGCAGCCGCTCGGCGACGCCGTACAGGCGCACTTCGAACGGCAGGACTATCTGCGGGAGCACGACGACGCGGCGCTGCTCGCCGACCACTTCGTGCTGGCGACCGAGGTCGTCCAGGAGCAGGTCGGGCTGCCGGGCGCGGAGGATCCCGAGCACGTGGTGTTGCGCCAGCACCGGGGGATGCGGCGGGCCACGAAGGTCGACACGGTCGGGGCGGGCTTCGCCGGGGTCTGTGACGGCACGCTGAGCGCCGGGCGGATCCTGGACGCCATCGCGCAGGTCATGGGCGAGGACCCGGTGCTGCTCCGGGACCGTACGCCGCAGTCGATCCGGCTCCTGGTGGAGGAGGGCTTCCTGGAACCGGCTTCCGGGTGAACCCGCGCGTGGCGTTCACCCGAAATTCGTACTCCTGACGTCCCGGGCTGCCAGCCTCGGGCTCCTGGGTCGCGGCGCGCCGGAACGGGCGCGGGTAGCGGCCGGGTACGACGGAGTGAACGGGGTGCGGGCATGGAGAGCGGGCCGGCGATCTTCGCGGGGACGGCCTTCGCGCTGTTCGGCGCCGCGCTGCTGCTGTGGACCGGGGTACGGGTCCTGCACCGCGCGCCGGTGGCCCACGGGGTCGGGGCGGCGGCCTCCATCACACTCGCGACACTCTCGGGCGTGGCCTTCCTCGCACTCGGCGTCTGGTGCTTCGGTCGCATCTGAGCCCTGCGTCGCCCTGCGCCCGAGTTCCTCTCCGGTCGCCGATCCGAGCCTCGCTTTCCGATCCGGGACCGGAATCTTCCGTCCATGATCGGCAAGCTCCTCCGCACCGGGCCCCGCACCCGCCGGACCTGCGCGGGACCCTCTCCGTACCCCCGGCGCACGACCCCCCTCCCGGCCCGCCCCGGAACCACCGGGGAAGCGGTCCGACGCGACGGGCCCGGGGGTCCGGGCGGCAGGAATGCCCGGAGTCGGGTTACCGTTCGAGTGGCCGTTGCGGTCTTTTGCCGTTTGACACGGGGGCGGGTTGTACCGTCACACTCCGCAGCGAAGCAGCGTCACCGCTGGGCCGTACCGGTCCCGCCGTGCCGTTCTGCCGTACTGGCGTACGGGCCCACCGAGTGTCGATCCGGAGAGAAGAGCGAAGTTGTCCCCGACCAGCGAAGCCGCACACGGCGGCCGCCGACTCGTCATCGTCGAGTCGCCTGCCAAGGCGAAGACGATCAAGGGCTACCTCGGCCCCGGCTATGTCGTCGAGGCGAGCGTCGGGCACATCCGCGACCTCCCGAACGGTGCCGCCGAGGTGCCCGAGAAGTACACGGGCGAGGTACGGCGTCTCGGTGTGGACGTGGACAACGACTTCCAGCCGATCTACGTCGTCAACACCGACAAGAAGGCCCAGGTCAGAAAGCTCAAGGAGCTGCTGGCCGAGTCCGACGAGCTCTACCTCGCCACGGATGAGGACCGCGAGGGCGAAGCCATCGCGTGGCACCTCCAGGAAGTCCTCAAGCCCAAGGTCCCCGTCCACCGGATGGTCTTCCACGAGATCACCAAGGACGCGATCAGGGCCGCCGTCGCCAACCCGCGCGAGCTGAACACGCGCATGGTCGACGCCCAGGAGACCCGCCGGATCCTCGACCGGCTGTACGGCTACGAGGTCTCGCCGGTCCTGTGGAAGAAGGTCATGCGGGGCCTGTCCGCCGGCCGCGTGCAGTCCGTCGCCACCCGCCTCGTCGTCGAGCGCGAACGCGAGCGCATCGCCTTCCGCTCCGCCGAGTACTGGGACCTGACCGGCACGTTCTCCACCGGCCGCGCCGGTGACGCCTCCGACCCGTCCTCGCTGATCGCCCGGCTCAACGCGGTCGACGGCAAGCGGGTCGCCCAGGGCCGTGACTTCGGTTCCGACGGCCGTATCAAGTCCGAGCAGACGCTCCACCTGGACGAGGCGAACGCGCGCGCCCTGGCCGCCGCGCTGGAGAACGCCTCGTTCTCGGTACGGTCCGTCGAGTCGAAGCCGTACCGCCGCTCCCCGTACGCCCCCTTCCGTACGACGACACTCCAGCAGGAGGCCTCGCGCAAGCTGGGCTTCGGGGCCAAGTCCACGATGCAGGTCGCGCAGAAGCTGTACGAGAACGGCTTCATCACCTATATGCGTACGGACTCCACGACGCTCTCCGACACCGCGATCTCGGCGGCCCGCGCGCAGGTCACGCAGCTCTACGGGGCGAACTACCTGCCCGACAAGCCGCGCACGTACGCCGGCAAGGTCAAGAACGCGCAGGAGGCGCACGAGGCGATCCGGCCCTCGGGTGATCGTTTCCGCACCCCCGCCGAGACGGGTCTGTCCGGCGACCAGTTCCGCCTCTACGAGCTGATCTGGAAGCGGACCGTCGCCTCCCAGATGAAGGACGCGGTCGGCAACAGCGTGACCGTCAAGATCGTCGGCTCCGCCTCCGACGGCCGCGAGGCGGAGTTCTCCGCGTCCGGCAAGACGATCACCTTCCACGGCTTCATGAAGGCGTACGTCGAAGGCGCGGACGACCCGAACGCCGAGCTGGACGACCGCGAGCGCCGGCTGCCGCAGGTCGCCGAGGGCGACGCGCTCTCCGCCGAGGAGCTGACGGTCGACGGCCACGCCACCAAGCCCCCGGCGCGCTACACCGAGGCGTCGCTGGTCAAGGAGCTGGAGGAGCGCGAGATCGGCCGCCCGTCCACGTACGCCTCGATCATCGGGACGATTCTCGACCGCGGTTACGTGTTCAAGAAGGGCACGGCGCTCGTCCCGTCCTTCCTCTCCTTCGCCGTGGTCAACCTGCTGGAGACGCACTTCGGCCGGCTGGTCGACTACGACTTCACGGCCCGCATGGAGGACGACCTCGACCGCATCGCGCGGGGCGAGGCGCACTCCGTGCCGTGGCTCAAGCGCTTCTACTTCGGCGAGGGCGGGGACGGCGAGGACGTCGGCGCCGCCTCGGCCGCGGGCAACGGCGACGGGGACCACCTCGGCGGCCTCAAGGAACTGGTCACGGACCTCGGCGCGATCGACGCCCGGGAGATCTCCTCGTTCCCCGTCGGCGACGGCATCATGCTGCGTGTCGGCCGGTACGGGCCGTACGTGGAGCGCGGCGAGAAGGACGAGGAGGGCCACCAGCGCGCCGACGTGCCGGAGGAGATGGCTCCGGACGAGCTGACGGTCGAGTACGCGGAGGAGCTGCTGGCCAAGCCGAGCGGCGACTTCGAGCTGGGCGCGGACCCGGTGACGGGGAACCAGATCGTGGCGAAGGACGGGCGGTACGGCCCGTACGTCACCGAGATCCTCCCCGAGAACACGCCGAAGACGGGCAAGAACGCCGTCAAGCCGCGTACCGCCTCCCTCTTCAAGTCGATGTCCTTGGACACGGTCACCATCGACGACGCCCTCAAGCTGATGTCGCTGCCGCGTGTGGTGGGGACGGACGCCGAGGGGGTCGAGATCACGGCACAGAACGGCCGGTACGGCCCGTATCTCAAGAAGGGCACCGATTCACGGTCCTTGGAGACCGAGAACCAGCTCTTCGACATCACGCTCGACGAGGCGCTGGCGATCTACGCGCAGCCGAAGCAGCGGGGGCGGGCCGCGGCCAAGCCGCCGCTCAAGGAGCTGGGCACGGACCCGGTGAGCGAGCGGCCCGTGGTGGTGAAGGACGGTCGCTTCGGTCCGTACGTCACCGACGGCGAGACGAACGCGACCCTGCGGACGGACGACAGCGTCGAGGCGATCACCCCGGAGCGGGGTTACGAACTGCTCGCGGAGAAGCGCGCCAAGTCGCCGGCGAAGAAGACGGCGAAGAAGGCTCCCGCGAAGCGGGCTCCGGCCAAGAAGGCGACGACGGCGAAGAAGGCCGTCGCGAAGAAGACCACGGCGACGGCCGCCAAGAAGACGACGGCGAAGAAGACGAGCGCGACGAAAAAGTCAACGGCTTCGGCGTCGAGGTCGGCCAAGTCGGACGAGTAACAGTGGCCGACGAAGACTGACGGAGTAAGAGCGGCGGACGAAGACGAGTAAGAGCGGCCGACAAAGACGAGTATGAGCGGCCGGTGCGGGTGAGAGCGGCCGGAAAAGCGGACGAATGGGCGGGTCGGGGCGGGCAACCGGGCGGTAATCACCACGCCGGGACCACCCGCTCCGCACCGGCCGCACGGACTGTCACCGGCTGCGGATAGGCTGGGCGGATGACGCGAGCCGAGCAGCCAACGGTCGTGAGCGCCACCTCCGACTCCGACGCACTTGCCGCAGACTCACGAGAGCGCGCCGTACGCTCACTGCTGCGCCTCCCACCGCTGCGGCGGCTGTGGGGCGCCCAGCTCATCGGCGGTGTGGGCGACGCGCTCGCCGTTCTCGTGCTTCTGCTGCTGTCGTTGCAAGCAGCCATCTCCGAGGGCTCGTTCGGCGCGGGATACCGGGGCGCGGCGTTCGCCGTCGCGGCGGTGTTCGGGGCGCGGGTCGTGGCCACGGTGCTGTTCGGGGCGGTGCTTCTGGGACCGCTGACGGCGTTGGTGACTCCTGGTTCCGGCACCCGTCCTAGGACGACTGCCGGTACGGATTCCGGTGCTCCTGGTGCTTCCGGTCCTTCCGGTACTTCCGGTACGGGGGAGAGCGGCGGGGCCGGTGCCTCGGCCGTCGGGGCCGACGGCCGTCTCCCGCGCGGCACCACCTCCGGCAAGCGCGCCAAGCCGCGCAAGCCGCCGCGGGAGGGCGGGCCGCTCGACCGCCGCTGGACGATGATCGGCGCGGACGTCGTACGCCTCGCGCTCCTGATCATCGCCCCGCTGTGGATCGACTGGACCCCCGACCGCGCCCTGCCCATCCTGCTCAGCACGGTCTTCGTGGCCGGGGTCGCCGAGCGTTTCTGGACGGTCGCCAAGGAGAGCGCGGCTCCCGCCCTGCTCCCGGCGCCTCCGTTGGAGGGCGCGGCGGTCCGTCCGCTGCCCGACCACTTCGACGCCCTGCACCGCCTCTCGCTGCGTACGGCGTTCCTCGCCGTGCCTGCGGCGGCGGCCGTGCTGCTCGTGGCCACACTGATCGGCAATCTGCTCGGTACGGGCATCGACTGGTTCTCGCTCCACCAGGCGGCCCTTGGGTCGTACGTGGCGGCGGGGCTCTTCGCCGCCTCCGTGTCGACGCTCTACTTCATCGAGCTGCCCGACGGGCGTACGCCCCGGCCGCGCTCGCCGCTGGAGGGGCTGCGCCGGCCCTCGGCCTCCGTTTCGGGTCAGGGGTCCGGCGGG
The DNA here is from genome assembly GCF_009865405.1 of Streptomyces sp. SID3212. Taxonomy (GTDB): domain Bacteria; phylum Actinomycetota; class Actinomycetes; order Streptomycetales; family Streptomycetaceae; genus Streptomyces. Next base: position 1,787 of record NZ_WWJY01000170.1, on the reverse strand, counting down.
TCCGGTTCCGGCGCGGGCAAGGGGCGTACGGGCGGCGTGCCGCTGTTCGTCCTGGCCTGCTCCGCCGTGGCCGGTGCCATCGCGGCCGCCGTGTCCGTGTCCGTCCTGCACGCGAAGGACCTCGGCGGAGGGCCCGTCGCGTTCGCGCTTCTCGTCCTCTTCCTGACCGGGGGCACCGGGCTCGGCATCCGGGGCGCGGCCAAGGTGCTGCCCTCCCTGTCCCGCCGCCGCCTGCTCCCGCTGGCCATCGCGCTCACCGGCATCGCGCTGCTCGCCATGGGACTCGTACCGGACACGGCGACCGTACTGTTCCTCGCGCTGTTCACCGGCTTCGCCGCCGGAGTCGCGGCGAACACCGGACACACGCTGATCGACCTGGAGACCGAGGAATCGCTCCGTACGCGCGTGACCGGGCATCTCCACGCGGTCGTACGGCTCTTCGTGGCGGCCGGAGTGGTGATCGCGCCCCTGCTCGCCGCCGCCATCGGCCCGCACCGCCTCGCCAACGAGGACTTCGTCTTCGCGCACGGCGGCGCCGCCTTCACGCTCATGCTGGTCGGCGCACTGCTGCTGCCCGTCGCGGCGGTCGTCCTCGCCAAGACCGACGACCGCGCCGGGGTGCCGCTGCGCAGGGACCTGCGGGACGCGGTGCGGGGCGGCGCCGACCCGGCGCAGGCCCCGGCCGCGTCGGGCTTCTTCCTCGCGGTGGAGGGCGGTGACGGCTCCGGCAAGTCCACGCAGGTGGAGGCGTTGGCGGAGTGGATCCGCGGCAAGGGACACGAAGTGGTCGTCACCCGCGAGCCGGGCGCCACGCCGGTCGGCAAGCGGCTGCGTTCGATCCTGCTGGACGTGTCGAGCGCCGGGCTGTCGAACCGCGCGGAGGCGCTGCTGTACGCGGCCGACCGCGCCGAGCACGTCGATTCGGTCGTCCGTCCCGCCCTGGAGCGCGGTGCGATCGTCATCTCGGACCGCTACATCGACTCGTCCGTGGCGTACCAGGGCGCGGGCCGCGACCTCTCGCCGACCGAGATCGCGCGGATCTCGCGCTGGGCGACGGACGGTCTCGTACCGCACCTGACGGTGCTGCTCGACGTCTCCCCGGAGACGGCGCGCGAGCGCTTCACGGAGGCGCCGGACCGACTGGAGTCGGAGCCCGCGGAGTTCCACCAGCGGGTACGGTCCGGCTTCCTGACGCTCGCGGCGGCCGACCCCGCCCGGTACCTCGTCGTGGACGCGGGCCAGGAACCGGCGGCCGTCACCACGGTCGTACGGCACCGGCTCGACCAGATGCTGCCGCTGTCCGAGGCCGAGGTGAAGGCCAGGGAGGACGCGCGGAAGGCCGCCATCGAGGAGGCCAGGCGCCGGGCCGAGGAAGAGGCGGCGCGCAAGGCGGAGGAGGAGCGGCTGGAGCGCGAGCGCCAGGCGCAGCTGGCCAAGCTCCGTGCCGAGGAGGAGGAGCGCAAGCGCCGCGAGCTGGAGGAGGCGCGGCAGCGCGAGGCCGAACGGCAGGCGGAGGAGGCCAGGCAGCGCGCCGAGGAGGAGCGCCGGCTGGCCGAGGAGGAGCGCAGGCGCCGGGAGGCCGAGCAGCAGGCCCACGAGGCGGAGCAGGCGCGTCTCAGGAGGCAGGCCGAGGACGAGGCCAGGCTCCGCGCCGAGGCCGAGGAGCGGCGCCGGGAGAAGCAGCGCAAGGCGGAGGAGGCGCTGCTGAGGGCCGAGGAGGCGCGGCGGCTCGCGGAGGAGTCCGCGGCTGCGGCTGCGGCGGCTTCGGCCAGGGCGGCGCAGGAGGA
>NZ_WWJY01000169.1 GCF_009865405.1 Streptomyces sp. SID3212 | reverse complement strand
CGGCCTCGGGGAACATTGGTACAGCGGTTGGCGCTGAGAACGATCATGGTCCGATCGGCGCGAGCGTGCTGACGCGGTTCTCGTACTCGCGGCGGGCCTTGCGCTGGGCCGGAACCACCGGGGCGCCATGGCCGCCGTCGAGCGGCTGGCAGCGGGCGAGGAGCTGGCGGTGCACAGCGGGGACCGCGCTCACGCGAAGGGTGTAGCCCTGCCCACGCCGTACGGCCACGCCCCGGTCGAGCACAGCGCGTTCGGCGGGCTCCAGCTCGGCGGCGCGGAGGAAGTCGGCGACCTTGCCCGGCATATCGAGGGTGACCGGCAGCTCGGGGCCTGGGCGTCCCTTTTGGTGGCGGTGCGGTCGGGCAGGAGGCCGGCGACGGCGGTGCGGATGGCGCCGCGGCTGACGCCGCAGTCGCGGGCGAGGGCGGCGATCGAGCGGCCCTCCAGGTACGCGGTGCGTACGTCGGCGGTCTTCGCGGCCGCCACGGCGGGGCGGCGCCCGCCCTTGCTTCCCTTGGCCTCGGCGGCGCGCAGTCCGTCGTAGGTCAGCTCGCGCTGGAGGTCGCGTTGGAGTTCGCCGGCGGCGGCGAGGGTCTGCACCATGAACTTCACGGTGGACAGCAGTTCGCCGGTGCGCGGGTGGCGGGCGGTGAGGTCCATCGCGGAGAACGCGCCGTCGTGGATGCGTAGCGCCACCTGGTCGCGGTGGAGGGCGTCGAGCACGTCGAGGATGTGGCCGGTGCCGCGCACGAGGCGGAACATCTCGGAGATGTGCACGGTGTCGCCCGGCCGCGCGTAGTTCAGCAGCTCGCGGAACATGGGGCGCTGGAGGGGGTGGAGGCGGCTGGAGGTGCCCGGGTCTTCCTCGAAGACGACCGGGTCTTCGATCCCGGCCTCGTCCAGGACGAGGTTCTGCCGGGCGGTGGACTGCTGGTCGGTCGAGACCCGCTTGTAGACCAGGTTCGCCACTTGGGGGCCCCTTCCGTCGGAGGAATGGACCCTATCTGCACGGGGCCCGTGGCTGTGGCCCAGTCCGAGGCGCGGCGTGGTGAACTGTCCATGTCCACGCGGGTGATGTGGCCTCGACCGGGTACGACGACGCTGTTCAGCCAGGCGTCGCGCAGGACGACGCGCACGGCCTCGGAGAGGATCGCCGCGTCTTCGTCACCGTCAGGGTCTTCCGCAAAGCAGTTGACGACCACGCGGGCCGCGTCGGTGAACCGTGTGTCACCGGCCCAGGCGCCGAACGAAGGGTCGCGACGGATCAGGACCAGGGGGAACGTTTCGTGCTGGTCGATGAGCGACTTCACACGGATGCCAAGGAGCTTGTTCCTTAGGACGGAGAGCAACAAGTCTTCGACCGGGCTCAGTTCGGCGAGTGCCCTGATGTGATCGGGAACGCCGGACACTAGTCGAGCTTCACCTTGCCCTTACGTCGCTTCGGCAGACCGGAGGCCGTCGCCAGCACGTACAGCCCGTCCATCTCAGGCGCCGTGGCGAGGAACTTGTTGCCGTGCCGGTCTTCGCGCACGACGACGGACGCGCTGCGGCCGTACTCGATCGACAGGGCCGCCTTCTGGCCGCGCTCATCACTCAGTACGACGTACTTGTCAACGTCGCCCTCCTCGACCTCGATCGAGGAGTCACCGTCGGCGCGGTGCTGAACGAGAATCTCCTCGGCCTTCACCGCGATCTCGAAGACCACGCGCTCCAACTCATCTTGTACGTCGCGGTGCCGGGAGAGAACGCGCGGGGTGTTGGCGTACAGGAAGACCATCAGGGCCGCTCCCGGATATCGATCGACCAATGCCGTGTCCGGCGGTCGCCGTGGTGGTAGGCCGGCGGCGAGACGACGTCCCACTGACGGCCCGCGTACTCCACCCGGGACCAGAGGGAGACGCCTTCGAGGTGGGCGTCCACAATCATCCGGGTGACGTTGATCTGTTGCTGTCCGGGCACTTCGGCCCGCGCGCTGCGTTGCGGGATGAAGGCCGTGGTGACCTCGATCGGCCCCTCCGGGTCGGCGACGATTGCTGTGTTGCCCCGGTTATCGACCAGTTCGACCGTCTTCCAGACGCGGGCCTTCTGACCGCGCCGTCGCTGGAGGCTCACCAGGGGTTCATCTCGTCGGAGAACATCGGGAAGGAGTCGCCCGCGTAGTCCACCGGCACCCGACCGACATGCTTCGGCCTTAGCTTGGTGCCCCACGAGCTCACGACGACGCTCGTGAGACCGGGCTTCCGCCCCGCGATTCCCTCAAGGAGCCGGATCTCCTCGCGGGTGAAGTGCACACTCCCTGCGTCTCGGCCATGCGCGTCGGACCAGCTAAGCGTCTCGTCCCCAGCGCGCGACTGGGTGTAGCCAGATGGGTTGCGTAGGTACCGAGTTGCAGCTTTCAGCACCAGTGCCCGTACCAATCGAGGTACGGTGCTTTGTGGCCATTCCCGACCATGAATGATCGCCAGTTCGGTGGCATCCTCCAAGGCGCTGGTGCCGACTCGTAGCTCGTCGGCATCAGGCTCCCAATCAAGACGGTCAAGCAAATCCTGGAGACTAGCGTAGATCAGATTCATTCCCCCTATTGGGTGACGGAACTAGGCGAGTCGATGTGTGAGATATAAACCAAACCCAAATTTGGAGGTCTCATGAGCAGCACAGGAAATTCTGACTCTGGCGACAGTGGAGGCACCAGCGCCAGAGCCCCCTGGTGGAGAGGTCCGGCCCTGTTGGCTGCCTTAGCTGCAATAGGGGTGGCTGTAGTTACTGGTTGGGTGCAAAGAGGGGAAGAAGCAGTAGTCTCTGCTATGTCCGAAGACGACCCCAATCGTCCAGTAGTCGCCGTTGGGGCGAACGATGAGGTTTTTTGCTCAACCTGGCTTCTGCATAAAGATCCTAGCTTCGTGGGGCAGAATCTAAGAAATGACCTACGGGGCGTGGACGTATTCGGTAAGGAATTGCGTCCTGTTCTGGAAAGAACGAAAGACTCCACTGGCTCTCAGCTCCCCACGGGGAACAGGGTTGACGTCACGATCGTGGGAAAGAGGGAGCAGGTCGTTGTCCTGGAGGGTATTGAACTGAGCGTCGCCAAGAAATCTAGTCTGGGTGATTTGATGGGAGTGGGGGATCAGTGCGGTGGAGGATTTCCTGCGAGGTTCTTTGAGGTCGACCTGGACGTACCGAATCCTGAATTTAAAGTCTCCGACGTGGACGACAACGGTAAATCCATATCGGAGCCGATAGATTTCCCCTACCAAGTTTCTAGCTCTGAACCTGAGAAGTTCATCCTGATGGGGAAGGCGAAGCGTGCGGTCGAATGGACCGCAACGCTTCGCTGGGTCGCGGACGGAAAATCAGGAAAGACCGAGATAGATGATCACGGGAAACCGTTCGTCTCTTTCCCTGAGGCTGATGTGCGATACCATTTCAACACCAGCACTAAAGAGCTATCTATCGATCAGTGACTAGGTGCGGTCGGTCATATGAGCTGACCCCATTGCTTTAGGCGTTGGCGGGGTCCGTCTCGGGCTTGTAGCCACCGGGGGTCCATACCTTGGCGTCGGATACGCCGGTGATCTTCGCAAGCTCAGAGGCCGCGGCCGGGTAGTTCGATGCGCCGTCGAGCTGGAGCTCGATGCCTCGCACGAAGTGCTCCTGCGAGCTGATGACTTCCTTCTCGTTCGCCTCGTCCCAGCCGACGAGAATGTCGGTCACGGACCGGAAGCCGTTGTAGGTGTTCACGACAGAACGATCCTGCAAGTACAGGGAGTCGTAGTCGCGAATCCACCGAAGGGCGATTCCCTCGAAAGAAGTTGTCGCACCGTAGGGAACGGACTGCGGAACGGACGGGGCACCTGACAGGAAGATGAAGCCGGAGCTGGCGAAGGCGTAGGCCGCCTCGCTCGGAATCGTCTGGTCAACCACGATGCGGAAACCGAACCGCTCGCCCAGCGTCGCGGTGCGCAGAGCCGATTCGGCCTCCGAGTCGCCGACGTTCTGAGCCAGGTTGAGCTTCTCGTCGTTGAGGAGAGCCAACTCGAAGTCGGAGCCGACGAGGAGATAGCGGCCTTCCTTCGGCGCGTGAAAAGCATTGAGAACCCGTCGCGCCTCGATCAGTGCGCCGCGAAGGTTCTGGCCGGCGTTCCCGATGGTGACGGCGTACTCCTGGCCGGTCAGGGTCTTCACGGCACGGCGCTGAAGACCACGAGATACGGCCTTCACCTGCGGGCGAGCAGCTTGCTCCACTGGTGGATGTCGAAATCGTTCTGCTCGTCGGTCAGCTTGACCGCGGAGTAGGAGTTGCCGCCGAAGGTGACGGCGATCTTCCGCTCGCTGTACTCGTCAAACTGGATAGGCGTGCTGCGGTCGTTACGCCACGCGTAGTCGTGGAAGGGGAGGATCCCTTCCACTTTCATGCTGACGGTGTCGTTGTCTGCGCCCTTGAACTGGTCGACCCCCTGCTTCTGGAACATGTTCGGGATGAGCAACTCCTGTTCGAGCATCCCGACTGCCGTGTTGACGAGCTTCTGCGGCCTGACTACTTGGTGCTGAACGGTGGGCAGGATGGCCTCCGAGGGGAGAAGGTGAGGGATAGTTGTGTCGCACATGCGACGCGCTAGTTCAATGGGTGCCTACACCCACTGGGGGAAAGATGATCTTGGAGACTTTGGCCCTGGTCCTGGGGTCGAGTGGTTTCGTGTCCGCGGTGGCGCGTGCACTCGCGATTTGGCGGAGATCTCGTCATCCCGGCCGAGTGACAGTGCGAGTCGGAGGTACTGAGTTGCGCCTCGACCTGTCGAACCCGACCGACGCGGAGCGGTACTTGCAACACATCGCCAAGCCCGACTCCAAGGAGCTGTGACTCCTTGACAACTTCGGCAACGGGGGCGGGAAGCTCCAACGGCAGTGCTGTACTGGCGGTGCAGCCTCGAAGGGTTTTCAACGCGGATCAGTTGAGTGCCTCCTTCGGAGGCGCAGGTGGAGGGATCGGGCTGGTTGCAGTGGGCAGCCACATGGACCCCGACGGGGTCTGGAGCGACGTCTTTCTTTACCTCGCGCCAGTAGTGGCAATCGCATTCACTGTCTTGATGAGCTGGCTTTTTGCGAAACTTGAGCAACGAGAAATCCGCAGCCAGAACGAAAAGGCCATTGCCACAGTTCAGTTGGAAATCAGCGATCCGGAGACTTCTCCGGAACGCAAGGAAGAGCTAAGGGGAATGCTTAAGATGCTTCGAGATGAACGGATCGCATACCGGCTCTGAAAGGAAGTCAGAAGCGCCAGGAGCGGCGCGCGAGGGCGCGCGGGTCCATTTCTCCGTCGTCCTCGTCGGACGGGTTGAGGCCGCCGCCGAGGGACTCCGGAGCAGCCGGGGCGAGGAGCGCTTGTAGGGCCTTCGCGTCGGCTTCCAGCTCCTCGGCGGTTGTGCCGCGCAGCCGCGCGGCCAGCTCGTCTGGAAGCTCGTACTTCCTCGCTACCGTGCCGACCGCAACGGAGTGCTCCAGCTCGGCGTTCTTCGCTTTCACGTCGGCGAGTGCGGGCCTCGAACTCCTCCGAGCTCTTGGCCTCGGAGAGCTTCGTCTCGGCGTCCCGCAGCCGTATCCGATACGAGGCCGCCTCGCCTCGCACCTTGGTCAGCTCCTTGCGAGCCCACTCGGGGAGGGAGTCCTCCAGGGTGCCGGCCGGTGTCTCCGTCGTCTGCGATTCGCCCTGGGGCTGCTCGGTCGGCTCGCCGCTGGGGGCAGGGGTCTCTTCGGGCACGCGTTATGCCTCCTGGGCTGTGTTCGCGGACGGCCGCGCCTCCTGGGCAGCGGCTCGTTGCTTCTGGCGGATGAAGCGCCGCCAGGCGCTCACGGCCGACTTGCCGCTCAGGCCGTTGGTGACCTCGGGCCACAGGGCCTCGTACTCGCGGGACAGCGCGGTCAACTCCGAGCCCTGGTACTGCTGCAAGGAGAAGATCGGCGCCGCGAAGCAGTGACAGTTGTCGTGATATCGGTCGCCATCGACGAACGTCGCCGAGTTGCGGGACTTGTAGACCGGGCCCCGGCTGATCAGCATGGCGCACCAGCCGCACGGGGCGCCCGTACGAGACAGCCGTACGTACCCCAGCGCCCGGCGGTCGCGACGCATGTGGTTCCAGGCAGTCGACCGCACCCCGTTCATGGCGACGCGGGAAGCCGCGGCGGCCTGCTGGGCGCCCGTTTGACGGTGTGCTTCCTCGCGAGCCTTGTCGGCGGCCTTGGCCGCCTGGTCGTCGCTGATCTCGTCGAGACGGCGGTTCAAGTTCTGCGAGCCGAGGGCGTCGAGTACGGTCCGGAGTTCATCCTCGGCCTCCCGCTCGATGCGCTCCTCTTCCTCGCGGAGCCCTTCGAGTTCCTCGACGAGGATGCGGTCCCAGTCCTCATCTTCGTCCTCTTCCTCGTCGCTGGCTGGCGCCGCCTGGGCGTCCTCCTTGACGGGGCCAGGACTCTTCTCGACTGCGGGCGAGGCTTTCCCGGACTCGCCGGTCGCGGTTTCGCCGTCTGCGTCGGCAGAGGATGGGGGCTCGTAGGCGCCGGCCAGTTCGGCGAACTCGCGGCGTAGATCAGCGAGTGAGACGTACGCCGGTTCAGGGTGATAAGGGTCCGCGACCGTGCTGCCCGTTTGTAGCGCCCGCGCGAGGCGGTAGTACGCGCGGGCGAGGTCGCGTGACTGCCGCCTGCGCCCCATGACGAGGGAGATGGCCCGACGCAGCCAGCCGGACGCCGTAGTCGCGCGTTCCGTGGCCGGAACGTCATGCCACAGGGACAGGGCGTCGGTCACCGTCGCGGCGCCGATCTGCGACAGCGCGACGTGAAAGGCGGCCGATGCCCGGTCGGTCTCCCTCCGCCGTGCGTTGGTCACGCCGCCCTCGCCTCTACGGCGTCCGGAGTTTCAGGCGTCGCCCGTTGCAGGGCGTTCGCGAGCTGGCCCACGGAGTCGTCGTCCTCGGCGAGCTGCTCCCAGTCCTCGAACTCGTTCTGCGTGACACCGGGCACCCTTCGCCACAGACCCTTGGCCGGGATGCCGAGCTGCTGCTCGCGCAGCTTGCCCAGCGCGTCGGCGGCTTGCGCGAGGGAGCGTTGTTCCATGTCACGCCAAATGACCTCGCTCGCCGAGCGCGCCCAGCTTGTCGACGTTCAGCTTCACCCGCCCGTCGTCCTGTACTTCGACGGAGACCTTCGCCGTCGGCCCCGTTTCCTGAAGACGTTCGGCGAGCTGCTTCTATCCGGCGTCCAGGCCCCGCACCAGCTCCGCCAGGTGCTCGGTGACGGGCATGTCCAGGCTCAGCCCGGCCAGCACGTCCTCCTCGACCGATTCCCAGTCCGGGCCGTCCAGCAGGCGGGCGCGCGGGTTGGACCAGCGGTGCGACGGGGCGGCGAACACGCCGCGGTTGTTCAGGGCCCGGTGCAGCTGCTCCAGCACGCACACCACGTACGCGTCCCGGTCCACCGCGCCCTGCGGCAGGTCCGGGTTGGCGTACACCGCCTTACGCCAGGCCAGCGGCACGAGCTTGTCGTCCACCTTGCGCGGCAGCAGCGGCTTGTCCTTCACCCGCCGCCGCGTCAGCGCCGGAAGACCGCGCACCCCGGCCAGCACCCGCTTCCCGGCACTCGCCGCGTCCAGTGCCTTCGACTCACTCAGCAGCGACAGGAACGGCCGGACCGTGGCGTACCGGTTCGCGAGCGCGGCCCGCATGGCGACCTCGGCCGAGTTCTCGTCCTCGGGCACCAGGGTCACCACGGTGGCCGCCGCGGTCATCACGGCGGCGCGCGGTGCGACCTCCTCCACCGCCGCCCACAGCGCGGCCACGTCCAGATCGACGCCGTGCTCCTCGACCAGCTCCAGCTCCTCGAACAGCACCTTCGCCGCCCGCGCAAGCACCCGCGACGCCTTCTCCAACTGCGGCAGCGTCGACAGCCGCTCCTTCTCCGTCCTGCGCTTCGCCGTGTTCAGCAGCCGGGTGGCCATCAGGACCTGGAACAGGTCCAGGGCCTCGTCGATCGCCTTCGCCTCCAGATGCCGCATCACCGCGGTGAGCATCGCCGTGCGCTTGGGCTCCGCCGCCCGCTCCAGCAGCGCCGCCTTCGACCCCAGCGCGTACCGGGCCAGCGCCGCCATCCGGTTCGGCGGGATCTGCGACAGCCTCACCCGCCCGAGCCGGTACGCGCCGATCTCGTCCACCCGCTCCAGCGCGCGGGCGAACGCCGTCCCGGTGGTCCGCGTCGGCGGCCGGCGCAGCCGCTCCAGCTCCGAGAACCGCGAGCCCTCCGGGGTCTTCAGCGTCGCCACCAACTTGCCCGGCAGCGCCGGGTCGGCGCGGCGGGCGGCGCCCGCGACCGTGGCGTGCAGCCGCTTGTCCGCGACCTTCCGCACCTCCGACACCTGCCGGGCCAGCACCGAGACGCCCAGCAGCAGCACCCGGTTGCGGCGCAGCCAGACCACCGCGTGGTCGAACGAAGCCTTCGGGCCCTCCGCGTGCGTCCACGCCCGGCCGTGCAGGAAGGTCCGGAACCGCCGGGACCACTCCGCATCGTCGCACTCGTGGTATTCGTAGGCGTCCCGGATCTCCCACGCGTGCTCGTACGCCGTCTTCGGCCGCTCGGTGTACCGCTTCACCACCGACGCATCCTCGATGCCGAGCTGCGCGGCCAGGTGCTCGACCACCGGCCTTGGCGCATCCAGCGGGTCGTCTGGGAGGAACCGGCCGATGTAGCGCACCGTGCACGTCTGGAGCGCGAAGCCGAGCTGGTGGTGCGTGCAGCGTCGCCGGGCGATCAGATCCCGGTCGACGTCGTCCAGGAAGAAGAACCGCTCCAACTCGGGGTGGGTCGGCTCCTCGGCGAACTTCCCGTACGCCTCGGCCTGCTCATCAGTCAAAAACTCCACTGGCACGAGGGGACCGTAGCCACCCCCGGCACTCGTCCGGCGATCTTTCCGCAAAACCCAGCAGAGCCCACAGCCGGTGTGCTAGCCGACCATGATCAATCTCAGCGCCAACCGCTGTACCAATGTTCCCCGAGGCCGGCGTACGAGCGCTGCGGACGGAACACCCCCGCGCTGGCGGGGAAGACTCTTCCCGCCCTGCAGCTTAGTGGGCGATTTGCAATCCCTTGACCTGTTGCTCCGCGTTGTTGGTCGGCATACGTCGAGCCTAACGCTTCCGGTGGTGAGGAGGTGACAGGTGGCAACGTCATTGCGGGTCAGGGTGATTGTCAGGGGGGCTTTTTCGAAGTCCTGGTCGGTGCCGTGTTGAGGAGGAGGCGGGGCACCCGCGGCAACGTCCTCGGGCGCCGCGTAAAACGGCCCTGTTATCTATGACTGGGGAGAAGCGGTCCATTGCCCCCAACGCGGGATGAGGATGGGGGAGACCGTCAAGAAGATCGCCGAGGCGGTGAGATGCCCCGGGCCGGGCCGCAGCGACCACCCTGGAACGTACGCGCAGGCATCGGTCCTTCTTGCGGCTGTGACGCTCGTTTGACGCTCCGGGCACCCGGTGGCCCGCGTTCGAGAGCAGAACGACTCTTTGACCTGCGCTTTTACCGCCAGTGTCCAGGGTGACATGTCCGATGACGCACCACGTGGAGTGCGTGGCGATCCTGGAGCCGGTCGGAAAGGGCCGCTGACCTGCGGCTTTGGCGGGTGCGCATGATGTGCATGCCCACGCGACGAAGCAGAACTCGTCACAGATCCACTCACGCGCAACCGTCTCGATCCCGCTCCCGGACCGGGCGCGGTCGGGTCGGCAGGCGTTGGCCGTGAACCCTCTCTTGAGTGCCTTCCTGATCACCTCCGCACGCCCGATCACGCCCGTTCATCCCGTCAGGCGCCCCGTCACCGCGCATGAAGTTCGACCACGGTGATGTCCGGCGGTGCCCCCACCCGGATGGGCGGCGGGGAGGTTCCCGCTCCTCGGGACACGTACAGCTGCGTTCCGCCGATGGTGGCCAGTCCGGACGTGACCGGCTGGGAGAGGGGGACCAGGAGGTTCCCGGGGAAGAACGCTCCGCCGTGGGTGTGCCCGGACAGTTGCAGATCCACGCCGTGACGGGCCGCCTGATGGACCTGGACGGGCTGATGGGCCAGGAGGACAACGGGACGGGAGGGGTCCCGGCCGCCGAGGGCCCGGTCGTAGTCCGGGGCGTCGTGCTTCCGTTCGCCTTCCACGTCCGTGACGCCGGCGAGGTCGATGACACCGGAGCGGTGCTCGATCGGTGTTCGTGTGTTGCGCAGTGTCGTCACGTCGAAGCCGGCGAGCGTGTCGATCCAGGCGTCGACGTCGTGACGGTAGTCGTGGTTGCCGGTGACGAAGTAGGTGCCGTGGGTGGAGCGCAGGCGTGCCAGTGGTTCCGCGTGGGGGCCGAGATCCTCGGCCGTACCGTCGGAGAGATCGCCGACGACCGCGACCAGGTGGGGTGACGTGTCGTTGATCATGCGGACCAGGCGTGCGGTGCGGTCGCGGCCGAAGAAGGGGCCGAGATGCAGATCGCTCGCCATGGTGATGCGCAGGCCGGTGAGCGAGGGATGGAGCCGGCGCAGGGCGACGCGTACGGTTCTGACGTCGGGGGGTCCCAGTCCGCGCCGGAAGCCGTACGCGGTCGTGGCGACGGCGGTTCCGGTGGCGAGCAGCGCCACCGAACGGGCCAGCAGCGCGCGCCGGTCGGCCGCCCACGAGCCGTCCGTGACGGAGCCCGGCCCCGGCGTTGTCGGGGCTGATCGCTCCGCGCCGGAGGTACGGTTGTCGGCCCCGTTCCGGCTGGGCTTTCGTGACGGGGCCGGGTTTCCGCTCGCGCGCCGGGCGGGCGAACGAGTGATGAGGCGTCGCGGGATCTCCAGAACGGCCAGGACCATCAGGAGGTAGGCGGCGCAGCCCACCCAGGCGAACGCGGGCCAGGTGAGTACGCCGATCCTGGTGGGATCGGCGTACTGGGCCGCCATCACACCGGAGGGTACGAGCAGGCTGAGCACCACGGCGGTCGCCCGCCCGGCACCGCGCCACCGGGCCGAGGCGGTGACGTCCCTGACCAGCCGGACGTACAGGTACCAGTGGGCGACAGCCGCTATGAGCAGGCTCGCGGCCGCGACGGCGGCCTGCTGGGAGGTGTCGCTCACGGCGCCTCCGTCACAGGGGTGTCCGGGCCGTCGAGGCGCGGGGCGTCGGTGTTCAGCGGAATGTCCTTCCTGGGGAGTCCGGGATGCCGGACGGGCGTCCGACCGGTCGTTCCGACCCGCGGGACGCGGGATCAGGCGGGGTGAACGAGGCCGACGTCGTAGGCGAAGATGACGGCCTGGACGCGGTCGCGGGCGTTGATCTTGGCGAGAACGCGGCTGACATGGGACTTGACGGTGGACTCGGCCAGATGGAGTTGTACGGCGATCTCCGGGTTCGTCCTCCCTGTGGCGACGGCGGAGAGGACTTCGCGTTCGCGGTGCGTGAGGTCCTCCAACTGACGCCGCTGGTGGGGTGTGAGTCCGAGAGGGTGGGGGAACTGCCTTGAGTTCAGCTCGGTGTGGCGGACGGTGAACGCGTCGATGAGCCGGCGGGTGAGGCCGGGGGAGACCACCGAGTCCCCGGCGGCCACCGCTCTGATGCCCACGACGAGTTCCTCGGGGCGGGCGTCCTTGAGGAAGAAGCCGGCGGCTCCGGCGCGCAGGGCTTCGTAGGCGTATTCGTCGAGGTCGAAGGTGGTCAGGACGAGGACGCGGGAACGGCCGCCCGAGTCGACGATGTGGCGGGTGGCTTCGATGCCGTTCATGCCCGGCATACGGATGTCCATGAGGACGACGTCGGGACGGAGTTCGGCGGTCATCCGGACGGCGTCGTGGCCCTGCGCGGCTTCACCGACGACGGTCATGTCGGGTTGGGCTTCGAGCAGCATGCGGAAGCCCAGGCGTTGCAGGGCCTGGTCGTCGACGATGAGGACGGTGGTCATGCGGGGAGGTTCTCCGTGGAAGGGGCCGGGACGGTGCGGGGCAGGGTGAGGACGGTGTCGACGCTCCAACCGCCGCCCGGGGTGGGGCCGGTGGTGATACGCCCCTGATAGAGGGCGGCGCGTTCTCGCATTCCGAGGAGACCTTGGCCGCTGCCCTTCCCTTCGTGCTCCGCGGGTGCGGAGCGCGGGGGACCGGTGTCCTCGACGGTCACCCGTACGGTGTCCGTGCGTGCGACGAGGCTGACGGTGGTGACGGTGTCCGGTGCGGCGTGCTTGAGGGTGTTGGTCAACGCCTCCTGGACGATGCGGTAGACGGTCAGTTGCAGTCCTGGGGTCAGTCCGGCGAGTTCTCCGTCGGTGTGCAGGGTGGCGGTCGGGCCGGCAGCCCTGACGCGGTCCAGCAGGCTGGTGAGGTCGGCCAGACCGGGCTGGGGGCTGAGAGGGGTGGCGCCGTCGTGCGGCGCCTGCTGATCGTCGATGACGGTGAGCAGGCGCCGTAGTTCGGCCAGTGCGTCACGGCCGCTGTCGGCGATGATGCGCAACGTGTCGGCGGACCGCTCGGGTTGGGTTCTGGCCAGGGCCGCGGCCCCGTCGGCGAGGCCGATGATGACGGCGAGGGTATGGCCGAGAACGTCGTGCATCTCGCGGGAGACGCGGGCGCGTTCGTGAGTGGCGGCGAGGCGCGCCTGCTGGTTCCGTTCGGTTTCCAGAGCGACGATGTACGCCTTCGCGAGGCGGCCGGTGATGGCGAGGCCGGCGCACGCGGTGACGGCCAGCATCGCCAGGAGCGTCACCATCTCCGGGCGTTTCGCGTGCTGGAGGTGACCGCTGTTCCAGAAGACGCAGACCCAGGCGACGAGTTGGGCCGCGGTGATGGCGCAGGCGGTGGCCAGCTGGCGGGGAGTGCCGTAGCGGCCGACGTTGTAGAGCGCCACGATGCGCGCGGCGTCGGCGCCGTTGAGGATGTTCAGGTGCAGGGCCGCGACCGAGGCGGCGGTGGTGACGGCGAACACGAGCCCGGGTCGCTTCTCGCGCCACAGCAGGGGAAGCGTGAAGGCGAGGGTGAGGGCGAGCTCGGCCGGAAGGTGGGCGCGGTTGGTGGGACTGAGTAGCGAGGGAAGTCCGAGCGCCGCGCAGAAGGCCGGTACGGCCCACCGCCGCAGCTGGGGGTGGGCCTGGTCGGTGATCCGCCACGTGGTCAGGCCGGTGATGATGGAGACGGTGACGCGCTGGCCCGGATCGCTCGTCAGGGCCTGGGGCAGCCGGGAGGTGCGGGGGTCGTCGTGGTCCGCGGGGGCGGTTGTGCTCGGTGCTGTCACCGTGGGCGCCCTTCGTTTCCGGGCATCGGGCCGCCTGCCCGCCCGCCGGCCCCGGGGAACCGGGTCGGCGGTCGGGCGGTCGGCCATGGGAGGACGGTGTGGTGGGTGTGGGCCGGGCGCCGTCCTATCGGACCAGCGCGGCCGCGGGTTCGTGGTCGCGCGGGGCCGGGGTGCCCCCGGCCTCCTCGCGCGCCGCCAGGGTGTCGCGCAGTTTCCCGCCTTCGACGTCGACGTCGGGCAGGACGCGGTCCAGCCACGCGGGCAGGGCCCAGGCGCGGTGGCCGAGCAGGGTCATCAGAGCGGGGACGATCGTCATACGGACCACGAAGGCGTCGAAGAGGACGGCGGAGGCGAGCCCCATGCCGATCGACTTGACCAGGGCGACGTCGTCGAGGAGGAACCCCGCGAACACGGAGATCATGATGATGGCGGCGGCGGTGACCACACGGGCGTTGTGGCGGAAGCCGGTGATGATCGCCTCGGTGGGGCCGGCGCCGTGGACGTACTCCTCCCTCATACGGGACACGAGGAAGACCTCGTAGTCCATGGCCAGACCGAAGACGACACCGATCAGCAGGATCGGCAGGAGGCTGACGACGGGGGCGGTCTCGTCGACGCCGAAGAGACCCTTCAGCCAGCCCCACTGGAAGACGGCGACCAGGACGCCGAGGGTGGCCGCCACGCTGAGAAGGAAACCGAGGGCCGCTTTGACCGGGATCAGGACCGACCGGAACACGAGCAGCAGGAGAATCAGGGCGAGACCGACGACGATGGCCAGGTACGGAACCATGGCGTCGCCGAGTTTGCCGGAGACATCGATGTTGACGGCCGTGGTGCCCGTGACCATCAACTGGGCGCCGCTGCCCTTCTCCAGCGCGCCGCTCCGGTCTCGGATGTCGGCCACCAGGCGGACGGTGGCCTCACTGGTGGGAGAGCTGTCCGGGACAGCGGTGATCAGTGCGACGTCGCCGGTCCGGTTGAAGACGGGAGGGCGGACGGCGGCCACATCGCCGAGCCGGCCCAGCACCCGGGAGGTGTCCTCGGCCGCGGCCCGCGGATCGTCACTGGCCCGCGCGTCGACGACGACGGTCAGCGGCCCGCTGAACCCCGGTCCGAATCCCTTGCTGAGCGTGTCGTACGCCACCCGCTGGGTGCTGCCGGGAGAAGCCATGCTGTCGTCGGGCAGTGTCAGCCGCAGGGAGAGGGCGGGGATGGCCAGCACCCCCAGGCCGACCACGGAGGCTAGGAGCACCTTCCACGGGTGGCGGGTGACGAACCGGCCCCACCGCACCCCCATGGTGACGCGTCGGCCGCCTTCGGCGGCCTTCGTCCGGCGTCCGGCGAACCGGCCGTTGACCAGGCGGGTGCCGGTGAACCCCAGGGTCGCCGGAAGCAGGGTCAGCGCGACCAGGACGGCGACGGTCACGGCGAAGGCGGCGGCCAGGCCCATCGCGGTCAGCATCTGAATCCCGATGACGCTCAGGCCGGCCAGCGCCACGATCACCGTCAGGCCGGCGAAGACCACCGCCGAGCCGGCGGTTCCCAGCGCCCGGCCGGCGGCTTCCTCGGGCGCGTGCCCGTTCCGCAGTTCACCGCGGTAGCGGGAGACGATGAACAGGGCGTAGTCGATGGCCACCGCCAGGCCCAGCATCAGGGCCAGGGTCTGGGCGTTGGACGCCATGTCGACGAACGACGACACGATGGTGATGGCGCTGAGGGCGACGCCCACGCCGAAGATCGCGGACAGGAGCGGCAGCCCTGCCGCGACGACGGATCCGAACGTGATCACGAGGGCGAACGCCGCGACCACCAGGCCGATCAGCTCGGCCGCGCGGCTCCCTTCCTCGTCCAGTACGGCGTTGCCGCCCAGGCTGACCGTCAGCCCGGCGTGCTCGCCCTGCTCGGCGATGTCACGCAGGGTGTCGGACACGGCCGGGGTGACATCGGCCACCGGTACGGCGTAGGTGACCTGGGCGTAGGCGATCGTGCCCGACTCGCTGACCAGGCCGCTGGTGAAGGGGTCGGACACGGTCGCGACGTGCGGCGCCGTCTTCAGGCCGGCGACCAGGGAGTCGACCGCGGCCCTGTGCGGTGAGGAGGCGAGGCTCCGCCCGTCCGGGGCCTCGAAGACGACGCGGGCCGTGGCGCCGGAGGCCGACGCCTGGGGGAACTCCTTCTCCAGCAGGTCGATGGCCTGCTGGGACTGGGTCCGCGGCAGGGTGAAGTTGTCCGTCGTACTGCCGGACACGCTGCCGGCACCGATACCGACGGCCGCGAGTACGGCGATCCATATCAGCAGGACGAAACGGCGTCGCCGAAAGGCGAGCCGGCCCAGGCGATAGAGGAAAGTGGCCACGAAAAAGTACTCCCACCAGGAGAAGAGGGTCGCGCGAGACGGGTCGGGAAAGGACCTGGCCCCAACCTAGGAAGCGGACGGTCCGGTCTGGAGCTACCGGGGGACCCCATTCGCGCGGGACCGGTACCGCGGTACTGCCTGTCGCCGGTACGGCCGTACCGGCGACGCTCATCCCGGAGGCTGACAGGCGCCCCCGCCGGCCTACCGTGCGTCGAGCCGGCCTACTGTGCGTCGAGTCCGGAGAGCAGTGTCACCGTCTCCGCCCACAACTCACCCCGTACGCGCTCACTGCGGCCGGGCTCGGGGCACTCCATGGCCGTGGCGTCGCGTACGGAGAAATATCCTCCGGTGGTGTCCGCGAAAGCGGGAGAGGTCGCCAGGCGCACGATGATCCCGGCCCCCTTGCGCGGGTCGCCCACCCGCAGTGTGTGGAGCACACGTCGCAGCAGCGCCGCCCCGGGCAGGTCCCGTCCCAGACCGGTGGTGTTGAACCCGGGGTCGCAGCAGTTCACCGTGACCTCCGAGGGAGCCAGACGACGGGCCAGCTCCTGCGTCCACATGATGGTCATCAGCTTGGTCCGCCCGTACAGCGTCATGGACTCCCGCCGCGTGTAGGACGAGGTGCGGCGGAGATCCGGTCCCGGCGACAGGGTTCCGGCCTGCCGTGCGGCCTCGGAGGCGACGTTGACGATACGCGCGGGGCCGGACGCCAGGAGTGTCTCCGTCAGCGCCGCGGTCAACGCGAAGGGACCCAGGTAGTTGACGGCCGTCATCTCGGCGAACCCCTCGGGAGTGACGCGCTGGGAGAACGCGTGCACTCCGGCGTTGTTGACCAGGAGGTCCAGGCGGGGATACCGCGCGGCGATCTCCTCGCCCACCCGGCGCGCCTGCGAGACGAGTGCCAGGTCGGCGTGGAAGACGTCGGCCTGGACGTCGGCTGCCGCTTCGCGAAGTTCACCGAGGAGCGTGTCGGCCTTGGACCGGGAACGGGCCACCACGCCGATACGGTAGCCGCCGCGCGCCAGTTCGAGGGCGGCGAGCCGACCCAGCCCGGAGGTGGCACCGGTGATCACGGCGACGGGACGATCCATCACGCACTCCATTCGTGAGGTACCTCATTAATTCCCTGTGGGACGATACCCGACACCATGAGTGAGTACGAAGCAACACCTGGCGCGGCCGGCCCCGAGCAGGTGGGCCTGCGTTTCCTGTCGGTCGCCTACCGGGTGCGCGAGAAGGTCGACCAGCACATGACGGCCGCCGGCCTGTCCCTGTCACGCGCCAAGGTCCTGCGCCTGCTCGCCGAGCGCGGCACCCTGCACCAGGCCGAGCTCGCCGAGCTCCTCGGACAGGCACCGCGATCCGTCAGCCAGACAGTGGAAGCCCTCGAACGCGCCGGGCTGATCGCCCGGACCACCGCCCCCGAGGACCGCCGCCGCAAAACCGTGTCCGTCTCGGCCGAAGGGCGTGCGGCGCTGGTGTCGGGGGAGCGGGCCGGTACGCGGATACTGCGGGAACTCTTCGGCTCGCTCGACACTCCGCGACTGTCCGAGCTCGACGCGCTGGTCGCCCTGGTGGATCCGGACCCGACCGGCGGGTGACTGCGGGGTCAGGGCGTCCCGGGAGCGAGAAACGCCCCGGATTCCGGCCCGCCACGCCATGGTCCCGCTGGACTTCGGCGCCCCGCGAGCCGCCGTCAACCTCACTGAACAGGCCCGCCGGACCGCCGAGTGCGTGGCGATCCTGGAGCCGGTGAAGAAGGCGGTCCGAGTGGGGAGTCAGGCCGTGGGGGTGTTGAAGTTGATGATGCCCTCCACCATGAGGGCGACCGCGCCGGTCAAGGGGTTGGGTGTTCCTGGGGTCACGACGTCGGGCAGCTTGTGTGCCTCGCTCTCGGTGACCGTCACCATGCCCCAGAACGCGTTGTAGCCCGAGGGATCCGCCGGCTTGTCGGTGGCCGCTCCCACGGTCAGGACGCCTCCCGTTTCGGCCACGGCCAGTGCGCCCATCTGCCGCAGCGTGTCGTGATCCCGTTCCTCCGCGGCCACCACACACCAGCCCGCCACTTCCGCCTGGCGCAGGGCGTCCAGGAGCTTGCCCGGCGTGTCCGGGCCTGTGACAACGATGTCCGGCAGTACGAGAGCCACCGGCCCGCGTGTGATCGGCAGGGCGGAACGGATCGCCCCGTCGAGACCGGGTCCGAACGACTCGTTCTGGTAGACGAAGACCATCTGGAAGATGTCGGCATAGCGGGCGAGATAACTCACCGTCTCCAGTTTGTGAGTTCCGAAGACGATGACAAGGCGCACATGGAGTCCGCTCTTGGCGAGTTCGACGACGCCTTCCAGGCTGCGGTCCAGCACGGTGACCCCGGGAGCGAGACAGTGCAACTCCTTCGGGTAGGGCGCCCCGAAGCGTGTTCCGTACCCGGCGCAGGGCAGGATGACCGAAACATCAGGTACGGGTGTGGACGAACTCTGCATCGCTGCACTCCGGTTGTGGGGACGACGGGGGAGCTTGCACACTTCGCCGAGCACAGACTGCCCAGAGTCGACCACCGCCGAACCTCTGCGGCCCGGGGCGGGCAGGCGCGCGCCGTCGCCACCGGTGCGGCTCTGCGCCGAGGAAGCCGAGGAACCCGAGGAAGCCGAGGAACCCTGGAAAGGGGGACGCTGAATGCGGGTGCTGTTGTCCACATACGGGACACGTGGCGACGTCGAACCGCTGGTGGCACTCGCCGTGCGGCTACGGGCACTTGGCGTGGCCGTGCGGATGTCCGCCCCGCCGGACGAGGAGTTCGCGAAGCGGCTCGAAGGTATCGGAGTGCGGTTGGTGCCCGTGGGGCCGCCTGTCAGGGAGGTGATGCGCGGGAAGGTCCTGCCCTCGGCGACCGAACTGGCCCGCTACAGGGACGAGTTGGTCGAGACGCAGTTCGACACCTTCCCCGCGGCGTTCGACGGATGTGACGTGGTGGTGGCGGCAGGTCTGGGGCAGATCGCCGCGCGATCCGTGGCCGAGGCCGCAGGTGTCCCCTATGTGTACGTGAGCTATGCCGCGGTCCACCTGCCGTCGCCGTACCACGCCCCACCGCCGCGGCCGGGCTGGCCGGAGCCCGATGCCGCCGACCACCGGACACGGTGGGCGCTCGACGCCCGGAACGTCGACGCGCAGTTCGGCGAGGCACTCAACCGTCACCGGGCGGCGCTCGGTCTGCCGCCGGTGAGCAACGTGCGCGACCATGTGATCACCGACCGTCCCTGGTTGGCGGCGGACCCGGACCTGGGGGCGTGGCGGGAGACCCCCGGTCTCGACGTCGTACAGACAGGTGCGTGGACGCTCGCGGACGAACGTCCCCTGCCGGTGGACCTGGAGAGGTTCCTGGACGCGGGAAGTCCGCCGGTGTACGTGGGCTTCGGCAGTATGTCCCCGGCCGAGGGCGTCGGCTCCATGGCCGTCGAGGCGGTTCGCGCGCAGGGGCACCGGGTGCTCGTGTCCCGTGGTTGGGCGGACCTGGAGCTTGTCGACGACGGTAAGGACTGCTTCGCCATCGGCGAGGTCAACCATCAGAACCTGTTCGGCAGGGTGGCCGCCGTGGTCCACCACGGGGGCGCGGGTACGACGCTGACGGCGGCCCGGACGGGTACGCCGCACGTGGTGATACCGCTCCAGCTGTCGGACAACCCGTACTGGGCCGGCCGGGTGGCGGCATTGGGCCTCGGCGCGGCCCTCGACGCTCCGACCACGACCGTCGAATCCCTGGGCCGCGCGCTCGAGACCGCTCTGTCACCCGCGACCCGGGCGCGTGCGAGGTCCCTGGGAGGCCGACTCCGTACCGACGGGGCGGAGGTGGCCGCTCGGCGGCTGGTCGACGAGTGCCGGTGAACGACGCCCTCCCCCGGTGGGGCCGATCCGGAACGGGTCCACTCCTGCCTGGGTGGACCCGCTCCGCATGCCGAGGGCCCGGCCCCACCGTTGACGGCTGTGGCTGGGCGACTACGTCGTCCGGGGCCAGGGGGTGGACCACTCCTGGTGCGCCGAGGACGACTCCGTGGTCATGACCGTGCGATGGCCTTCTGTCTCTGGATACACCGTCCCCGAGGAGGAGCGGGGCAGGACCGGCGTGAGCGACGAGGCCGCCGCAGAGTGGTCAGCGGCGGCGGGTGGCCAGGGTGATGAGGAACTGGCCGCCGCCCGGCTCGATGTCGGCGGTCACCGGCAGTCCCGGTACGAGTCGGGAGAACCGGTCCACCAGCCAATCCGCCGCCTCTTGGGCGTCCCGCTCGGTAGGACAACGGCCCACCATCTCGCGGCCCCCCTTGCGCTCCAGCCTCCCGGCGACGGTGATCAGGGGCGCGGGTTCGACCACGTACAGGTGGTCCGGCCAGGGGATGACCACCTTGACCGCCCCCTTGCGGGTGTTGCATCCGCGGTGCGCGAGCCGCTCGGCGACCTTGGCCTTCCGGTCGGCGGTCCGGCTGTCGACGCTGGGGCCCCGCGGGTCGTTCACCGACTCGTCGGGGTCGACCGCTTCGTCACACACCCAGCAGCGCCAGCCGTCGCGCTCGGCCACATCATCAAGGAGACTCATCCCAGCAAACTAGCCTGCCCGGCCGCCGTCCCGCGCACCTGGGCCCTGGCGTACCCGAGGCCGGCACGACTGCTGCCCTGTTGTGGTGGGGACGATGGTGCGGTGACGCGAAACAAGGACGTTCAGGTGAAGGTCCGTGGTCATGGTCGAGGAGGGGAGGACCGGGGATGACCATCTTTGGCTGTGTCAACTGTGGGCAGTCCTTGACGGGCGAGGTCGCGCTCGGGGAGCCGTTGAAAGGCCCTGAGGTGATGGCGACCCACAAGATCGTCTCTCCCCGGATGGCCGTCGGGACCTTCCAGGCCAATTTTGATGCGAGTCTGCTGATCTTGCATCCGGATGACGTTCCGGGGATGGCGCCGCACCCGGATTCCCGCCGTCTCTCCGGCTGCTGCGGAGTTGCCGGCCAGGACGGCCCCAACCTTGTGTGCGGCGGTTGTGATGTTGAAGTGGCAACCAAGGAGTCGGACTGCTGGACCAACAACCTCGTGGCGTTGATCGTGGCTGCGACGGACGCGGTCGGCGTCGTCCCGTTTCGGTCCTCTGTCCCTGATGAGTAAGGAATTCGGATGAGTGATTCCGTACGTCCCGGCATCGGCGTCGGGCCTACCGTTCCCAACTCCGCGCGGATCTGGAACTACAGCCAGGGTGGTCGGGACAACTATCAGGTCGATCGGGACCTCGCCGACGTGATGATGGGTGCCTTTCCGGAGATCAGGACGGCGGCTCTGGAGTCGCGGGCCTTTCAGGAGCGGGTGGTCGCCCATGTCGTTCGGGAGGGTGGGATTCGTCAGTTTCTTGATTTGGGCGCCGGCATCCCCACGGGCGGCGGTACCCATGGGGTGGCGCAGGAGGCGGCTCCGGAGACGAGGATCGTGTACGTCGACGACGATCCCGTCGTGCTCGACCACGTCGGCTCGTTGCGGGGTTCGCCCGAAGGCGTGGTCCGTTGTCTTCGGCGGGACTTTCGTGACGTCGGTGCCGTCCTGGAGGACGCGGCGGGGGTCCTGGACCTGGACAAGCCCGTTGCGCTGCTCGTCCTGTCGACGCTTGGTCACTTTCCGCCCGACGAGGCGGCCGAGTTGGTGGAGCGGTACACGCGGCGGCTGGTCTCCGGTTCCTATCTGGCCGTGTGCGACACGATCGAGACGCCCGGCGTGCTCAGGATGCAGGAGCACTACGTACAGGCCGACCCGGAGGGGGCGTACCTGGCCCGTACACCTGATCAGATCGCCGACTGCGCACGCGGCCTGACCCTGCTGCCGCCGGGGTTGGGCCCGTTGCCGGAACTGGTCCTGCCGACCGGGGTTACGGCTCCGGAGGGGGGCGACGCGTGCGTGCAGTGGGGGTTCCTAGCCGTGAGGCCGTGAGGCCGTGAAGCCGTGAGGCCGTGAAGCTGTGAGGCCGTGAAGCCGTGACGTCGTGACGTCGCCTCCTCGGGCCGGAATCAACGCCCGTACTGGTGGGCCGAGTAGGTCAGGTAGCCCGCGTCACCGCCCTGGTAGTACGTCGCTTCGTCCACGGGGGCGATCGGGAGTCCGCCCCGCAGCCGCTCGACCAGGTCGGGGTTGGCGATGAAGGCACGGCCGAAACTGATGAGGTCGGCGCCGAGCGCAAGCCAGTGGTCGGCGTCGTCCCGGCCGGTCTGCTTGGGACCCATCGGAAGCACGGGGTTGACGATCAGCGTGCCCGGCCACGCCCGGCGCAGGGCGAGGAGTGTCTCTTCGTCGGTGGTGGCTTCGAGGTGTACGTACGCCACCTGGAGGCGGGCCAGTTCGGTCAGCAACGCGGTGTACAGCTCCAGGACGTCGGTCTCCTTGATTCCCCAGAACGTTCCTCCCGGTGAGAGCCGGATGCCGGTTCTCGCTCCGCCGACGGCCTCGACGGTGGCGGCGGCGGCCTCGACGGCGAATCTGATCCGCCCGGCGACCGGCCCTCCGTAGCGGTCCGTGCGCCGGTTGGCGTTGGAGGAGAGGAACTGGGAGATCAAGTAGCCGTTGGCACCGTGCAGTTCCACGCCGTCGAAGCCCGCCTCGACGGCGCGCCGGGCGGCCCGGCCGTACGCCTGGGCGTGCTCGGGCACTTCGAGGGTGTCCAGGGCGCGGGGCGTCGGGGCGGCCTGGGGCCCGGTCGGGGTGAACACGTCGCCGACCGCGGGTATCGCCGAGGGCCCCACCGGCAGCACGCCGATGGTGTCGGGATGCGAGACCCGGCCGCCGTGCATCAGCTGGGCGAAGATCCGGCCGCCGTTGGTGTGGACGGCCGCGGTCACGGGCCGCCACGCGGCGACCTGTTCGTCGGTGTGCAGGCCGGGCGTACCGGGGTTGGACTGCCCGATCGCGCTCGGCTGCACGCCCTCGCTGACGATCAGTCCGGCGGTGGCCCGCTGGGCGTAGTAGGCAGCCATGGACGGCGTGGCCAGACCGCCGGCGGCCGCCCGGACCCGGGTCATCGGGGCCATGACCACCCTGTTGGGCAAGGCCAGGCCGCCGAGCCGGTAGCTGGTGAAGAGGGTCGTCATGCGGGGCTCCTTCGTGGTCCGCGCGCCCGGAGTCGGGCACGGCGACTACGCTAAAACCTCACATTGATGTCAGAGGCAAGCCGTTGTGACGCGGGACGCGGACACGGGGCGCGGACACGGGGCGCGGACGCGGGACACACAGTCAGGAGGACTTCGTGCGGATCGGGGAGCTTGCGGCTCGGGCCCAAGTCAGCGTGCGGTCGGTGCGTTACTACGAGGAGCAGGGGCTGCTCACCAGTACCCGCAGTGCCAGCGGGCAGCGCCACTACCCGGACGCCGCGGTCGAGCGGGTCGTGTTCATCCAGCTCCTGTACGCCGGCGGCCTGTCCAGTCGTACCATCGTCGAGCTGCTGCCCTGCGTGGACGCTCCCAGCGAGGCGAACTCCGACTTCGCGCTGGAGCGGATGGAGCTGGAGCGCGACCGGCTCTCGGCGCGGATCGCCGACCTGCTGCGGACCAGGGACGCCCTGGACGGTCTGATGGCCACGGCCCGTACGTACCGGGAAGAGGTCGGCACAGCCGCGGCCGGCTGACGCGGGACCGCTAGGGCGTGTCCGCGAAGTGGGGTCTGGCTCGTGGCGCCTGGCACGCGCGCTCGCGGCGTTGTCGGACC
>NZ_WWJY01000019.1 GCF_009865405.1 Streptomyces sp. SID3212 | reverse complement strand
CGCCACCATCGCCGCCGCCGCTCGCGTCGCCGGCCGCTTCGAGCCGCTGGGCCCGTACGGACAGCTCCCTCGCCAGCGCCAGCGCCTCGGCCGCCGCGCCCCTCTGGAGCCTGCTGCGGGGGGCGGAACGCAGGCGGTCGGCGAATCGGTCCACGGCGGCCGTCAGGGGCGTTGTATCGAGCACGCCGCGACCCTACGCGCCCCGGGCACGCGAAGGGGTCCGTGGCACCCGCCACGGACCCCTTCGCGTCTATCTGTCGCGGTGTCAGTCGTTGCCCTGAAGGATCGACAGGACCCGCAGCATCTCCGTGTAGATCCACACGAGCGTCACGGTGAGGCCGAAGGCCGCCAGCCAGGACTCCTCGCGCGGAGCGCCGTACGCGACGCCGTCCTCGACCTGCTTGAAGTCCAGCGCCAGGAAGCACGCGCCGAGGATGATGCCGACCACGCCGAAGAGGATGCCGAGGCCGCCGCTGCGGAAGCCGAGGCCGTCACCGCCGCCGAACAGGGCGAACAGGGCGTTGACCGCCATCAGGATCAGGAAGCCCATCGCCGCGGCCATCACGAAGCCGTAGAAGCGGCGGGTGACCCGGATCCAGCGCATCTTGTACGCGATCAGCACGCCGGCGAAGACCGCCATCGTGCCGAGCACGGCCTGGATCACGACGCCCGGCGAGATGTACGTGCTCACCGCGTTGCTGATGACCCCGAGGAAGACGCCCTCGAAGGCGGCGTACGCGAAGATCAGCGCCGGGACCGGCGTGCGCTTGAACGACTGGATCATCGCGAAGACGAAGGCGACGAGCGCGGCGCCGATGGCGATGCCGTACGACTTGCCGAGGTTCGCGTCGTCCACCGGCAGCAGGACCCAGGACAGGACCGCCGTGAGCACGACCGTGCCCAGCGTCATGGCCGTACGGGCCACGACGTCGTCGATCGTCATGACGTCCGCGCGGGCGGGCGCCTGCGGGCCACCGAGCTGAGTGCCCTGCTGAGGCGCGTAAGGGTTGGTCGCGTAGGGGTTGGTTCCTACGGCGGGGCCCCCGGCCGGTGCCGCGGTGAAGCCCGCATGGCCGTTGTCGCGGCTGAAGCCCCGTCGCGAGAAGACCGGGTTGCTGCTCCTCATCTCACTCCTCCATGGCCACCCAGCGCGGCCTTGGCACAAGAGTAATGGGCGAGCAAAAGGAACACCCTACTGCTCCGGGAGGATCTTTCCGTGATCGTGACCCGAAACGGGTGCCGTCGATCACACCGGTGGGGCGGGGGCGGGCCGGCCGGCCCGGGCGGAGAAGTCGTCGGACCGGAATGAGGGCTTCCGGTGCTGAACGAAAAGTCGGATATGTGCCCGGAACCGGACTTGAACCGGTACGCCCCGAGAGGGGCAGCGAGGTTTAAGCTCGCCGTGTCTGCATTCCACCACCCGGGCGTGGCGCGGCTCCGCGTTGGCACACGAGCATATCGGGGCGCGCGCCCCGAATTTCAGCCCCATGGCCCGATGTTGTCTTATTTTACTGACACCTGAGGGTGCGTCAGCACATGGAATGAGCCATCGACACATGGTGGGCGCGGGTGGTCATTACCTACTGCGGCGTACGGAAATGACGAAAAGTCGCCGCCCGGTCACTCAAGTCGTACCTGTCCGGGGGTACGTCGTCCCTGTCTCGGGGGCGGTGTCATCCCCGAGGAGGAGCCGGGCGGGCTCCGGTCAGTCCCAAGAGGGCCCCGGGAACGGGCATCGGGGCTGACGCACCGCCGCCGGACGGCCGAGACGATGAAGGGGTCCACTCAGCGCGTCGACAGGAGTCCCCCGCCGTGACCACCACCCCGCTCGCTCACCGCGCCACCGCCGTGGCCGCCCGCGCCTCCGGACTGTCGAAGGTCTACGGACAGGGCGAGACCCAGGTGGTCGCCCTCGACCAGGTCAGCGTGGACTTCGGCCAGGGCGAGTTCACCGCCATCATGGGCCCGTCCGGGTCCGGCAAGTCGACGCTGATGCACTGCGTCGCCGGCCTCGACAGCTTCAGCGCCGGGTCCGTACGGATCGGGGACACCGAGCTGGGCTCCCTCAAGGACAAGCAGCTCACCCAGCTCCGCCGGGACAAGATCGGCTTCATCTTCCAGGCCTTCAACCTGCTGCCCACGCTGTCGGCCCTGGAGAACATCACGCTTCCCATGGACATCGCGGGCCGCAAGCCCGACCAGGCCTGGCTCGATCAGGTCATCACGATGATCGGCCTCGCCGACCGGCTCGGCCACCGGCCCACCCAGCTCTCCGGCGGCCAGCAGCAGCGGGTCGCCGTCGCCCGCGCCCTGGCCTCGCAGCCGGAGATCATCTTCGGCGACGAGCCGACCGGGAACCTGGACTCGCGCGCGGGCGCCGAGGTGCTCGGCTTCCTCCGCAACTCCGTACGGGAGCTGGGCCAGACGGTCGTCATGGTGACCCACGACCCGGTGGCCGCCTCCTACGCCGACCGGGTGATCTTCCTGGCCGACGGCCGGATCGTCGACGAGATGCTCCACCCCACCGCCGACGGCGTGCTCGACCGGATGAAGGCGTTCGACGCCAAGGGCCGTACGAGCTGACGGGTCGTACGACCACCGCCGCACGCTCTCCTTCGCACGCCAGTACGGCCGTACGACCCCACCCGCCCG
>NZ_WWJY01000168.1 GCF_009865405.1 Streptomyces sp. SID3212 | reverse complement strand
AGGCGCCGTAAAACATGCAGTCCGGACATACGCGCCTCCGGAGGCCCCACCCCCCGTCACCACGACACACCCAGCCCGTCCGGCGATTGAGGACATCAGTAAGCGCAACCAAACGCACCGGGCAGAGGCCACACCCAAGCCCGTCCGGCGATTGAGGACAAGCAGTAAGCGCAACCGACCACCGGGCAGGATCAGCGCAGGCCCGCGAACAGATCGTTCTCGGGCACGGCCCCGCCAGTCACACCCCTGACCCGCACAAACGTCTCGACGCCCATCAACTCCCCGAACCTCTCCTTCCCCATCTTGAGAAAGAAGATGTTCTCCCCCTGGCTCGCATGCGCAGCCAACGCGTCGAACTTCTGCCCGCTGAACGCCGTCGTGTCCACCCACGTGCTGATCTCGTCGTCGGGAAGCCCGATCTTGGCCATCTCCGCGACCTCGGCCGGATCCGGCTCCGGCGCGTCCTCGTGGAACTCGTGCATCGCCTCCCCGAACCGCCGCATCGCCGATCGGGGCATGGTCGTCCAGTACACCTTCGGAGTCGAGGCGCTCGCCTCCGACGCGCTCGCCTCCGACGCCCCCGCCTCCGACGCGCCCGCCTCAGACGCAAGCATCTCCAGCGCCGCCATCGTGATCCGATGGGCCTGAATGTGGTCGGGGTGGCCGTAGAACCCATTCTCGTCGTACGTCACGACCACGTCCGGCCGATAGTGCCGCATGAGCTCCGCGAGCCGGGCCGCGCCCTCCTCCACGGGGGTCTGCCAGAACGACCCCGGAGCGTCGTTCGTCGGCCAGCCCATCATCCCGGAGTCGGCGTACCCCAGCATCTCCAGATCGCTGATCTTCAGGACGTCACAGCTCGCCTCGAGTTCCTGACGGCGCATCGAGACGACGGCCGCCGGATCGTGCCCGGGGTCGCCGGGCTTCACACCCCCCGGTCCGTCACCACAGCCGCCGTCGGTACAGGTCACGAGGACCGTACGGACGCCTTCCGCCGCGTACCGCGCGAGGACCCCTCCCGTCCCGGTGGCCTCGTCGTCGGGGTGGGCGTGTACCGCCATGAGCGTCAAGGGTCGGCCAGTCATGAAAAACAGTCCTCCTGCGTGAACCCGGATCCTGGTGGGGCGGAAGACCCGCGGTCTCCGTACTCCCGGCCCGCACGGCGCCGGTCCCTTGGAACATGTAACCGTGCCGACCGGACCTGCTGTTCCCGCCACGGCCCCGTGACCTGTACGTCGCGCCCCGCGCGGCGCACGGCACGGCGCCCCGCATGCCGCACCGCACGGCAACGTACCCCGCTGGAGGGCGGGGGCCGGGGCCGGGGCCGCCGGTCTCCGCGGCGCGCACTTTCTGTGCGAGTCCTGTTAGCCCGCTGTACGCCTTTTGCCTGTCTCATGGCGCATGGTCATGAACGCGGCGGGCGCGATCCCGGTGCGTGCACTGCCGTCTCGCTCCGCACGCTCCGGCGTGAGTCTGACAACGTTGTCTTCCTCTCTCCGGGGGACTGTGCGGGCGTATCACGACGCTGGAGAGGTTACGTGCCCATCAGATCCCGAACTCCCCTGCCCCGCGCGGTTCTTCCGCGCACCGCCCGCCGACGTCGACGGCCCCTGCGCGCGACGGTCGCCCTGCTGCTCTCCGGTGCGCTCGGCCTCGGCGCGCTGGCCGGTGCCGGTGCCGGCGTGGCCACGGCGGCACCCGCCGCGAGCCCGTCCGCCCAGACGTCCGCCGGGACGTCCGGCGCTACGGACTACACGAAGCTCGTCGACCCGTTCGTGTCGACCGCCGGCGACGACGGCAACGACCTGCCGGGCGCCCAGGCGCCGCACGGTCTGGCCAAGGTCAACCCGCTGACCACGCCGAACCGCAACCACACCGGGTACGACTACAACGAGGACCACATCGCCGGGTTCACCGCCACGAACCTCGACGGCGTCGGCGGCTCGGGAGGCGGCGGCGACCTGCTCGTCGTCCCGACCTCCGTGCGGTACGACAGCCGCCCCGCCACCGGTACGTACGCCCACCCGTACAGCCACGACGACGAGAGCGCGACCCCCGGCTCCTATCAGGTGGGCCTCGGCGCCCTCTCCGGAACCGGGTCCGCCGTGAAGCAGGACTCCGGCACCATCAAGGCCGAGACGGCCGCGACGACCCGTACGGCGTTGCAGCGGTACGCCTTCCCCGCCGGATCGTACCCCGAGCTGGTCCTCGACCTCGCGAACAACTTCACCAGCCGCACCCGCTCGACCCTCAAGGCGACGACGCTCCCGGACGGGACCACCTCGATCGCCGGGCTCGTCGCGGGATCCTTCAACGGGGCCTCGTACCAGCTGTATTACCACGCCACCACGAACGTCCCCGTGACCTCGCTGAAGACCTGGGGCAACGACGGCAGGCTGAGCGACGCGACCACGCGCGACGGCTCCGACACCGGCGCCGTCCTCGGGTTCGACCGGGCGGCCGGGAACGACATCGAACTGCGCGTCACACTCTCGCCGGTCAGCGCGGAACAGGCCGCGACCGACCAGCGGAACGAGGTGGGCGGCCTCACCTTCGACCAGGCGCGCGCCCGCACGAAGGCGGAGTGGAACAGCGCGCTCGGCGCCGTCGCCGTACGCGCCTCGGCGACATCCGACCCCGGGTCGACGCTCACCAAGGAGTTCTACACGCACCTGTACCGCATGTACGCGCTGCCGGTGAACGCCACCAGCACCAGCGGCACGTACCGCGGCGCCGACGGAGCGGTGCACCGGGCGAACGGCTTCACGTACTACGACGGCTGGTCCACCTGGGACGACTTCCGCAAGTACTCCGTCGAGGCGTACATCGACCCGTCCACCTATCGGGACATGGTGCAGTCGCTCATCGTGCTCTTCGCCGACGCCCGCGCCTCCGGCAAGAGCCTCGGCAGCCTCACCCACTCCGTTCCGACCGTGCGCTGGGAGCGCTCGGCGGTGCTGGTCGCCGACGCGCTGTCGAAGGGCTTCAAGAACTTCGACCGGCTGGACGAGGCGTACCCGGCGTTGCTGTCGTACTCCGGCTTCTACACCGGGGCGCAGCTGCGCCAGGGATACGTCACCGGGGATCCCGGTACGACCGTCCAGCGCGGGTACGACCAGTGGGCGCTCTCCGTCGTCGCCGACGCGCTCGGCAAGAAGGCGGACGCGAAGAAGCTCCGTACCCAGTCGACCATGGCGATCGACAACCTCGTGAAGTCCGGCGCCTGGACGGCGGCCGACGGCACCGGGGTCGGTCTGCTCACCCCGCGCGCCGAGGGCGGTGACTGGCAGAGCGCCGACTACGAGAAGTTCGAGGCGGCCGGCCTCTACCAGGGCACGCTGTGGCAGTACCACTGGTACGACGCGTACGACATGGGCGGCCTCATCGAGGCCATGGGCGGTCCGAAGGCCGGAAAGGCCGCCGTCCGGCACATGTTCGGCGAGGACTCCACCGCCGACGACGGCTCGACCATGCTGCACTCCAACGCGAACGAGATCGACCTCCAGGCGCCGTACCTCTTCAACTACGTGGGCGAGCCGAGCCTGACGCAGAAGTGGGTACGGGCCATCTACACCGGCACGACGTGGAACCGCTACATCGCTACGGGCTCCACGAACGAGGCCCCCAGCTCCGGCGGCCAGTTCACCCCGCCGGTGAAGACCCAGGTCTACAAGCTCTCGCCGAACGGCTTCCTGCCGACGATGGACAACGACGCCGGCACCATGTCGACCATGTTCGTCGGTGCCGCCCTGGGGTTGTTCCCGGTGACCGCCGGTTCCAGCCAGTTCCAGATCGGCAGCCCGTTCTTCGACTCCACGACCATCACGTACGCCAACGGCAGCCGCTTCACGGTGAAGGCGGACGGCGTCTCGCCGAGCGACTACTACGTGCAGAGCGCGACCCTCAACGGCAAGCGCTTCGGCAACGCGTGGCTGGACTACTCCCAGATCATCTCCGGCGGCACGCTGGACTTCACCATGGGCTCCAGGCCCTCGCAGTGGGGCGCCCGCACGGAGCCCGCGTACTCGCTGAACACCGACGCGGGCGACACGGGTGACGGCGGTACGGGTGACGGCGGTACGGACCACGGCGGTACGGGCCACGGTGATACGGGAACGGGCCGGGGCGACACCGTCCTCTCCGCCCACCCGGGCACCGTCGACACGGCCGCGGACGGCGCCGTCGACGGCAGCGTGACGCTGACCCTGGACGGCCCCGCGTCCTTCGCCGCCCGCAAGGGAACGAGTCTCACCAGGACCGGGGCGGCGACCGTGACCGGCCTGCCGGGCGGTGTCACGGCGGACCTCCGCGTCAGCGGCTCCCGCACGGCCACGCTGTCGCTCACCGGCACCACGAAGGTCGACGCGCGCTTCGGCGTCACATTCCAGGACGCGGCCTTCGCCCACGGCGTACGGGCCTCGACGGTGGGCGGCACCGGGATCTCCCCGACCGACCCGCTCGTCGTCTCTGCCGCCGCCGTGCCTCGCAAGGCCCTCGGCGCACTGGTCGACCAGGCGTCCCTGGTGCGCGCCGGCAGCTACTCCGACGGCTCCTGGAGCCTGTTCCGTTCGGCCCTCGAACGCGCGCGGACCGTCCTCGCGGACCCCGCGTCCGCGACCGGCACGCTGATGGCCGCGGACGACGCGCTGCGCTCCGCCATCGACACGCTCACGCTCGACGAGGGCGGCTACGCCGTCCTCCAGGCCGAGGACCCCGACCAGAAGGAGGGCCCCAGCCTCGTCAGCGAGCGCAACAACTCGGACGGCAACCTCGGCGGTGTCACCGAGGGATCGTGGGAGCGGTTCACGAAGCTGGACTTCGGCGGGGTCGCCCCGCAGAGCGTCTCGGTCCGCTACGCCAACTCGCAGGCGGTGGACGCGAAACCGAGCAGCGTCGACATCCACGCCGGAGCCGCTGACGGCCCGGTCGTCGCCACCGTCCAGCTGCCCGGGACCGGCGGCTGGCAGTACTACAGCACGGTGCAGGCGAGCGTCACCGACCCGGACGCCCTGCTGGAGGCGGAGAGCGCGACGTTCGTGTTCCACGCCCCGTCCGGCCAGCAGTGGGTGTCGAACTTCGACTGGCACCAGTTCTCGCCGTACGAGATCTCCGCGTCGCCCACGACCACGCTCGCCACGCTGACCACGGCCAACACAACCGAGACCGAGGGCGGTTCGCTCCCGCTCAACCTCTCGAACGGCATCTTCGAGAACGTGACGAACGGCGCGTGGGCGCGGTGGAAGGACACCGACCTCGGCGACGGCGCCGACACCGTCACCGTCCGCTACGACAAGCCGCAGTCGCGAGCGGCGTCCGACTCGCACATCGAACTGCGCCTCGGCTCGAAGGACGGCCCGAAGAGCGTCGACATCCCCCTCGACTACAGCGGTGCGGGCTGGGGAACGGTCGCCACCACGAGCGTCCGGCTCGACCCGGCCGTCCTCACCGGCGTCCAGGACGTGTACGCCGCCTTCCTCTCCAGCACGCAGACGGACGCCCAGCCGTACGTGGGCAACGTCTACTCGCTGACCCTGACGCGGGAGGCCGGCGCCCCCGTGGGCTTCGACGCCACCGCGTTCCGCTCGCACAGCGGTGGCGGCCTCAAGAGCGAGCCGGTCGGCTGGCCCGGCTCCGGCTCCACCACCGACCTCGGCGGTACGTACGACGGAGCCTGGCTCGACTACGGGGACGTCGACTTCGGCGCCTCCCCCAAGAGCACCGTCACGCTCACCTACGTCAACAACTCCGCCCGCTGCGGCACGGGTTCGGCCGTCCAGCTCTACCTGGACTCCTTCGACCCGGCCGACCCCGGCACGCCGTACGCGACCGTACCGCTGCCGGTCACGGGCAGCGCGTGGTCGGCAGGAGGGACGACAACTCTGGTGCTGCCCAAGGCGATCACCGGCAAGCACGCCGTCCATCTGCGGCTGACGACGAACCCGGACGCCGCCCACCCGTACGTCGCGAACCTGGCCCGTATCACCTTCGACCACGTCGACACGCCCGCCGTCACGGACAAGTCCGCGCTGCGGAAGGCGATCGACCGGTACGAGGGAGTCTCCGGCGACGCGGAGCGCTACAACCCGATCGACTTCGGGGTGTACGTACGCGAACTCGGGGCGGCCCGCGCCCTGTTCGACGCGGACGACGCGACCCAGCTCGAAGTCGACGCGCAGGCGCGCCGACTCACCCTGGCCGCCACCCAGTTGGTGCCGCTGCCGAGGCTGCGGCTGGAGAACCTGGTCACCACCGCGTCGGCTCTCACCAACGACCGCTACACGGACGCGTCGTGGAAGGCGTTCACCACGGCGCTCGCCGCGGCGAGGACCGCGGTCGCGGACGGTACGGCCACGGACGCGGCCCTCACCGCCCGCTTCGACGCCCTCGATCACGCGAGGTCCGCGCTCACCACGAAGCCCAGGACGGTGCCCGCCCCGCCCGACGCGGTGTCGGCGACGTCGGCCGGCTCCAGTGTGACCGTCGCCTGGTCCGCGCCCGAGGACACCGGCGGCTCCCCGGTCACCGGCTACGAGATCACCCTCGACGACGGCCACCAGGTGCAGATCCACGATCCGGACAGCCGGAGCACGACGTTCACCCGGCTGCGGACGGGCCGGTCCTACACGGCACGCGTCCGGGCGGTGAACCGGTTCGGCGCCTCGCACCCGAGCGCCGCGACGGCACCCGTGGTGACCGGCGGCGGCACGCCGCAGAAGCCGGCCGTGCGGAGTGTGATCACCGAGGGCAAGCAGGTCCGGGTGACCTGGCGGGCGGCCGGCGACGGCGGATTCCCGGTCATCGGCTACACCGTGGCCCTCGGCGACGGGACCACCGCGCACGTGCCCGCCACCACCGGTACGGCCCTGCTCACGACCACGGGCACGGCCAGGGCGCACACGGCCACCGTGACCGCGGTCACCCTGGCCGGAAGCTCGGACGACTCCGGCGCGACGGCTCGGGCGACGGCCGCGACCGCCCGGGCGACGGTTTCGGCGACCGCTCCGGTGACCGCCTCCCCTTCGGCGACCACCTCCGCTCCGGCGACCGCCTCCGACCCCGCGTACGAGCCGTCCCCCTTCCCGGACGACACGCTGAACGCGACCTACGCGTCCGACAAGTGGCCCGGGGCCGGCGACGGCACGGACTACTTCGACGCCCTGCTCAACGGCTTCGAAGACCTCCCCTCCGGCATCCTCGGCGCCGCCACCGAGGTGCCCCACGGCACCGCGCTCACCGCCGAGAACGACGAGATCGCCGTACGCGTCAACAACGCGGCGACCCAGAAGGAGGTGGACCGGGCCGAGGTCGACGCGACGAACAGTCCCACCGTCACGATGGCCGACGGCCTCGGCTCCCGGCTCGGCCCGATCTATCAGGACGCCCTGAGCAGCGGCCAACTGCCCAAGACCAGCGCCCTGTTCGCCCGCGTCACGAAGAATCTCGACAAGGTCGACGCGGCGAAGGACCACTACGCCTACCCGCGCCCGTACGTACGGCTCGGGTTCGTGGGTGACGGCGGCGACATCTACGAGTCGCGGGACGGTTCGTACGGCAGCCTCGCCACCAGCGGCTCGTACCCGAGCGGCCACACCTACAGCGGCTACGAAGCCGGGACCGTCCTCGCCACGCTCCTCCCGGAGTTGGCACCGTCGATCCTCGCGCGGACCTCGGAGTACGGGGACAACCGCGTCGTCCTCGGCTTCCACTACCCGCTCGACGTCATGGGCGGACGCATCGCGGGACAGGCCACCGTCGCGCACCGCTGGGCGGATCCCGGCTTCGCGAAGCTGCTGACCCAGGCCCACACCGAGATGGAGAACGTGCTGCTCGCGCGGTGCGAGAAGGAGGGGTACGGCGACACGCTCGCGGCCTGCGCGGGCGACTCGTACGGCGGGCTGAGCAGGGCGCAGCACGTCGACCTGTACACGCGGCGCCTGACGTACGGGTTCTCCCGGGTGGGGAAGGCCGGGCAGGCCCTCAGGACACCGTCCGACGCGGCGGCCCTGCTGATCACCGCGTTCCCGGATCTCACCACCGGGCAGCGCACGCAGATCCTGGAGCAGACCGCGACGGACTCCGGGTACCCGCTCGACGTCACCGGGGACGGCGGAGCGAGCTGGGAGCGGATCAACCTGGCGGCGGCGATGACGGCACGCGTGAAGGTCGGCGCCGACGGGTCCGTCACCGTCACCAACTTCCCGGACGCCACCGGGGCGAGTGCCGCCGACGCGAAGGCGATCAAGGTCGGGGGCGTCGCGATCGACGGCTTCGACCCGGCGGTGTCCACGTACGTGGTCGACTGGCCGAAGAGCACGAGGATCCCGGCCGTCTCCGCCGTACCGGAGCGGTCCGGCGCGCGGGTGAAGGTCACCGACGGCGGCTCGGTCCTCTCGTCGGCCGGCTCCCGGCTCACCACCCGTACGGTCAAGGTGACTTCGGCCAACGGTTCGGTCACGCGGGTCTACACGGTCGGCTTCGCGGTCGGCTTCCGGCCCACGGACCGCGACGGTCGGTAGGTAGCCCGGAAGGCCGGAAGGCGGCGGCAGGATCCCGCTGATCCTCGGGAGGCGCACCGCCGACGGCGGCCGGCCCCTCCGGGCGAACCCCTGGTGTTCGCCCGGAGGGGCCGTCGCCATGGCGGCCCGGGCATGCCGTCCTGGTCGCCGCCTCCCCGATTCCTAGGTGGACGCCGCCTGCTGACCGGCCATCAGGTGATCGACCAGCGCCAGCAGCACGTCGCGGCCGGCCGCCCGGTCGCGGGCGTCGCAGAGCAACAGCGGCACCTGGGGGT
Source organism: Streptomyces sp. SID3212 (assembly GCF_009865405.1). Lineage (GTDB taxonomy): Bacteria > Actinomycetota > Actinomycetes > Streptomycetales > Streptomycetaceae > Streptomyces. The sequence goes on along the minus strand of NZ_WWJY01000168.1, from coordinate 10,117 downwards.
CCAGCGCGAGCGCCCCGCGGATCTCCTCCACGGTCCGGTCCCGCACTCCGTGGAAGCAGTTGACGCCGACGACGAAGGGGATGCCCCGGCTCTCGAAGAAGTCGATCGAGGCGAAGCTGACGTCCAGCCGCCGGGTGTCGACCAGGACCACCGCGCCCATCGCCCCGTTGACCAGGTCGTTCCACATGAACCAGAAGCGCTCCTGGCCGGGCGTGCCGAACAGGTAGACGACGAGGTCGGCGCTGATGGTGATCCGCCCGAAGTCCAGCGCGACGGTGGTGGTGAACTTGTTGTTCAGGCCCGCCAGGTCGTCCACACCGACGCTGGCCCGGGTCAGGTACTCCTCGGTGCGCAGCGGGGCGACCTCGCTCACCGAGGCGACCAGAGTCGTCTTCCCGACGCCGAACCCGCCGGCGACCAGGATCTTCACGGCCAGGGGAGCGGTGTCCGTACCGTCCGCCGTGGGGTCGGAAGCGCGGCCGGACGTGTGCTCAGAGCTGGCGTAGTCCATCTCTCACCGCCTCAAGGATAGTCATGTCGGGAAGGCCGCCCGGCCGGGTGAACGGCCGCGGCGAACGGGCCCACATCTGCCCGGAGTCGACCAGATCGCCGATGAGGATCTTGGCCAGCGACACCGGAAGGCCCAGTTCGGCGGCGACTTCCACCACCGCCTTGGGCTTCCGGCAGATCGCGAGGATCGTGCGGTGCTCCGGCTGCATCCTGCGCACCGAGAGCGCCGCCCGCGTGGTGGTCTCGGGCACCGTCGTCAGCAGGGTGATCAGGGTGAGATCGGCCCGCTCGGGGGTCGTACGACCGCTGGTGATCGTGTAGGGGCGGACCAGTTGCTCGGCGGCGTCATCGTCGTCGAACCCCTCGGTCCAGTGCGTCATCCGGCTCTCCCGGCGTCGTCGGACGGTGGCGTACGCGCGTCGGTGCCCAGCCGCCTTCCGACCTGCTGGACCAGGGTGTGCATCGCGACGCTCATCAGCTCGGCGTCGACCTCCTGGGAGGCGATCACCGCCAGGTGCGTACCGCGGCCGGCGGAGATCACGAACAGCCACAGGTCGGCCATCTCGACGATGACCTGATGCACCGGGCCGCCGCCGAAGAGCTGGCCGGTGCCGCGGGCGAGGCTCTGCTGGCCGGTGGCGATCGCGGCGAGCCGCTCGGCGTCCGGGCGGTCGATGGTCCGCGAACGGCTCATCACCAGGCCGTCGTCGGAGAGCACGATGGCGTGCCGGGTGCCCGTGACCTGGTCGACCAGGCCGTCCAGAAGCCAGTCCAGATCCACGTCGGTGGCCGTCGTTCGCTGCGTCATTCTCGATCATCCGTCCTAGGAGTGCCGGGCCGGTCGGACGCGGGAGGCCGTTCGCCGTAGCCGTCACCGTTGCCGTATCTGTAGCCGTAACTGTTGGCAGCGCCGTTGCCGTTGCCGTAACTGTTGGCAGCGCCATCGCCGTTGCCGGTGCCGCCGTCGCGGCCGGAGTCGTAGCCGTAGCCGGTGGTGTGACCGGTGTCGTAGCCGGGTTCATAGCCGGGGGCGTACCCACCCCCGGCACCGGAAGCGCCGTCGAAGGTCGCGTCGAAGGCCCCGTGAACACCCCCGCCGGTGCCGCCGAAACCGTTGCCGTACTCGGCCGAGACGCCGCCGTCCGAGCCGTCCCCTCCCCGGGCCAGCCGGGACTGCCGCTGGAACGCGCCGATCGCGGCCCCGGACCGGCCGGGCCGTTCGGGGACCGTCCAGAGGTCCGGCTCGTCCATCGCCTCCGGTTCCGCCGCGACCTTGAGTTCGGGCGCAAGGCTGGCCTGGCGGACCCGCTGGGGCAGCGGCCTCACTCCGTCCGGCGGGGGCGGCGGGGCCTGAGGAGCCAGAGGAGCCAGAGGGGCGGGAGGGGCCGGCGGGGACGCCCCGATGTCGTCCGGCGGCCGGAGCCCGCCCGCGGTGACGTTCGCCATCGCGTGTCCCCTGGCGCGGAAAGGCAGCCGCCCGTCCTCGTGCGACGTCCCCGGACCAAAACCGGCGCCGTGCGGGTGCCGCCTCGGACCGGGCGCGTACGACGGGACCTCCGGAGCGTGTACGACCGGCTGCCCCGGCGCCTCGCCCTGCGGTGCCACCACCATCTCCTGCGGCAGCAGCACGATCACCCGCGTGCCACCGAAGGCGGAAGGCCGCAGCTCCACCCGCAGGCCCAGGCCCGCCGACAGCCGGGCGACCACGTACAGACCGAGCCGTACGTCATCTGCCTGGGCCATCACGTCGAGCTGCGGCGGCGCCTCCATCAGCGCGTTGGCGGCGGCGTACTGCTCGGGCTCCATGCCCAGGCCGCGGTCCTCGATCTCGACCGCGAGACCCCGGCTGACCGGCGCGGCCCGTACCTCGACCGGATTCGGCGGCTTGGAGAAGGCGGCGGCGTTCTCCATCAGCTCCGCGAGGATGTGCACCAGCGGACCCACCGCCCGCTGGTGCACCCAGGGCTCGCCCTCGACGTCGATCGTGATCCGCCGGTAGTCCTGCACCTCGCCCTGCGCGGCGCGCAGCACGTCGAGCAGCTGGACCGGCTTGTGCCAGCGGCGCTGCGGCTGGCCGCCGCCGAGGATGACCAGGTTCTCCTCGTAGCGGCGCAGCCGCGCGGTGAGGTGGTCCAGGTCGAACAGGCCGTTCAGTACGTCCGGGTCGTCGTGGGTACGTTCCAGCTCGTCCAGCTTGCGCAGCTGGAGGCCGATGAGGATCTGGGTGCGGCGGGCGATCCGCTGGAGCAGGCGCTCGAAGCCGCGGTGCTGTTCGGCCTGGCGTACGGCGGTGGAAACGGCGCTGCGGCTGGCCGCGTTCAGGGCCCGCCCCAGCTCGCCCAGCTCGTCGGGGGTGGGCTCGACCAGCCGTACCTCGGTGTCCACGTCGACGCTCTCGCCGCGCTCCAGCCGGGACACCACGTCGGGCAGCCGCCGCTGGAGTTGGACGGCTTCCTCGCGCAGGGCGTGGATGCGCCGGCGCAGGGTGACGGTGAGGCGCCAGCTGGTGAGGATGACCAGGATGACGGCCAGCAGGCCGGCGGCGCTGATGACGACGAGGGTCCGCTGGAGCTGGCTGACACTGTCGGCGGAGACCTTGCCGAGGTTCGCGGCCCGGACCAGGGCCAGATCGAGCAGCCGCGGGGAGTTGGCGTCCACCGCCTCGCGCCACCGGGTGTGGATCTGGTCGAGCACCAACTCGCCCTGAGTGTGGTGGGGACCGGCCTCGACGACCTGCCCCTCCAGATCCTGTTGTGTCGCCCACGACTTCGCGGCCGTCAGCTTCTTGTACGTGTCGCGTTCGGTCCCCGTGAGGCCGAGGGCGACGCGCTGGAGGAGGTAGTCCTGAGCGCCGACCGCGTCGACGAACACGTTGTATTCCTCGATCGTCAGATATCCGGTCTTCCAGTTCCGGCCGAGCAGGGCGTTCTCGCGCCCGAGCATGTCGATGGCGCTGTAGAGGTCGACCATGGTGTGCGCCAGCGAGGTCACACCGGCGTTGCTGCTGCGGCCCAGCGCCGTGAAGACACCGATCAGCGAGTCGACGGTGCCGCTGTAGTAGTCGAACGCGGCCTTCTGGCCGGCCGACCGGGAGTCCACCGCCTTGCGCCGTACGGAGAGTTCGTCGAGATCGTGCACCGTGTCGGCGAGGGCCTTGCCGAGCCCCTGCTGCCCGTGCGAGGTGCTCTCGGCCGCGACGGGACGAAAGCCGGTCACCGCCTTGTCGGTCGCGGTGCGCGCGGCGGCCAGCTCGCGACGGGTGGCGGTGCCCGGGTCGCCCAGCGCTTCGGCGGTGAGCCGCCGCTCCTCCTGGAGGGACGTGAAAAGGTCGGACGCCGGCCGGTTCAGCGAGGCGGTCAGGTCGGTCTGGGACTTCTCCGACTGCCAGCGGGTGGCCAGTTGATACGTACTCAGGCCCCACAGCGGCGCGAGCGCGAGGCTCGGCACGACCACGAGGATGATCAGAACGGTACGCAGGGGCAGTCGACGGGAGCCGCCTCCTGACCCGACCGGCCCCGCGACCAGCTGGGTCGACGTCGGCGCGGCCGCACCCGGTGGCTGGTTCCCGCTGGCCGTGTCTCGGGTCCGCCCGCCCCCGGGCCCGCGCCCGAACCTACCCAATCCGGTCACTTTAGGGATGCTCCCCTCACCGTTCGGTGCCTCTATGAGGAAAAATCGCCAAAGTCCGGCGACTGGTGGCCGATAGTAGCCACATGCAACGAACCTCGTAACCCCTGTGCGGCACCTGGCGGATCCGGGGTGAGGGAGGTGTGTTCCGGACAATCCCGGCTGTGGTGCCCGAGGAGCGGGTGGGGTGGAGGAGGCAGGAAGAAATGAGAGAGGGCGACGCAGCGGCCGGAACAGCTGACCCACGCCGCGGGCCGACGGAACGGAGGGGGCCTCGGGGCCGCAGGGGCATATGCGGCGAGCACCGGAACGGCTGGCGGAGAGCGTTGTGCCGGGCCGTACTTCTGGGAAAGTGAGCAACGGATTCGAACGGTGGCACGTGTCAGGCGTCCGCCCTGAGGCACCGCCTCAGGGACACGTTCGGTCCCACAGGCTCAAGCACGGATCGCGCAGGCAGCACTCATCAACAGGAGGCACGCCGATGCACGTCCGCACCTCAGCTCTGTCAACCAGACCCGTCCGGGCCGTACTGCTCGTCTTAGGCATGCTGGCCGCGCTGCTGGCCGCCGCCGTTCCCGCCGCCGGCCCCGCCCAGGCCGCCGTACCCGACCGCTGGGGATTCGCGTATCTGGACAACGCGACCCCGCCTCCCGGCTACGTACCCGATCCCTCCCGGCAGTGGGGAAGTTGGGCCTCTCCGTCCGCCAACCCGGTCAGGGTGGACCAGATCGGCCTCGGTTCGTACGTCGTGCACTTCCCGCTGATCGGCGGACCGGGCGGGATCGCCCACGCCACCGCGGTGAACACCGCCGGCCTGTGGTGTCAGATCGCCGACTGGAAGACCGTCGGGTCCGGTCAGGACGTCTACGTGAGCTGCTACCTCCCCAGCGGCGCGCCGGCCAACTCCACCTTCACGGTTCTCTACACGAGCAGCAGCGGACCGCCCGCCACGCCCTCGGGCTCGTACGGCTATCTGAACTCGGACAGCGCAGGCACGGTCCTCACCCAGTACAACTCCACGGGCGCCACCAACGCGGTGAGCAAGGGCGCGACCGGTATCTGGAAGGCATGGCTCCCCGGTCTCGGGCTGTCCAGCAACGCCGGCGATCTCCAGGTGACCGCGGTCGACGCGGTCCAGGGCGCGCGCTGCAAGGTGGCCGACTGGGCACCGGGCACGACCGGGCAGACGATCCTGGTCACATGCTACGACGCGTCCAACGCCCCGTACGACACCGAGTGGACCTTGAGCTACTCCTACCTGCGGGCGGTGCACGGCCCGGCGTTCCCGCCGAGGGCCTTCGGATACCTCTGGTACAACGGCTCGCTGCCTCCCCTGACCAACTACAACTCCATGGGAGCCACCAACACCTTCGCCGGCTCGGGAGCGCCCTACGCGGTCACCATGCCCTCGGTGGGCGTCCCGTCGGACACCGCCCAGGTCACCGCCTACGGCAGCGGCCCCACCTACTGCGGCCTGCACACACCGTGGACGAGGAGCAGCGGCTCGGTCCGCCTCTACGTAGCCTGCTTCGCCCCCGGCGGAGCACCGACCAAGAACCCCTTCTTCGTCGCCTACACGTCGGCCCACTGACCTGAGGCACGGGGTACCGCGGAGCGCACCGTGGGAAGGTGCGCTCCGCGGCTCGTCCGCGTACGGCCCCGCCGGCCGGACCGTCCGACCTGTTCGGCTTTTTCGGCTTTTTCGACGGCTCAGGCCAGGCCGGCCGCGATGGCGCGGCGTACGGCGTCGGCGCGGTCCTTGATGCCGGCCTTGGCGAAGAGGTTGTTGATGTGCGTCTTCACCGTGGCCTCGCTGATGAAGAGCCTTTCGGCGATGGCGCGGTTCGGCAGGCCCTGGCCGATCAGGGCGAGGACCTCGCGCTCGCGCGGGGTGATGTCGCCGGGCAGGAGCGGCCCGGGGGCCGGGGGCTTCGCGCGGACCGCCGCGAGAAGGCGGTCCTGGACCTCGCGGTCGAGGACGGACTGTCCCGCGGCGGCGGCGCGGATGGCGCGGGTGATGTCCTGGCGCCCCGCGTTCTTGGTGAGGTAGCCGCGGGCGCCTGCGCTCAGCGCGGCGAGGACGGAGTCGTCGTCGGCGAACGTGGTCAGGATGACCACGGCGACCGAGGGGTGCTCCTCGGTGAGCCGCCGGGTCGCCTCGGTGCCGTCCATCACGGGCATCCGCAGGTCCATCAGGACCACGTCGACCGGGTCGTGCGCGGCGACCGCGGCGAGCACTTCGGTGCCGTCGGCGGCCGAGGCGACGACGTCGATGTCCTCGGCCAGACCGAGGACCGCGGCCAGCGGCTCCCGTACGGCTGCCTGGTCGTCGGCGACGATCACGCGCAGCCGCCGGGTGTTCCGCGCCGGTTCACTCATCCCGTGATCACTGCCTCCACCTGCCAGCCGCCTTCGTCCGGTCCTTCGGTGACCGGGCCCGCGGTGATCGTGCCACCCAGCAGGGCGACCCGCTCCCGCATGCCGATCAGCCCCATTCCGCTGCCGGCGCCCGCGCGCACCGCGCGGGTCGGCGCGCTGTTGCGGATCCTCAGTGTCGTCGACGCCGCATCGAACGTCAGCTCTACGTGGACGTCGGAGCCCGGCGCGTGCCGTACGGCGTTGGTCAGCGACTCCTGCGCGATCCGCAGCAGGTTCTGCGTGATCCGGGAGGGCACCTCGCGCGGAGTGCCGGTGACGGTGAGGGCGTCGCGGTGGCCGGACGAGTCGAGCATCGCGGTCAGGCTGCCCACCAGCGGCAGGGAATCCTCGCGGAGCGCGTGTACGGTCCACTGGGCCTGCTTCAGACTCTCCTTGACCATGCTGTGCGCCTTCTGGTTCGCCTCGCGGACCCTGTCCAGGTCACCGGTCTCGATCAGGGCGTCCGCCAGTTCCAGCTGCATGTTGATGCCCGCGAGGGAGTGGGCCAGGACGTCGTGCACGTCGCGGGCGATCCGCCCCCGCTCGGTGAGGACGGCGGCCTGGGCCTCGGCGCGGGCGGCCCGCTCGGCGGACTCCGCGGCCTCGATCACCGCCTGGACTGCGCGTCGGCGGCTGCGGTTGACGATGCCGACGACGACCGGGACGCCGGTGGCCAGACCGACGGCCCAGGGCAGCAGGTCGTGGCCGGGGCCGACGCGGAAGTACAGGACTCCGCCGCACAGCAGGCCGGAGAACGCCGCGAGGGCCAGGGCGGCCTTGGGCGGTAGCCGGTATCCGGCGTGGCCGACGAGGAAGAACGCGAAGAGGTAGCTCGATCCGCTGCGGCTGACGGCGATCAGGGCCGCGGCGGCGACGATGCCGAGGGTCAGCCAGACCAGGGCCGCGCGGGGCGGGACCCTGCGCTCGGGCAGGTGCCGGGCGAGGAGGGCGAGGGAGTTGACGACGAGGAGCGCGGCGACCACGAGGCCCCGGCCGCTGAGGCCGATCGGCCGTACGGTGATGAACGCGGAGACGATGACGCACAGGGTCAGGACCCAGGCCACGCGAGGATCCTGACCCGCGAGGTTCGGCGGACCGGAGGCCCGGTACGGGGCAGAGCCGGTACCGGCCACGCTCTGCTCCGCAGGGATCGTCGGCCCTTCTGGGACGTTCTGCCCTTCCGGAAAGCTCTGCCCCTCCGGGACGCTCTCGCCTACCGGGATGTTCTGCCCTTCCGGGACGTTCTGTGCTTCGGGCACGGCGTGACCATAGTCCATGCTCAGGGCGTACGGTCGAGCGAGGGCGCCAGGTGCGTCGCCGCGGTCGTCCGCGCCTGCCGGCCGTTCACCATCCGGCCCTGGACGAAGATCGTCGCGAGCCGCGTGACGACCTCGGTGAGCGCCATCAGGACGAAGGCCGCGACCCAGGCCTGGTCGGTGGTGATGTGGTGGGCGACGCTGAACCGCGCGACGTCGTCGGCGCCGCCGTGCGAGACCCAGAGCTGGAACCCCATGCGGGCACCCATGCCGAGCACCCAGAGAATCGCGGAGACCGCACCGGCCTTGATCAACAGGTGCCCGCCCACGACCCGGATGCGGGTATGAACGCCGCCGGCGATACCGAGAGCCGCACCGACGGCCACGAGCGCGCCGATCAGCACCAGGTCGTTGCCCGCGGTGGGCACGTTGTCGAGGTACGTGTGGGCCACGAAGGCCACGATCCCCAGCGGGATCAGAAAGGTCCTGAGATCGAGACGGCCTTCCCGCAGCTGCCGGAAGACGATCAGGACGAGGGCGATGTCGGTGATCCACTCGGTCGTTGTCATGCCCCAAAGCCTGCTGGCACAGCCCGACGAGCACCTGGACCCAAGGGTGGAACGCCAGGTGGAGATCGCGATCCTGAGACTGACCACATCAGAGAGAGGTGACTCCATTCGCCACCGACCCCACCGACCCCACCGACCCCACCGACGCCTCGGCCAGACGCTCGAACGTCTCGTTGAGCACCACCCTGCGTTCGTCCTTGTACGCGGGATCCGGCTCCAAGCCGTCGATCGCCCGCTCCCACACACCCAGGAACCTCTCCTGCCAGCCTCTGATCACCTCGGGCGAGGGAAGGGCCAAGCCGACCCACCCCTGGCGCACCAGAACGAGCAGCAACTCCAGATCGCAGGGCACGGCCACGCCCCAATACTCGTCCGGTTCGAGCTCCACAGGATCACCGGCCATGGCCGCGCTCACCTCGGCCACCAACCTGCTGCCCAGCGCCCCAAGATGATCCGCCGCCGTATCACTGTCAAAGTTCCCCGCACCCCACGTGCCCACTGCTTGCCCTCCGCATCCTGCGCTGTCGTACGCGCCCGTCATCATCTCCTGGGCACCGTGGTCAAAGATGTCCGCTCGGAACTGCTGCGCGTGGCCGCGTGGCAGACTGTCGCAACCGCTTGGTGGTCGGGGGAGTTGGGGGCACCGGATGCTGGGGCATTTACGTGGGACCTCGCCGCGCGTCGTCGGACCGTATGTGACGCTGGCCCGGCTGGGAGCGGGAGGCATGGGCGAGGTCTTCCTGGCCCGACCGGAGCGTCTCCGCGCGGGGTACGGCCCGGCCGATCTTGTGGCCATGAAGGTGATCCGCAACGAAGTGGCCCGGGACGCGGAATATCTGCGGCGCTTCGCACGGGAGGCAGCGGTCGCGGCATCGGTCAACAGTCCCTACGTGGCACGCCTCACGGACAGCGATGTGACGGAGGAGTTGCCGTGGCTGACCACGGAGTTCGTGGTCGGGCCGACCCTGGCCCAGGCAGTGGGGCGGCACGGCAGCCTGCCGATGAGGGCGCTGGCCCGGCTGGGCGAGGGCATGGCCCGCGCACTGGTGGCGGTGCACGCCGCGGACGCCACGCACCGCGACCTGAAGCCGGCGAACGTACTGCTCGCCGCGGACGGACCGCGGCTGATCGACTTCGGCGTGGCCCGCACTCGCACCGCCACCACCCTGACGTCGACAGGACGCATCGTCGGCACGCCCGCCTACATGTCACCGGAGCACATTGCCGGGGGGCGGCACGTGGTGGCGGCCTCCGACGTGTTCTGCCTGGGATCGGTCTTGGCGTACGCGGCGACGGGCCGGGATCTGTTCGGGAGCGGGCCGGTCGGGGCGGTGCTCTACCGCGTGGCGGAAGCTGAGCCCCCGCTCCATGATCTGCCCGCCCCGTTGGTGCCCCTGGTCACGGCATCCCTGGCAAAGGACCCGGCGGCGAGGCCGACTGCGGACGATCTCGTGGAGTGGTTCGCCGCGCTGCGCGTCGCCTACGGCGAGGAAGGGGACGGCTCCCGGGCAGGTTGGCCGGCCCCGGTGGCACGGGACATCGAGGACGAGCACCGTGACGTCACAGCGCTGTGCGCGACGGGCTCTCCGCTCCTGCCACTGCCGCTGCCGCATCCCGCGACCGCCCGGGAACCGTACGCCGGACATCCGCTCGGCGCGGGCACCCTGGCCCCGCACCAGTTCCCGACCATGGGCTCTGCGCCGCCGGCGTCTGCCGCGCCCCCGGCCCCCCGCCCCC